>JBKDUK010000148.1:0-35323 GCA_046339535.1 Planctomycetaceae bacterium | reverse complement strand
AGGGAAGAAGACAAGGTTCCCGGGGCGGGGATATTGACGCCGCACTTCAGTCCGGGGGCCCGGCTGGCGGTGGGGGACGCGGTGCGGCTGATGATTGCCTTTTCCGACAACACCGCCACCAACCTGCTGCTCGACCGGATTGGTCTGGGATCGACCACCGAGACCATGCGTGAGCTGGGGTTTCCAAATACCCGCCTGCATGCCAAGGTCTATCGTCGCGAGACCTCCCTTGATCCCGAACGGAGCCGGGAGTTCGGCCTGTCGAGCACGACGGCCGATGAGATGGTGGGGCTGTTGCGGTTGGTGCACGAGCGGAAGCTGGTCAGCCCGAGTGCCAGCGATGCAATGCACGCCCACCTGCTGACCTGCGATGACCGCGCGAAATTTCCGCGTTTTCTGCCGGAGGGAGCCAAGATGGCCTTCAAGACGGGGTCGACCGAGGCGGTCCGGACGGCGGCCGGCATTCTCGAGACCCCCAAAGGACCGGTCGCCCTCTGTGTGCTGACCACCGAAAACGCTGACCGGCGGTGGTCGGAAGACAACGAGGGAGACCTTCTGTGTGCCCGGATCGCCCGGGAAGTCTGGGATCACTACACCCCGGCTGAGAAAGAAGATCCCGAGGCCGACGGAAACTGTGCACTCCGGAATGCGGATTTGCCCAATCAGACGTTGCCGGTGGTCGCCCAACGAGACGTGGCAGCCGAGGGAGGTGGGGCCGAGGATGGATCCGAACCGTCATTCGACGAGTTCGAGTTGAATGAGGCAGGTCTCCCCGAAGCGAAGGAGCCAACCGTCCATGAGGACACTGGCGCGGTTCGTGATGTCGTGCCCGCAGCGGCCAGCACGCTGAAGCCGTTGCCGAAGCGTCAGCCGGCCGACAGTCTGCAGGGGCCTCCTTTCACGTCGTGCGCCGTCTGGGCGATTGCCGACCCCCGCACGGGTGAGCTGCTATGGGACCATGGGGGGGCGGCCACGCCTCGCGATATCGCCAGCACCACCAAGATCATGACGGCACGGGTCGCCTTGCAGAAGGTGGCGGAAGACCGGCGGCTGCTCGATTCGCGCGTGACCTTCGACCAGCAGTCCGATCAGACCTCGGGATCGAGCAGCCAGTTGGTGGCGGGGGAAACACTCGCGTTTCGCGACCTGTTGTACGCGATGCTGCTGCCGTCGGGGAACGATGCGGCAACCGCCGTGGGGCGTCACCTGGGCCAGCGTCTGTCGGGGGAGGGCGACCCCCTGGTCCGGGTTGTGGCCGAGCTGAACCGCGCGGCGGCCCGGCTGGGAATGAAAGGGACCCGCTACCTCAATCCTCACGGCCTTCCGCAGAAGAAACATGTTTCGACAGCGCGAGATCTGGCCCGGCTGACTGCCGCGACACTGCAGGATCCGTTGTTTCGCCAGATTGTCTCCACTCGCGAACATCGGGCCATGGTGACCCAGGCCGATGGTCGGTCCCGCGAAGCGGTCTGGCGCAACACGAACCGCTTGCTGGGCATTGAGGGATACCAGGGGGTGAAGACCGGTTTCACGTCGGCGGCGGGATCTTGCCTCGTCTCGACCGGGGAACGCGGCAAAGACGAACTGATTGTCGTGGTTTTGGGAGCCCCCTCGGCCGCGGCTGCCGTGAGCGATTCGCGGAACCTCTATCGATTTGCATGGTTATCGCGGGGACGCCGATAGGAGGCAGGCAGCTGGGCCGGAAGGGGCCTGTCGGAGGGGGCCTCGGCCGGGTTGAAACCGCTGTGTAGACTGGCTGAGCCCTCGGGCGTTTGTACTGTCTGGGAAGGTCCTCACGGCTTCCAACGAACTTCGGTGGACTGGCGTAGAGAGGCTGCCCGCGGGAGAGAGGTTTCGATCCTCTGGGCCGATTGGAACCGTCTTCCTCCCCTTCCCTCAGGTTGGACTTTTGCCGGCAGATTGACTTTCGTTCACGTTGTGATCGCGAGTCGGGCCTCAGGAACCGCACTGCATGTCGACATCCCCCGAAAATGTGATTGTCACCCGGAATCTGACGAAGACCTATCGGGACTTCTGGGGCCGTCCCAAGGTGAAGGCTCTCAACTCTCTGTCGATCGATGTCAAGCGCGGCGAAGTGTTTGGCTTGCTGGGCCCGAACGGGTCGGGCAAGACCACCACCCTGAAGCTGCTGTTGGGTTTGCTGTTCCCGACCGACGGCGAGGTGTCGATTCTGGGGCGTCCGGCCACCGACGTCAGCAAGAACGAGAAGATTGGTTATCTTCCGGAAGAGTCGTACCTCTATCGGTTCCTCAATGCCGAGGAAACGCTCGACTTCTACGGGCGCTTGTTCGACATGCCTGCGGCAGTGCGGAAGGAGCGGACCCGCGAGCTGATTAAAATGGTGCAACTGGACCACGCCAAGCGGCGTCAGTTGAAGGAGTATTCGAAGGGGATGACCCGGCGCATCGGGCTGGCCCAGGCTTTGATCAACGATCCTGAACTCATTCTGCTCGACGAGCCCACCAGCGGTCTGGATCCGATCGGGTCGCGCGACATGAAGGATCTGATCATCGGTCTGAAGGAGCGGGGCAAGACCGTGGTGATGTGCAGCCACCTGTTGGCCGACGTGCAGGATGTGTGCGACCGCATCGCGATTCTGGATGGCGGCGAGTTGAAGGTCTTCGGCCGGGTTCAGGATCTGCTCAAGGATCAGGGAGTGACCCAGATCAAGACCTCGAAGCTGCCTCCCGAAGCGATGAAAGAGGTCGAAGCGGTGCTGCAAAAGCACGGGTCGAAGGTCGTGGAGGTCGACAGCCCCACCGCCACGCTCGAAGAGCTGTTCATCAAGACGGTGCGGGAAAGTGCCGCCCGGCCGGGGCAGCGGTATATCCCCCCCTCGAATTGAGGGGGGCTTGGGGATTCGGGGGATTGGGTTTCACCTCGAGCCGTCCCCTTCGACCTCTCTGGAGTGGTCTGGAGAGGGGCCTTCCGGATGAGTGTTTTCCCGGGCAGGAAGTACTTCGGAGAGTTCCATGCAGTTGTCTTTTGATCCCCGTCCGTTTGACCTGCTGAGCGGGTTGAAGGTCTGGGGTGTCGTGTGCCTGGTGGTGGTGGCGCTGGGTTGGGGTATCGCCGGACTGCTGATGTTTCTGCAGTCCGGGGCACCCGGTCTGGCCCGCCTGGTTGACCTCACGACCGGGATGATCCGAGACTTTCTTCAGACCTCACCCCGGCGGGTGTGGGCCCTGGCGGTGCATACCTTCCGTGAGGCGGCCCGCAAGCGGGCGCTCTGGGTCTTCGCCGTATTCGCCGTGCTGTTTCTGTTCGCCGGCTGGTTCATGCCTGAACTTCGCCAAAGTCCCGATATGGCGATCCGCAATTATGTGAGCTTCGTGCTGCGGACCATCACCTGGCTGACGATTCCTGTGGTTGGCTTGCTGGCCTGCTGGGGACTTCCCGAAGACATCCGGCTGCGGTCGCTGCACACGGTGGTGACCAAGCCGGTCCGCCGGCAGGAGATCGTCCTCGGCCGGATTGTCGGATTTCTCGGGATCGGCCTGCTGGTGCTGCTGATCGTGGGATCGGTGGGTTATGTCTGGATTGTGCGGCAAGTCCCCGAGAATTTCCGCAGCCAGGTGACCGCCCGCGTCCCCATTTATGGCGAACTGCGGTTCCTGACCCGCGAAGGCAAGTCGGAAGACGAGCAGGGAATGGAGGCCTCGGGGGTCAACGTGGGTGATGAGGTGATCTTCCGGCAGTTTGTCGAGGGGAACACCCAGGCCCGCGCGATCTGGCGCTTCGAGGGGGTCGACATGAATCGGCTCCAGAATGGACAACTGATTCTCGAGTCGACCTTCCAGTCGTTCCGGACTCACAAGGGAAAGGTCGATCAGGAGTTGTTGGGACAGTTCACGCTGGTGAATGCGAAGAATGGCGTCCGCGTGCCGCTACAGCCTTTCTTCAACCGGGAATTCCGCCGTAACAGCTACAACGTCACCGAGCGCAACTCGCGCGGCGAGGGAGGGAAGCTCGAGTTGAAAGATGAGCAGGGTCGTCCGGTCGATCTCGCGAAAGATGTGTTCGACGGCGGCCAGCTTGACGTCGAAGTCGCCTGTCTCTCCCCCGGCCAGTTCATGGGGATGGCCCGTCCCGATCTCTTCATCCGCCTGCCCGATCGTCCATTTCTCGCGGCGTATGGCAAGGGACTGTTTTCGATCTTCCTGATGCTGACGATGATCGTCGTGCTGGGGGTGATGTCGGGCTGCTTCCTCAAGGGACCGGTGGCCACGATGCTGACCGGGTTCATCTTTCTCGTGGGGCGTCTGGCTCACGATTTCCTCCAGCAATTGACCAGCGACAAACTGCTGGACAATCCGAAGCTGCAGATGCGCGGCCGGGGCTTGCTCGAATCTCTCTACCGGCTGCCCACCCACCTTGGGCCCCAGATTGAGGTCGAAGACAACACCACCCAGCGGGTGATCAAGGCGATCGACAATGTCGAGCTCAATGCCCTGTGGGGAGTCAAGCACCTGTTCCCCGATTTCACCCAATTCGACGCGACGGCTTTCGTCGCCAACTCGTTTGATGTTCCCTGGGATGCCGCTCTGTTGCCCAATCTGGCAACGACGATCGGATTCTGCGTACCGTGGATCATCGTCGGCTATTTCGCCCTGAAGTGCCGGGAACTGGAGGCCAAATGAGCAACCTGACCGCTTTCCAACGCAAGCTGGTGTATGTGGGGGGCATTCTGCTGCTGCTGGTGCCCATCGTGCTGTTGGGCTCGCCCCCCGACGCCAACCAGGAGCCGTCTCGCAAGCGCCCCGGAGAAACCGAGGTGCGGGTCAAGGCGGGCTCGGGTGGTTTGCTCTCCCGATTGCGCCAGCAGCACGAACTGGGTGAGGTTTCGCTGGGGGATGTCGATCCCACCAGCTCGACCATGAACCTGCTCTTGCTGGGTTTCCGGGGGATCGCCACGAGCCGTCTTTGGATGGATGCGCAGGACCAGCAGAAACGAAAAGAGTGGGCGGAACTGGATTCGACCATCAAGTCGATCGTGCTGTTGCAGCCCCACTTTCTGAAGGTCTGGCACTTCCAGGGATGGAACCTTGCCTACAACGTCTCGGCCGAATGGGATGCGGTCGCCGACCGCTACTATTGGGTGAAGCATGGTGTGAAGTTCTACATGGAGGGGAAGGACCGGAATGAGAAGTTCCCTGATCTCTACTGGTACACCGGCGATACTCTGGGAAAGAAAATCGGTCGGTCGGACGAGTGGAAGCAGTTCCGTGAGTTCTTCCGGAACGAGCCCGACAAGGAGCAGTTCCCCAACGGATTCGATCCCGAAGTCAATCCCGACAAGAAAGATAACTACCTCGCCGCCCGCGACTGGTTCATTCGGGCCAATGATGCGGCCGACAGTTACAAGAACCGCCAGCGGATCATGGCGGAGCCCTTGTTCCGCTTCTATCCTGCCCGCGCCCTCATCGACTATGCACTCGCCCTGCAGCGGGAAGGGAACTTTGGCGAAGAGTCCCGGGCGGCCTGGGAAGAGGCGTTCGAAGAGTGGGCCAACAAGTACGGCCGCGAAGAGTTCGACTGTCCGATCGGCCGGGTCTACATGGAGGTGACCGAGGAAGAAGCCCAGCAGTTCCAGGCGGCTGACCAGGACAAGCCGGAAGAGAACATGAAGACCCTGCACTGGGTCTCACGCTACCAGGACATGTGCAACTACCGGTACTGGCGGACCCGCTGCAAGATCGAGGGGGAAGCCGACATGGCAGCCGCCCACCGGGCCTTGTACGAAGCCGAGGAATTGTACCGCTCGGCCGACTTCGACACTGCAATCTCGACCTATGTCGACGGGATGAAGAAGTACGAGGCGATGCTCGAGAAGTACCCCGACCTCAAGGATGACGACAACACCATCGAAGAGGTGATGATCGCCCAACTCTTCTGGCGGGACGCTCTGCGGATCGTGGAAGGGGCCGAGCCGTCCGACGAGGAAGACTTCCCCCTCAAGGACATGTGGATCAAACACCAGAACCGCAAGCCGATGCTGCTGGAAGAATTCCAGCGTCGGCAGCGGACCGGTGGCCGAACCATCTGATCTGCAGTCTGTCTGCACCGCTCATCCCCCGCCGTGCCTCGCGACTTTGGCACGGCGGGGGGGGAGAGCCAGTCAGTCGCGAACGTTTTTCGACAAGTTGCGGTAAATCTCCAGGGCGTGTTCGTACTCGGCCAGTTCGGCCGGTTCGAGCACGCCCTGGTTGCGTTGAATCTCGTGCTCCATCCGCTCGATGAAGTGCTGCACCTCACGCCGTCGGGGACGAACGCGGCCGTCGATTTCCACATGGATCGGAGCGGTGTGGGCGAAGCGTTCCCGCCCATCGGCCCCCTTGTCGAAACAGCGGACCGCCACCCACGCCGAGTGGGGCAGGGTGAGGGTCTCGTCGTACGGGCTGACGAAACTCTGCTGCGGACCGGGCTGATTCGCGGGGTTCACGCGGCGGACCACATCGCCATTCACCACAATTTCGATGCGGTCGAGGGGACGCAGGTTCTCGGCTGTCCCCCGCACCCGCAGGGGGTGCCCCGGTTGGGCGTCGCGGACGATGGTTCCCGCCGGCTGGTTGTTGAACCGGGTGAACAGCATTGGTCCGGTGGTCACGAAGCTGCGGCCGGCGTCGAGGCCGCGGATCCATTCTTCGTAGGTGAACTCGCCCGGCACCTCGACGTAGACCCGGCCGAAACCCAGGGGAACCGGATGCACCCCGCTGCCGGTTCCCGCGGTGGGCCGCATTCGGAACCCGCAATTGAGAAACGCGTAGTAGGTCTGAAATCCCCAGTCGATCCAGCCCGCCTCGTCGACCCCTTCGGGACCGATCTCCAGCCCCCAGTTGGTGGGGGTCATCTCGATGGTCCATTTGCGGAACAGGAAGTTGGTCCGCCAGACATGGTTGTTGGAGAGTTCAAACAAATCGACCTGCATGCGCGGGACGATCATCACCGTCCAGTTCCACGAGTGCTTGTCGAGGTCGAGCAGCCCACCCGTCTGATGGGCCCAATCGGCGATCGGGGCGACCGGAGGGGCGCCGAGCCGGGGGGGCTCGCGATGCTTCAGCACGAACACCGCTCCCTGCGTGTGGGGTTTCCCTCCGACGGTGAACAGCTCGTACTCGGTGTTCACCGGCCAGAGGCAGCGCCGGGGACCGCACCAGATCACGGCGGGGGCGGGCTGCCCGGCGACCGGTCCCTGTTCACCCGGCTGCCGCGCCTCGCGCACCCAGTAGGCCAGCGGAAAGGCGACATTCAGATCCTCGGCCTCGATCAGGTGCGGACAGTCGGTCAGCCGGCGATGCACATGAGTGTCTCCCGAGTACCAGCCCCGGGCCGCCATGTCGATCCACCGCCGCAGAGGGACCCGCACTTTCTGCCGTGCCCCCGCCTGGCTGGGAGGGGCGATCGCCTGCGTGAGCGGGTGATACTCCTTTCCCCGCTCGACCGACAGCGTGAGCGTGGCATCGGCGGGGACGGTGAACTCGAAAGGATGGGGCGAAACCGTCGTGTGCTTTTCGAGCGACTGCGGACTGCGCTCGACGTTGTAGACCAGCGCCTGGCCCTCGGGCGCCACCGAGCGGGCGAAATAGTGCCGCCGCTCCTGATCCACGAGATACACTCGCCCCGCCAGGGTCTCTTCCGTCTGGGAATCCCGCAGTTCGACCTGCACCACCCGCTCGGCAGGGGGATCGGCAGCGAAAACCAGCCCCGGTGCGGGCAGCCACGCGGTCCCGGCCAGGCTTGCGACGAAAACCACATTTCTGGCAATAACACGGGCGGCACGCGCCCCAAGCCAAACGTTCCAGCACCGCATGCAAGACCTCGCGGAATGGCGAATCCAGGGAAGGGAAGTGGCAGCCCTTGAGAGCCGGGAGTGAACAGTCCGGACCTCAGTCTGGGAAACCGTTGGCAGCCAGGCAAGTCACGGATTGACTCCGGTTCCGACCCCCGGTAGTTTGCTCTGAGAGTGAAGGTTCCGGACAAGTCGCCGTAACAGGCCAGACGGCTGAAGATTCAGACCGTCGGAAACTCCCAGGCCGGCGGTGGCTGAGGAGCCGGCGGTGGAGCGGCGACGGGTGGAACGGTAACCCGGTCGATTCTGTGACGGGACAAGTCAGAGAGCGGCTGGGAGGATGGCGGAACTTGAGGCGCGTGGTGGCCGCAGGAGAATGCGCCATCTCAGCGATGAGTGATTGCATGTCAAAGGGCCATTCCCAGCAGACTGGGCACGAGCGGACGGCAGCAGCTGTGACCGGAGGAGGTCTCCAGCGCACACCGGGTGGCCGGCCCAATTCGCTGATGGCGTCGATGCTGCAATGGCAGCGTAGGGCGGGAAATCGGGCGACGGGAGAGTGGTTACGAAGCCTGTCGCAGGTGGGAACGGCCGAGGCCGAGATGGTGGCCCTGGGGACGCGGGGCGGGGGGCAGCCACTGGATGGGCCGACCCGCGCGACGATGGAATCTCGTCTGGGGCACGACTTCAGTGGAGTGCGGATCCACACCGATGCGTCTGCCGCACTAGCGGCCAAGGCGCTGGGGGCACGGGCGTTTACGGTGGGGAAAGACATCGTCTTCAGCGGCAGCCGATATTCTCCGGCCACTCCGTCTGGCCAGAGACTGCTGGGGCATGAATTGGCGCACGTGGTGCAGCAGTCCCGGGGGGGTGGCCAGGCGGCGGCGGGAGCGACGGCGAGTGAAGCCGAGGCCCGGTCGGCCGGAGACGCGGTCGCCTCGGGAGGTGCCGCAGCCATCACAACCGCGGTGGCACCAGGGGTACAGAAGGCGACGGAGGAGGAGGAACAGAAGCAGCAATCGCTGGCAGAGATCCAATCGAAAATACCCAGCAGCTCGCAGAGCGAAACGTGCACATCGATTGCTTCTGCGACGTCGCCGGGCCCTCAGGGGGTGTGGGACGAAAACGCCAAAATGTGCCGGACGGAAGAGGCGTCGAACGCTTCTTTTGGTGTGGAGCGGCGCGAGACTCAGAAGATTGCCGATAACCAATCCCTTACGCAAAACAGCTCTCCGAAATTCTCTGCGGAAGCTTCTGAGACAGAGTTGAATTCCGGTTTGGCGAAGGTCACAGATTCAAGTCTGAGTGTGCGGTCGGAAATGGTTGGGGAAAACGTCTCGCAATTTTCCGAGATCGCGTCACCGGCACCCGGCACTCCGACTGCAGACGCCACTGTCGGAAGTAATTTGGCCGAAGGGGAAACGCAAACTTCGAAAACCGGAAATGGTACTGACCAACCGAGACAGCCACAGGATTTCTGGAAAGACGCGGCAGCCGCGTTTGTCCAACAGACACTGTGGGGAATCTATGGAGATTTGGCCGCGGGGTCACCATTTCTGCCGGGCAGAAATCGGTTGGAAGCGTTTCGCAAGGCGGAGGGGGTTTTGGATGGCGTCAAGGCAATCTTCAATTCCAGCGAAGATGTTCAGGCCGTAGAAAAGGCCAATAAACTTTTAGGACCATATGCGAGTAAAGCCGAAAAATATAAGTTCGCCATGAATTACCGATTTAATCCGCTCTTTCGCTCGGCGATTACGGTGCTTGAGGACCGCGGGACAGATCTGAAAAAGACAGACCTTGCGTTGATGACAGTTAATGAACTGAATCCTTTGTACAACGCCGCGATTGCTGCAATCGAATCCAAGGACGCTTATGATGCCGAGGACCCTCAAAAATTCGGAGAAAATGCGGCAGATGCTGTCAAGGGAGTAGTTGATACAATCAAAATTGTATTGGAACCAATTGTATTGGAACAATCAGTGATAAATGCGACATCCAAACTGAAGAATCCAAAGCCGCCTGCGGATGCATTTCATCATCAAGGTGGAAACAATCGTATGCAACCAAGAGGGAAGCCACCGCAGCCCTCAGCGTCTCTTGGAAGACAGTCGGGCGGAAATGTGCCCAAATCACCAGTCGAAGAGCCAATGGTTCACAATGGTGATACTTCGCCAGGGAATGCGCGTGCCAAATCGGCACCGACGCCTGTGGAAACCGCTGGGCCAGAGTCCGGCGTACAGCCACGCGGTAACCTCGCTCATCCTGAGATAGTTGATACAGAGTTGCATCCTGCAACTGCGAACGCCAGAGTGGCGAATGACAACGCGGTTCCTCCCAGCGAACCACAGCTGCAAAAGCTGCCGGCCACGGGAACGGATGATTTCCATCCGAATGCTGCTGAAAGAGACAGCCAGGTCCCCGCATCTACCTCCAAAGCGGCTCCAGTTACAAAAGATGCTGGCGATGGATTCAGCAATTCAAAGCCTAAAGCAGCATCCACAACAAAAAATGGCCGTTCAGGGCAACCGAATGAGTCGAACGCTTCAGCAAATGACTCAGAGGCGAGAGCCCAGAGACGAGGTGGTAAAGTCTCAAGGCCCAGCAGTAGTACAGCGTCCGAAGCGGTTGGAATGGAATTTCCAATGCGAACACTTCGAGGAAAAACACTCCAGTGGCTTAGTAGAAATAAGCCAAAAGGATGGACAAAAACTCCCACCCGCAATAATGAAGGCTTCATTTGGAAGGATTTGAATGGCACAGAGCGCCTTCGTTTTATGAGGCCCAAAGGTGAAAACGCGTCAAAACTGCAATGGAGTCGACAGGAAGTCGGATACTTTCGCTGGTGTAATGAAGCGGGCGAGTTTATGGATATTGCAGGAAACGTGATTAAGAAGAGTGATCCCGAGTATGAATTCAAGACACACATCGCTTACACGGGACCACTTTAGTATGCCGCGTTCAACCTCGTTGATTCGTCGAAAGAAACTTGTCGACGCAGGTCGACAGGTAATGTGACTGGTCCAGATTGGCGACGAATTCCGTGTTAAAAGTCGAAATATCTGGACCGACGCGTGTAACGGACTGCGTCGTGTGGTCGGTTCTGGGTGGAATCCAGCCCGTATCCGCGAGTGGCTGCAAACTGTCGTGCAGTGAGCAGGCCGACTCCGACGCCAAGGCGCCGGCGGAGGACTCTCGGGGTACGACCAACCCTGGGGCCTACAGCGTGCGGATGATCATCGAATTCAAGACCCGCCTCGAGAAGGCCAGCGACGTCCCAAAGTGTGACATGCTCGTCGGCCGAGCTTTGCGTTGCGGGAATAACACCGCGTTCTACTAGCACCATAACAGGCTGCTTCGCAGCAGTGGCGGCGCCGCCGCATTTGGATTCCCGGAGGACTTTGGGTTCACGAACGATGTGTCATCCGGAGATCGAGATCGCAGGACGACATCAAGGGGCGTTGCCATTCGACGGCGTTAGCTGGTGGGAAAGCAGAAGGCGCAATCAATCCCTATGGCAGGTGTGTGGAGTCGTGGGCGACACAAAGATGTTGTCGGGATCGGAGGAATATGGTCGATATCCAAAGCTTAATTCGGGTTGTTAGTAAGCTGAATCTTATCTGATTGTATCATGTCATTCAGCATTCCCATGACCTCCAGCTCACCGAATTCCGGACGCAGAGGAAAATGAATACGGCGTTCTCCTTTGGGAAGCGTGAGTGGGGTATCAACTCCGGGAAAGTTAGTTCCGTTGTTCGTCGCCAGTAGTGGCATGGGTTTTTGATAGGGGGCTGGAGCGGACAATTCGGCGAAGAAGTTAATTGTGGATGGTAAATTATTTCCGGACCAGTTGCGAAAACCCTCTTGCGAGAGTTTTACCTTCGCTAGTACCACTCGCTCAATTGACTGCGAGACTGTGTTGCCATCTTCAACCGCTACCGTAACTTTCAGAGGAGTCCGATCTTTAGGTGGGGTTCGTAGATCGAATGTCTCACTCCGCTGCCCGGCCTTTATCGTCACCTTTTGAGGTCCTGACACCGTGTTGTCATCGTAGGCGATGTTCACGTCGACTCCTCCACTTGGAGCAGGGGCCACCAGTGTGACGGTTCCCTTCGTCTGGTCACCTGCAAACACGCGTGGTGGATTGAATTCGAGTTTCAAAAGGCTTGGTTTCGCCGGTGGGCAGAGGTGGTAGAAGTCGGCGAAGGAGGCGACGAGGCGGCGGTTGTTGAAGCAGTCGACGAAGATCACCTTGCCGTCCTGGATGAAGAGGTCGGCCAGGATGACCCAGGGGTCCTCCGGACAGGGGGGGCAGGGGCTGCCGCAGCGGCGTGCGGCGGGTGGATCCGCGTGTTGGGTATCGCGCCCGTGGTCAGCGGTCGGCTGCTGCAGAAACGAGGGGGTGGCCGGGGCGGGACGGAGGTTGGCGTAGCTGGCCGGCAGCTCATGCAGAATCTTGACTGCGAAGCTGTCTTTGATGCGGCTGTATTCGCACGCCGTGGTGTCTCCCCCGCAGCCCCCCGCGGGAACCCGCACGGGACGGGTGGGACATTGGTCGTACCGGATCGCGAGGTACAACGGCCGGCCATCGGGGCGATCTACACGGACATTGGTGCACCACGGGTCGACCTGGGCGGCACAGGGATCGAGCGATTCGCCATTCAACCCCGCCTGGCAGGCATCGATGGTCACCTCCCGGTCAATCACAATCTCGTCCCCCTGGGGGCCGAGAATGTAGCCGGGTTCGACCACCAACTGGCACGTTCCCGGCACGGCCCGCACCCGGGCCCCACAGACCACTCCCCAGCCATGCAACAGCCGGTTGTGACGGCGCAGCGAATCGCGGAAGTATTCCTGATCCCGGGTCAAATCGGCGGCGGTCACCACCTGCCGGGAGAAATACCGAACCCGTTCGAGGGACGAGGCTCCGATCCCTCCGCAGCCTCCCGAGCAGTTCCCCGCGCAGTTCCCGCCGCATCCGCAGCCGTTGTTGTGATGTCCAGACATGGTGTCGATCCTGTGAAGGGGGGCGAAGGTATGGGCAGAGAAAAGTCGAACCGAAAGGGGGGACGTTCCAAATGGCGACCTTGCAGAAACGCCGTGATGGTTCGAGACGTGAGATCACCCCGGGTTGGCCGGGAGAAAAAAGCAGCTTTCAAACTGACTGCCTCGCACGCCGCAGCCGGTGGGAAACGGATCAGGTTTCCAGGGAAAATATGTGCCGTCGACGTAGGGCTTTTCATTCGGCCCTTGCAGGCATGAACAATTGATCGTGACACGACATAGCACTGGGTGATCTTTTTTGAGCTTCAGTTGCTGGCAGACCTGTTGGAAGGTTGATGAGAATTCGTTGTGGGGCAAAAAACGAACCCTCCTTCCAGTTACATCCACATCGATACTCTTCGCAAGAATCCTCTGGCAAAAAACTGTCGTAGGCCAAATGCTGTTGATCCGGGAAAAAACGGGAGCTACAGGATACTCCAAATCTACGCGAAACCAGACGTTATGGTCTGGGCCCGTCGGTTGGATTGGGTTGGAGAAATCCACTTCAAGCCCACGCAGAAGGGAATCAAGAGTGAATGTGTTTTGGTATTCCCAGTTAACGCTTTCGATTGTTGTAAACTCGCTTGCGTCGACCGGCGATGGTGTTGGTGTCGGTTGCGGTGTCGGCTGCGGCGTCGGTTGCAGGGGGGCAGGCGGTGCTTGCTGTAATGCGCCGTGATTTCCAATGCACGTCAGCAGTTCCGCCAACAGCGGATTGCCATACACCAGCGATGCCACGGTGGTGTCGATCGTCATCGGGCCCGAGGAGCCGTCTGCTGGTAAGGTGATGACCGCCAGAGGGATGGCCCCGTCGCCTTGCACCTCAGCGGTTGTCTCGGCCAGACGTGTCGCCACTTCCTGTGAAAGCGTGTTTGGATCCAGCGGCGTCTTCTGGAATGTCGTGAGACCGCATTTCAAGGCCGCCGACTCGGGAATCTGTTCACGGACCAGCAGGGCGAACCGTTCGCAAATGAGTGCCGGTTCGCAGTCATGACTGTCTCCGCACGGTCCGACCAGTACGGGAGTCGGTTCCGACAGGCACTCCCGGTAGGCCAGCCACAGGGAGACCTGCTTGGATCCAGTCAAGCGATCACCATCCGGCCGCCCGCAGTCGTCCGTCGGTTGCCGGGGATCGATCGCCGGGCTGGGGCCCGGTACAACAACCTCCCGTCCATACTGGTCAATCGCCACGCCCGGTCCGACGACAATACCGGCTCCGTCGGCGGTGGGGGCGATCTTCAGTCCGCGCACCACGCCCGCCCCCAAGGTCAGTCGATTGAGCAGCCACCGCTGGCGGATCCCGTATTCCTGTTCAAGATCCAGGTGATCGACATCCAGCAGTTTGCCATAGAAGTGCCGGTTGCGCGACGGGCTGGCCAATTGACCAAGCCGTGCGGTTTTGGGGTCACTCAGGTTGCTCATGATCTGTTCCCTTCAAAAATGGGTCAACACAGGAACTACTGGACAACGCGGGCCTGCCCCACCGCGGCTCGGCCCAGCCGACCGGCGGGAGACGCCCCCAGGACCACCGGGCCATCGAGTGCCGGGGCTGTATCCAGACGCCAGGGAGCCGGGGGCCCGGCGACGATGGCATCCACCCCCAGCCGCGCCTGCACCCCCACCCGCAGTGCGGCGCGGATGACACACAGGGTCCAGAGGGTATGGGCCGGCTTCTCACGCTCAATCACCTCTTCGATTTGCCGGAGAGCGTTGGGATCACGCAGATCGGCCTCGTAGACTTCCACCTGAAAGCGATGCGCGGTGTCTGTGAAGAGCGAGGCTCCCCAGCCGAGCCCCCCGTCCAGATCCGCCTCACCCAGCACGGCGGTGGTCCCCAGGATGGCGGCGTCGGGCTGGGCCGCGGCCAATTGGGTTTCCAGCCCCAGCGCCCCCTCGCCCAACAGCCAGGGCTGGATGGCCGTGGCCAGCTCGGTGATTCGTACCGTCACCCCAACCTCCCGCTGGACGGCCGCCCGAACTCCCGCGGCGGTTCCCCGGTGGGCATGCCGCTGTACGGCGGTCGCGATGGCCTCTCGTCGCGTCGCGGCGCTCCAGGTCTCGCGCAGGGGCGAGTCGACCCACCCGGCGAGCCAGTCGAGCCAGGGGGCGGGACGATCGGGGGCGGCTGAGGGGTCGAACAGTCGCGGCAGGTCGGCGATGAGCTCCTCCAGTGGACCCAGGCCCCCCTGAAACAGGGCCAGAACCTGGGCGAGCGCACGGCTCTGGTCGGCGTCACGTCGATAGAGGGCGGGAAGCTGGTCGATCCACCCGGCGGGATCGGTCTCCACGCGCACCTGGTGCAGCCTCGGGGTGCTGCGGCCGTCACCCGTGAAGACTCCCGCCACCCACAACCAGTGGGAGGTGTCTGCCGGAGTGAACACCAGGAATTCAGTGGCATCGAGCGGTGCCGCGTGCCAGCCGTTGGCAGAGTCTGCATTCCAGGTGGGTGGGGTGGCCTGTGGATTGGCGCTGGACCAGGTGTGCAGTTGCAGTCGGCCCGACTCATTCGGCGGAAGGGTGGCGTGGACCCGCACCCGCCGCACCCCGGTGCTGGTCTGGGGGAGAAAGATGGGACCGGCGATGAAGTGACCGGTGGCGTACAGACCGCCGGCGGGGAGGGAGGCGAGAGAGAGCGCTCCCTCGCAAAGCTCGAGATCCGTGAGGCGGCTGGCCAGTCTCCACTCGCCATCGCTGTTCAGGTACATGTCCGCGAGAGGTCGAATCATGCGTCAGGCCTCGATTCCAATCCACGAGACATGCCACTGGAGTTGCTTTCTCAAGAGGGGCATCAGCGCCGTGTTGCCATGAAGGATGCCATTGAGGCTGGCGTTCTTCCCCACGGGCAGGCCGCTGGGCATGACGACCTGCAGATCAAACGAGTTGCGGGTGGCGTTGGAAACATGGACGAATCCATCGAACACCGTGACCCTTCCTTGCGAGGAGTACACCCGTGTGCCTCCCAGTTGGGCGAGATAGTGGGGAGTCTGCTGAAACCTTCCAGCGGAGGTATCGACCGTCGTGGCGACGCCGATGGGCGACCCGGAGTTGTCTGGGTAAAGAAACCGCCACGAGGTGTCTTGCGGCAGTGTCTTGCCGGCGGCGAGATATGGTTGTTGAGCAGGCCGTGCCGCGCGCCGGCCCGTCGGCGACGCAGGTCGGCTCAATTGACAGTTCCGGATGAACAATTGCCCGAGAACGAGCTCCCGTCCGGAGGTCAGATTCGGATTGGCGGTCCAGGCGAAGACCGGCTCGGCCCCCAGGCGGACGACCCCTTCGGCGGCACACAGCCCCTCCCGTGTCTCGCGGGGAACGATGTCTTCCCGATCGGGGAAGGCGATCGTCAGGAAGAAATCGGTTTCGGAATCCCCCCGGCCTGCGATGGGGGGGATCGGCAAGCGGGCCATGTCGCGCAGAATGATCTCGCGTCCCAGGCTGTCGAGAGCGTAGCCCGGGTGAATGGTCACTTCGCGGTCCCCCTTCTCGGCGTGAACCGACAGGCCGACGACAAGGCCCCAGTCATGTAGGGTGCGGTTGTGCAGCCAGCGGAGCGCTTGATGTTCGGCTTGGGCGGCCGAGAGATCGGCGGCGGTCAACCGTTGGCCGTCGAAAAACCCGACGGAGTCTCCCAGGCCTTGCAGCAGCTCTTGGTCCATCATGATGCTCTCGATGTGGTGAACGTCATTCCAGCCCCCGAACTTCCACTCCAGTCCAGAGCAGGGAGCCTGACCGGAGTGCTGACAGAATCTGATTCCAAGGCCAGTCGGCTGGATCGCGGGTGGCGAAACAGACGCGCAGCGTGAATTGTGTGGGGGACGGTTCATCGATCGAGGTGAAGGGACCGATCAGACCGGTGGTTGAACCAGAAACGGGTGATTGGCCATTCGCCAGCCACTGCACGCAATACACCGGCTGGGCGCCGAACTCAGCAGAGCGGCAATCGACCTTGGCTGCAAAACCAAGAGGGACGTTCGATGAGGTTGACCAAGGCCACCAATTGAGGGCATCTCCCCGGCACAGAGCACTGGCCAGCCGGGGGCGTCGGAAGGGACGGGCCTGTTGTCGCTCGTGTAGGTCGAAGCGGCGAAGGTCGGCCTGCAGCGCTCCCAGCACCACCTGTTCGCCGTGGCGAACTCGGTGGGGTTCCCGCCATTCAAGGCGCGGCCGCATTCCGCGGGAAACGGGTTCGCCGTCGAGGCAGGCTCCCTGCGTGACCAACGGGCGATCTTCATCGGCCATGATCACCAGTCGGAGATCGGCGGACTGAAAGGCGGGGGCAGGCAACCGCACCGGCCGAGTCAGCCGCAGTTCGCGACCCAGCAAGTCGTAGGCGAGACCGGATGAGACCACGACGGACTGGAGTTGTGGGTCGAGAGTCACGTCCAAACCGGTCGCGACGCCCCACGCCTGGTGCATCAACCGCACATGCAGCGCGCGATGGCGATGTTCCGCCGCATGGGCGGTACCAAGATCGGCCGCTGTGAGCCGGGCTCCGTCGCGAAACGTCACCACTTCGGGGAATGAAGGAATCTGCGCCATGGTGGGGGTGTGCTCAGAGCACCTCGAGTTCGTGGGGGGCGGGACAGGCCAGCCAGCCGGGAGGGACGCAGACATTGCCGCACTGCGCCTCTCCCGCATCGGGCACCAGGCGCAGGTGGGTGACGGCATCGACCCCGGCCACCGCGTCGATGACCTGGAGGATTTCGGAGCGATAGACATCGTGTCCGAAAGGCCAGCCTCGCCCACAGGGCCCCCCCACGAGCGGGTCGAGAAACCGGTCGAGAGACTGACGCACCTCACTCTGAACCCGGGCTTTGTCGATCCCGGGACGCGTGGTGACGCGCGCCTGGATCCCGACCGCCACATAGCGGGGGGCGGCCACCACCACCTGTGTGCCCAGCAGGGCACGCCTTTGCAGGTATTGCTGCACGGCCCGGCAGAGACCCGGTGAGGGGGTGGGACAGCCCTGCGGCAACTCGGGGAGAATCACCACCGTCACGGTGCCAGGCCGGTGAAAGCCGGGATAGCGGGAATCGATTCCCGACGTGGCGGCGGCCCGGCGGATGGTCGTTCCGGGAGTCTCGAGAGCCAACCGCTCGAAGTCGGCCAGGGTCACCGCCCGAGGGGGAGCGGCGAGTTGGAGCACCGCCCGGGGATGGGCCTGATCCAGAGACTCGCTTCCCGCGGGCAACGCTTCCACCAGACGTTCATGCGCCCACAGGAACTCGACAGCCCGTCCCTGCGCCTGAGACAACGTTTCGGCCTCGGTTCCCTCGCGAACCAGAATCGGACCGCCGTTGCTGACTTTGTCTGCGAGGTTCGCCAGATTGGCAGCGAGGGGATTGTGCAGGGGGGTGTTGGCCAGCGTCCAAGGCTGGGAGGTGGTGGTGTTCGCCGCCGCCCCCCGCGTGCTGTGGTAGCGGGCGAAAACGTGGGCCTCTCGGGGAACAACACGGCCCCGTTCTCCATCGCCGAAAGTGAGCCGTCCCGAAGTGAAATCGCAGGCGACCCAACGATCGGCCCGGCGGGCGGCGTCGAGGTCTGGGACGACGGTCCACTCATCCCAAATCTGGTTGTGCAGAGTCCAGATGCGGACCGAGTCGGCGACTGCAGGGGTCTCGGGAAGCCAGAGCTCCTGATGGGGCAACCCTGTGCCGATCCCAACCGCCACCGCATCCAACGTGATGCGGGCGGGGAGAGTCGCCGTCGGGGCCGGTCTGACCTCCAGGATCTGCAACGGGGGCTGACCCGGACGGATGGTGGTGTCGAGTGAGGTGATCGTGCCTGAGGAATCCCATGTGGCAAGAAAACCGGAGGGTTGGCCCGGCTGGGGAATGGGTGCGGGAATCGTGGCCGACGGTGCCAGTGAGAACGTCTGGCAGACCGGCACCGCCTGCTCGGCCTCGATGCCGTTCAGAGAGATCGAGGCGATTTGTGGTGGTGCGTCGAATTGCCCGGCGATGACCCGACACCGGATCCGGACGCATTGTTGGCCCTTGTCCCGTGTCTCCTTGTGCATGTCGGGAGGGATGGGGAGGCTGACGTGTCCGCTGAGAGTCAGGCTGCGGGTCTCATCGACCAGGCCAGGTGAGTCGTCCGAAAACGCTTTCCAGGCCGGCCCCTGGGGTGTGGTGGAGAGATACTCCCAGGCGGTACGGACCGAATGGTGCTGCAAGGGGGCGGAGGCGAACAATTCCGCGGCGGCAGGCGACGGTGTTGACTCGGTTGAATTGCAAGACTTCGCGGGGCGCAAGGGTTGGCAGTCGTCCCACTGGGCGGTGCGTTCGGCCAACAGTCGCTGGCGCTCTTCCGGGCCGCGGCGGGATCCGGCGATCTGGAACCAGATGCGCAGGGACTGTCCGGTGGGCCAGGGCTGTGTTCCCCCGGTGTCGATCAACGGAAGCTGCAGTGCAGTGACGCAGGGAATGCTCAATCGGCGTCCCACGGGAAGCGTGGTGCTGGCGAGCCGATTCGCGGCGAGAATGTCGAGTTGGGTCAGGCCGTAGTGTCGCGTCAGGCTGTCATAAGTCTCTCCGGGAGCGACAACGTGCTGCCGCTCGGGACAGGCGGCGTCTCTGCCAAAGGGCCAAAGCGGCCCACTGGCCGGGAGGGACTGGGTGACGCCGGCGCCATCAACAGTCTCGACCTGTTCCAATTCGAACGGCAGGATGGTGAGGGAAGAGACGGTACGCACCCAGACGGGGGGCTTCGTCGTGGCGTTGGCGAAGAAGGTTCCCTCGGGAATTTGGGTGGGGGTGGGGGCCGTGCGGCATTGCAACGGGAGCAGCCACCGGGCGGGACGTGCCGGCCTGGGGGCGAATCCAACCAGTGCCAGGAACTTGCGACGGTGCCGCTCGGGGATCCGATTGACCCGGTAGATGTCCTGTTCGACCAGCGCGGCCAGCAGTTCAATGAGAGTGATTCCCGGATCGTGCACATTGTGGTCGTTCCAGGGGGGGGCATACCGGGGAATCTGCGCACGGCCTTCCTCGACGAGGTCGGACCAGCGGCGCGTATCGAGATTGGGGAGTGGCAGGGGCATGGCAGGCTCAGGAATTGGTTCCCGGTGAAAGTCGAATCTGGACCGGGCCGGCGACCACGAACCGGTCATCCGCCACCACCACGGACTCTCCCTGGGGAACCCCCCGGGAGAGCAGCATCAATTCGTCGAGATGATCGACACCGGGGACCGCCTCGAGGAGGGCGGCCAGATCGGACAGGTACACATCCCGTCCGGCGGGCCAACCCGTTCCCTCGGGGCCCCCGGTGAGGGGATGGAGAAACCGCATGACCTGTCGCTGGACGCGCTCGGCCGTGGGCCCGGCCTCGGAAGGATCGACTGGCGAAACGGTGGCCGACACTCCAATCGGGTGATAGGACGGTCCGTCAATCACAAGCCCGCCGGCCAGACCGGCCGGCATTCGGGCCCGCAGAAACGCTCCGACGATCTGACGCAGTTGAAACGAAGGCCAGGGCTGCGGATCGGTGGAATGGGGAACAATCATGATGCGCAGACGCGCCGCGGCAGCGTCCGCGCGGGAGTTTCGGGGTCCGATCGCGCGGGCCACCGCGACCGCGGGGGAGGCTTCGACCGCGAGGTCTTCGTAATCGGCGAGGGTGACCGCCTGTCGGCGGTGACGCACGAAGCGGGGACCCCGGCGGCTGACGGCCGCGAGGGTCTCGGTGTCTGCTCCCCCTTCGGCCGCACGCGGATTGGTGACACTTTTGGCGGGGACCCCCGACAGCATCTGCTTCAACGCGCCGGCTGGCACGTTTCCCGAGAGCCCTCCTCCCGAACGGTAGTGGGTTGCCCGCACATTGTCGCGGCCGATTGGAAGGGGGCGTCCCCGCACGCCGTCTCCAAACAGGATGCGGCCCGTCGCGCGTTCTACCACGTAGTGTCGGTCGAAAGGACCCGAGAACAGCAGGTGCGGTTGCGACTGCCAGCGAACCCAGGCTTCAACGACCCGGCCCGTCTTGCGATGCAAGACCGTCCGCACGGCGCTGGCATCGAGGCCGTGCGACCGCAGGTCATCGAGCAGCATGGGAAGCTCGATCTCGGCCCGAAGTCCATCAAGCTCGCGCACTTCGATGACTTCTCCTTCCAGCACGGGAGTCGTGCGGAAGGCAAGCGCCTGACCAGGCTGACCGTCACCCGATCCGAGGATCTCATTGAGAGCGGTCTGGACCTGGGATCCCCAGACGGCATTGGACCGGACCACGTCGATCGTGGCGGGTTCCGGCTGCCCTGCCTCGCGCCAGCGTGCCCGGACCCAGGTTCGGGGGGATCCGAACCGGGCCAATGGTGCGGGGGCCAGTGTGCCACCCACGCACGAGCCCGAGAGCGGTTCGCGCAGTTGCAAACGACGGCCATCGATCTGGGCGATGGTCACCAATTCACTGCGGTCGGGATGGATAAGTTGGATGGTCTGCCCGGGACGAAAGGACTGGGCGTCGCGGGGGTCGCTCACCGTGATCGTGGTGCCGTCGGCCGAGAGAATCGGGGTGGGTTCGGGCAGTTCCAGTCCCGGCCAGGTGAGCGACACGATTCCCGGCAGAGCGAACCCGTGGGTCTCATCATCGACGGCGAGTTCGCGCCACTGCTCACCGTTCCAGTATTCCCAGCGCAGCGGTATTCCCATGCCGCGGCCGGTTGCCTCGCGCACCCCCAGGTAGAGACCGACCCGATCGACCGGAAGCGGTTGATCAAATCCGAAGTAGACCGTCGGACTCGCGTCTTCAACCGGGACGAAAGGAGAGCTGGAGACGCCCGCGGCCAGGGTCGAAGTGAGATCGCTCCAGCGGAAATCATTCCAGGCGAGGCAGGCCCGGGGAGGTTGTTCTCCCGGTTCATAACGGTAGCCGATGCTGAGGCTGGAGATTTCTGGACGGGCGGGAACCTCGGTGGTGATGGGAACTTGCCGGGTCGTTGGCTCGCCGTTGGGTTTGTCTGGGGGCGGAGGGATGATCACCGTGGTCTGGAACGTCTGTGACCGGGTGTAGCCCCCCGAGACGAGCAGGGCCCGAATCCAGAATCCCTTCCGTCCGTGGAGTTCAACTGGGGCGATGGTCGAGGGAACTGGGAAGCTGAGACTTCCGGTGGCTGAGAGCGTGCTGACTCCAGCCTGATTATTGGACAGACTCAGTTCGGTCCAACGGTTGCCATTCCAATACTGCCACTTCACGGTCGGGAGGGGATCCAGCAACTGGGCCGAATTGAGCGAGGCCTCCAACGCCACCGTGACTGTGGCGCCCGGCTTGGAGAGAGGTTCGTCGCACAGGAGGTAGAACACATCGCCGGCGGCTGGAGTGGCGCTGAACGGGCGGAAAGGTTTGCTGGTGTCGAGACGGACCGTGTTTTCAAAAGCCAGATCGGGGGCCAGGTCGGCCGCGTCCCGATCGAGAATGGCCCGCAGGGTCACCCTCCGCAGGGTGGGGAGCGTCAGGGATGCCGGGGGAATGAGGGGAGTCTTCAGTCGGCAGCGAATCCAACTCGTCTCAATTCCCCCGAGAGTGCGCGGTTTCGACTCGGCACACGGAGAGCGGAGCCGGACGCGGCCAGAGCGGGTGAATCCCGCCGTGCCGTCGATGCTCTGTGAGGACTCTGGTTCGTTGGTCGAGGGCTTGGCAAACGGAACGAAGCCGCGCCAGGCGGTGCCATCCCAATAGTCCCAGGACGTTGCCAGTGGTACGGCCGAGGCCTGCTCCAGCTCGAACCGGATTTCGACGACGACGTCGCCGGCGAGCGCGAGGTGTGAGTCATGTCCCAGGTAGAACTCATGAGGAATGGGTTGGCCGTCGGCGAAGAGCGTGAAAGGTTGATCGGCCAGCGCGGCCTGTTGGTGGAAGGTGCATTGGTCGCGGCCAGGCCAGACGGAAACGATCTCGGCGACACTCGCCGAGGCGAGCGCGATGGCCGATTCGGTTTCGAAGAGGATGGTCTCTCCCTGGAGACCGGCGGCTCCGACACGGGACCCGGCTGGAATGCGGCCTTGGGCGATTCCGGGAAGCGGAGTGAACGCGAGGGGGGCCCGGGCCGCCTGGGCGGGGAGCAGGTTGATTCCGAGGCCATCCAGGAAGGCCAGTTGGTTTTTCGCGGGGGCCTGGTTGACCCGCTCGGCCAGTGCGCGCAGGTAGCGGGCATGAATCTGAACCAGGGCGAAACCGGGCTCCCCCTGGGCGGGCTTCCAGTCTGGCAGATGCGCCGGGATCCGGGCCAACAGGTCCTGAGCGAATTCGGGCGTCGAGCCGGGGACCAGCGAGGGGGAATCGAAAGGGGTCATGTCGTGCGCCCCTCGACGAGGTAGAGCGGATAGACCAGATTGTAGAACGTATTGGATGCGCGGATCCGATAGCGGATTTCGAGGGTGAGTTGGGCCCGCCGATGATCGGGGTGGGCAGTGACCTGGACCTGGTCGATTCGCGGTTCCCACCGGGTGAGGGCTTCTTCGACCCGATGGCGGGCGAGCGCGATTGTGGCGGCGGTCATGGGCTCGAAGACCAACGCGTTGAGACCGGCTCCGAAATCGGGGCGCATGACGCGCTCGCCGCGGTCGGTTCCCAAAATGATGCCGATCGCCTGACGGACATCCTCCTCAAGCGAGGCGGTTGCAACATGACCCCGGCCATCCAGGGCTGGGGGAAACGCCCAGCCTTGTCCCAGGAATGCTTTGTCAAACGCGGTGGACATCGATGAATTCCCGGATCAACCGAGGGAGATGTTGGCCCCGGAGAGGGAGAGATTGCCCGCTCCCCGGACGGTGACGGTTGGACCGGAGATGTTGACCCCCTCGGCCGACAGCGTGATTTCACTGGCCCCGAAGCGCAGGGTGATGCCCAGGGGGGTGACCTGGATCGAGGTGGTGCCCGACTGCAGTGTCACATTGACCGGGGAGAGGGCCTGGACCCCCGTGGGGCCCAGCTCGAGTGTCTGGTATGGAACTCCCACCGAGAGGGCCGGCGCGGGGACCGCGGCCGGGGGGGTGACCCCTCCCTGGATGGTGGTGGTTCCCTTCAACTCATCAAACACCAACTGGTTGCCCAGGGGCGAACGGAGAGCGCGCACCTGCGGGAGGGGGCTGTACAGGGGGGGCGGCGCATCGGCGCTCCAGAGACTGCCAATCACGATGGGGCAGCGGGGATCGCCCGATTCGAATGACACCAGCACCGTATCCCCGATGTTGGGGAGAAAATAGGCCCCATGCGCGATGCCCGCCATCAGGGTGGCGACCCGCGCCATGGGCATGGGGTCGAGGCTGTCGATGACACCAACCTGGATCTGCACCCGACCGAGCCCGAGTTCATCGAGCTGGCTGATCACCCGTCCGAGGTAGACACCGAACAGCTTCTTGCCGCAGTCTTCATGGTCCGTCATGGAATGAGCTCCCGGCGGGACTGGAAGTCGGTGAAATAGCCGCCGCTGTCGAACGAGTGGGTCGCGGAGATGATGCGGTAGTCGCCGCTGAAATCCGGCCCGACTCCCTCGATCCGCACAAGCGAGCCGGCGCGCAGCTGGGGATTGCCGACAGCCCGTCCTCCCGCCGTGACGCGGGAGTTCACCACGGAACGCAACATGCGCGTCAGGGCCAGCGCGCTCGAGGTGATGTCGACGGGATTGGTCAGCTTATTGTCGATGAGTGATTTGACAGTACCAACGACAGATCCCAAGAGGGATGGAGTGGCCGCCGCGGCGACCCCTGGAATCACATTGATCCGAACAGCCTCGCGGTCGAAATCCCAACCGACAGTCACGAAGAAGTCGAGCTTGGGCAGCATGGGCAGAGTGAATTTCGCTCCCACCGCGGCGACCTGCCCGATGGTGGTCACCTCGGGAGAGAGTGAGATCAGTGACTCGCCCCAGCGCAGGTGGGTCGATGGACTCTGTTCCTTGCCGATCAGTCGGGAGAGAACGAGGGTGTTGCCATCGACCCAAAAGTCGGCATCGTAGGTGTCGGCAATTTCCTTGAGCAACTCGTAATTGGTTTGGCCCGTTTGCTTTTTTCCAGCCCGATTGAAGAGGGTGTTCAACACCGCCATGGCCGTGGAGGCACCCATGACCACCGGGTCAATCAGGGGCAGAAGAAGATTTTCGGCCGACAGGATGGCGGCAATCAGCGCGTCGGGCAGGGGACCAAATCCCCGGGCGTACGATCCCTGGGTCAGCCGGTTGAGGTAGCTGTGCGCGATCAGACGCAGTACCGGCATTCCCCGACCGGGGAACGAGGCCTTCACACCGGTCACTTCCCCTTCGAAGACATCCACCATCCGGGCGGGTTGGTAACCGAGCGACAGTTCGAGTTTGTTGTCGAGATCGAACAGCCCTTCCGACAAGGCGGCCGCCCGCACGGGACCGACCTTGATTGCCGTCGGGAACGGCTTGAAGCCCAGTCCCTTGATATGCTGTTCGACCCAACGCAGACCGTCATTGGCGATTTCGATCTCCACGCGGTCGGCGGCGTTCGAGCCCTTGCAATCCTGATTCGTCATGGAAGGAATGCCTTCTTCCAGACGCACACTGATGATGCTGGCCCTCAGGGCTTCGGGAATGACCCGTCCATTCAGACGCAAGGAGAAATCGGGAACGTAGGTGGCCTGGGAAATCATGTCAGAGCACCACCTCGCCGGTGAGGGGATCGCGGTAGGGCAACTGCGGGACAACCAGGCGCTGGCCCGTGGCGAGTTCGCGCGGGTTGTCGATGCCGTTCGCCAGGGCGATGGGTCTCCAGAGCTGCGGATCTTCGTAGAGTCTCGCCGCGATGGTGGACAACGTCTCTCCGTCGCAGACCGTGTGAAGTTTGCTGTAGTCGGCGGTCTCGTGCTTGTTCGCCTTGGACTGCAGGTCGGGATCGGCGAATTCGCGAAACTGGACCTGCAGCCGCGCCCGGACCGGTACGCCATCGGGCCGGAACAGGATGAACTTTTGGGTCACCCGGGCGACCACGCAGACAAATCGCAGCGAGCCCCAGACGAACAGCACCACTGGCGGCGCGTGGGTCGAGGGAATGGTCGTCATGAGATCGGTGATGGCGGTGGTCCATTCCCGGACGTCGGTTCCCTGCTCTTCGTAGGTATCGAGGAACAGTTCCATGTCGAGCGTTTGTGTCTGTCCATTCACAAACTGCAGCACCGGACTGTTCAGTCCCGGGATGGTCGCTTCTGCGTAATTGACCTCTTTGGTGAGCGTGTATTCCTCGGGGTTGAACTGCACCGGAATGTGAGTTGCGGATTCCGGATACAGTGGGACGAGAAAGGCCTTTTCGAATTGGGTTGCCCGCTGCCCGGCGACGGGCGCGCCCGCCTGCGATGATCGTCTAACGCCGGCCATGGAATTCTCCTGCTGCGAGGCGTTCCTGGATGGCGGTCGTGCGGCGGTTCAGCAATTCCATCACCCTGTCGGCAATCTCTCCAACCTCGGGCATCGTCAGCGCGGGCCGGGGGAGCGAGACCTCGGGGAATGGGCTCTGACGTGGGTTGGCCGCCGGCCATGGAGGAGCCGCCGGCGGAATCGGGGTTGTGTCGGGAGATTCCGAATTCGACGGCGCAGACCGCGGAATGACACGCGTGACGACGGGATCCGGTTCGCGGGGCGAGAGGCTCCCGTGCCCCGCCGCCGGCGGCGGGCCAATTCGGGACTCCGCCGGGGAAAATGGAGCCAGAGGAGGGGGACTGGGGGGGGCCGGCGGCGTCACAGCGCCGGGTGTGATTTCGTTCCGCCGCACCTGCCTCACGATGCGCTCGACGACCGGACTGACCTGGTGCAGCCGGGCCGCCATTTCCGGTTGCGTGGCGGGAAACGCCCGGGGGGTGGCATGGAGGCGAGGGGGTTTCGCACCGGCATCGACCGGCGACCGCCCCGCGATGGTGAAGTGGGAATGCGTGTGGGAGTGCGGCTGGGGCAGCACCCGCACGACTCGGTCAACGTGGGGGTTCAGCACCGTCATGTCGGGAACGTTGATCATGGCCGTGCAGCGGGCCAGGCGCGCACAGACTCGTTCCGCCAGGGAGCGGGTCTGCTGACCGATTCCTCCCGCGGAAGAGAGGAGGGAGCGTGGCTGGTGGGGACTGGTCATGGAAAAGAGGCTGCTGACTGCTCGTTCATGCGGTGATTGATTTCCGAGATCTCCGCCACCCACTGCCGGCGCTCGGCATGTTCCAGGGCCATCACGTCATCGTGCGCCCAATGAAAGTGGTAGGCCACAAAGGCTACCTCCCGGCGGAGACGGTCCAGGGGGTAGCCGACAATCCCCCCGGGCCGTCGGTCTCCGGCTGGAATTCGGCCCGGCATTGGGGACAGGTCACCGGATCGGGGGGAGCGAGGCGATTGATGTCGTTGTAGAGTGCCTGGAGGTAGGCGAGATCGGTTGCGAACAGGTTCTCGATCACCCGGGGGTTGATCGATTCGACCCCTCCGAGCCGGATGACGACGCGGGACAACAGGATCACGACGAGATAGGCGGGATTCTTGGTGACCCGGGGGTCTTTGAGAGGCAGGATCTCGTCGGCGGCGGTGGCGCGGCGCATGACCCCGTCACGATGCACGGTCCCTTCCTCATCGAGGTATCCACAGGGGAGCTGGAATTCAAACTCGGTCTGCAGCATGGCGGTGCCTTGGTGAACAGCGGGATCGGTGCGGTGTGTTCGGTCGCGCGGTCGGGTGAAGCCGGAGATGTG
The DNA here is from genome assembly GCA_046339535.1 of Planctomycetaceae bacterium. Taxonomy (GTDB): domain Bacteria; phylum Planctomycetota; class Planctomycetia; order Planctomycetales; family Planctomycetaceae; genus UBA10511. The sequence goes on along the minus strand of JBKDUK010000148.1, from coordinate 7,806 downwards.
ATTTCGCGAGGATCAGGAACCGACGCGTTCCAGGCCTTCATGAGCCAGTTCGAGACTCTCGATGGCAACATCGTTTCCTTCCGCGGTGAGTTCGGGAGCGGTGTATTTGGAGGGCCAAGCCCGGACAAAATTCCAACGGGCGACCTCCTCTCCTTTCCGGTTGAGCAGCACAATCGAGCCATTCTTGCGCTGCAGGTCTCCCTGCACCGCCTGGCGGTGCCACTCGAAGAGTTGGAGATCATCGGTGATGCCCCACTTGAGTTGGATGTTGGAGTACTTGGTCATCCCGGGCAGTTTGCGGGTGGTGGTGTTTTGACCCCCTTCGCGATGCTCGATGACATCGATCGCGGAGTCGAAACCGCTGACCTGGTGGAACGCCGCGCGGGTGATGCCGTCGATTTCGACCAGGAAGTTGAAATTGACGTAGGGATCCTTGAGGACGCCGGTGGGCATGGGGGGACTCCGGGAATGAGAACAGGTGAATCAGCCTTCGTTGACTTCCGAGCCGCCGTCCCAGATGCCGATGCTGACGACGACGAATTCGGCGGGATAGGTCGGGCGCACTCCGATCTCCAGGTGCAGACGCCCGAGCTGCTGTTCAGCAAAGGGGTTGAGCGCCTCGTCGATGCGCACGTAAAAGGCCTCTTCCCGCTTGGAACCGAACAGGGCGCCATCCCTCCAGGCCCGCGTGAGAAAGTCGGTGATGGTCCGCTTCATTTTCTGCCAGAGCTGCAGATTGTTGGGTTCGAAGACCGACCAGCGCAAGCCCACCTCGAGCGAACCTTCGAGGTAGATGAAGAGACGGCGGGTGTTGATGAATCTCCAGTTGGTGTCCGTCGCGGTGGTGCGGGCCCCTCCGACCATGGGACGTCCACCGGGTTTGTAGACCCGCAGCACGTTGATTCCCTGTTCATTCAAGATGCCGTGCTCTTTGTCGGATAGCGGGCGCTCGACCCCCAGTGCTCCCATCACCACCGCCTCTTCACCGGCGGGGGCCTTGTGGACACCGCGGCGCTCATCGGTGCGGGCGTAGATGCCGGCGACGGCCCCGGAGGGCGGGATTAGGGTTGTTCCCGTTCCGACGGCGGCCGGAACTGTGATCCACGGATAGTACAGTGCGGCGAAACCCTTGAGCGAATCCAGTTCGCCCCGATGTTTGTCGACGCCTCCTTGGTTGTCGGGAGGGGCGCCCCTGCGGGAATCGAAGATGGCGAAGCGGGTCTGCAATAGCTCGCAATGCTCGAGAACCTTACGCTGAATTGCCGGGTCCGTCTCGCCCGGGATGACAACCAGGCTAATGTCTTTGAGCTTCGCAATCTGTGCGAGAGCGCTCTCATAGTCAATTGAACTCAGCGCTGCGGGGTTGTCAGGGGTGCCTCCGTCCAAGGAAGCTGCTGACGTCAATTGTCTTGGCCAAGACTCCGGTGTGGTGGTCGATCTGGGTGGTGGAATCAGCGAGGTTGTGAGTAGCCCTTTGTCATCGAAGTTGATCTTGCTCTCGAAATAGTTCGGGTGTTCTGGGTCCATGCTGAGGTTTGAATATTTAAGGGTGTGTGCCTGCAGCGCTGAAGCGGACGTCAAGGTAATTGTGAATTCCCAAGATTCCACGGTGACGGGAGCACTCAGATCAATCTCTTTTGAAAGTCCTGAGGAATCTGAGAGGAAGACTTTCAAGGGCTTCACGGTTGGCGAGATATACTCCTGTTCGATTCGGGCGACACGGATTACTTCTTGATTGGGGCCTGGGTTCAATATGAGAATTGAGCCCGGGAAGACGTTTTCGCCGGATTGCAGTCGGAAACTCGTGTCTCCGATAGCAGGATTCGCCAAACGGATATTGGTATTCGCCGAGATAATCGCCGACAGCGGCGTGGTAAGGTGCAATGTGTCGCCAGCGACGGCTTTGATCCCCACTGTCACTGGGGTGGGCGCCTCCAGCAGGACGTTGTCCCCGGGGCGAAAGCTCGCGGCCTCGGCAGCACTCTGAAGACTCACTTTTTGATCTCCCGACGTTGTGGCTTTACTCAAAGTTCCAGTCGGAACAAAAAGTGAAGTGTTGACGGCAGGGTCCCGGTCCACGCTGACTGAAATGTTGCCCGCGGGGTTAGAAGCACGTGCTTCCAACCTGAGCAATGGCTGGCCAGGGGCGGTGCTCGAATCGTTGAGAATCAGAAAATCTGGTTTCGCAGTGGAGACCCGCACGACATAGCAGAGGGAGCCGCCGTTGGTGAAGAACGATCGCACCGCATACCAGAGATACGGGGCTTCCTGGGATGGGGTCTTGCCGAAGATGCTGAGAAACAAATCCCAACTCGTGATGAAGATCGGAGTATTCAACGGACCGATGGCAGTCGGACCGAGGAACGCCGGAGTACTGGTGCCGATTCCCTGAATTGGCGCACCCGGAGTGAATTCGTCGAAGTAGACTCCAGGGGCCTTGTTTTTCAGAGAGATCATCGTGCGACTCCTCGGGAGTTAGGGGAACTGGATGTCGTAGTTGCCAGTGGGAGAAGGAACGGAAATGGGAGTGGTGAGCGGTCCCAAATCGGTGGCCTGTACGGTGATGGTGTGCTGTCCCTCCCGCAGACCTCCGAAGACAAACCGACCCTGCCCGTCGGTTGTGGTTGTTTGGGAACCGAATCCCGGAGCGAGCGGAGTGAGGGAGACCCGTGCCTTCGCCACCGGCTGACCAAGAGGGGCTCGCACTGTCCCGCCAATGTCGATCCAGGTCTCGGCCGTCTCGGGCCGTCCCGCCTGGCGGTATTCGGTGATGCGGGTGGTGACAAGCGTGCCGAACTGACGTTTCGCCTGGAAGAACGGGGTGGTCACAACCAGGTACACCGCCGGCTTCCAGGGATGGGTTTGCCCCATGGTGCCCCAGAATTCGGCATACTTCGGGAAGCCGTCGCTGGGAAGCACCGCCACAGGAAGTTCGCAATCGGCCAAGTCCACCGGAAATCCGCCGGGGAGGGGCGTGGGAGCGTAGACCTCGCGGGGGATCAGTGACGGCAGGTTGAACAACGTCTGGACCACGCCGGACAAGAGATCATGCTCATCGATTGTCGGTTCGATCGCGGGAGTGTACCGGGCGGGACTCCAGGCGGTGATGAGGTAGTGGCAATCGACGCGGAGGGGAGACCGTTGTTCGAAACTCTGGCCGTTCGACTCGGTCCGCGTCACGGCATTTGAACGCAGTTTCAAATTCTCCCGCAGATCGATGAGGTAGATGTTCAGTGCCAAACGATCCTGCAGAGAGGAGACGTGGTTTCGCCAATCCTGATCGGGTGGCTGGAACCCGACCTGCTCTTCCGTCGTAAGCCCCAGCTGGGCCTTCAGGAAGAGATGACGCAGAAGATTGTCGAGAGGACTGAGCATGGTGGGGATCTAATCCCGAAGCCGATGGACGAACGCGTGAAGTGGCGATATCGGACCGTGTGCTGACAATGGAGAATGGTGGAGGCTTCCACGATCGTCCGCCTCAGCTGTGCCGGACCAGACACAGTGGCGAGGCGGTGAAATGACAGTGGCGTTGGGATCGAGGCTGCGGATCATCCGGCTGCTCCCGACGACACAGGCTGGGTTGATGCCGATGGAGCGGTGGCGATGGTCTTGCCGAGTTTCTGGAACTCACGCCGGGCGGCATGGCGGAAGTCGGCCTGGGTAACAGGCCGCCCGGACCCGGCGGCGAGATAGGCGGCGGCCAGTGCCACGTTGCGGATGTTTCCGCCACTGAGCGTGTACTCATTCGCCAGCCAACCGAAATCGACATCGTCCGCCGTTGGCGCGATGCTCGGCCACACCGCCGACCAGATTCTGCGCCGGTACGTCGCATCGGGGAAAGGAAAGGGAATGCAGAACGCAAGCCGGCGGAGAAAGGCTTCATCGAGGTGATGCCGAAGATTGGTCGCCAAAATCGCGATGCCGTCGTAGTCCTCCATTTTCTGCAGCAGGTAGCTGACCTCGAGGTTGGCATAACGATCGTGCGAGTCGCGTACTTCGGACCGCTTGCCAAACAGCGCGTCAGCCTCGTCGAACAGCAGGACAGCGTTGGCTCCTTCGGCGGCCGTGAACAACCGGTCAAGGTTTTTCTCGGTTTCTCCGAGCCACTTGCTGATCAGCCGGGACAGGTCGATGCGGTACAGGTCCAATTCCAGAGCGTTGGCAATCACCTCCGCGGCGAGGGTTTTGCCCGTTCCCGAAGGCCCGGCAAACAGCGCCGCGGTACCCCGACCGCGTGTCTGCATGTGGCCGAATCTCCAGGTCTCAAGCACCAGATTGCGATGGGCGGCGCGGTCGCAGAGCTCGTGCAATTGCGTGAGTGAATCGGGAGGCAGAACCAGATCGTCCCAGTCGCAGCGGACTTCGATACGGCTGGCGAGGCCCGCGAGATCGTGCCCCGACTGGGCCCGGGCGGCCGCGAAGACATCGCGCGAGGACAGTGGCTGGTCGGTTGGGGACCCCGTCAGAACCCTGAGATGGCCAACATTCCGGCAAGCCGCCGCGATTTGACCGGGGTTCAACTTGAACCGATCGGCGAGGGTGTTGAGGTCGGACTCGCCCAGGGTGTGGCCGGAAAGTCGCAGACTGTGATGCCAACAATCCCGCCGATGGGAAACCGAGGGGACATCAAATCGGATGGGCAGCATGTCGTTCAGAGGGGGAACGGTGGAGTTTCCCGAGACGAACCCCATGGACTTCGCCGATCGTAGCTGCCGGCGCAGGAGCGACTGTGCACTGGGAGAGAGCTGGTCGTACTCGTTCAGATAGAGCAGGGCACCCCACAGTTCTGCCTCGCGCCACAGCACGGGCAGAAGGGCCTCCAGAGAGACTTCGGGAATTTGGGCGATCTCGGCGTGGAGCACCGGCCGAAGGGACTGGCCAGCCACGGCATGGGCGAAGGTTTGTCTGCCTGCGCCGGATGGCCCCTGAAGATAAATCCAGAGAGATGGCGAGTCGTTTCGGGATTCCTGGAAGACATGAGCAAGCTGTGCCACGCGTCGAAGATCGGTCCCGGGTGCTGCGGTCTCGTCGGGAGTGATCAGTCGGCAGAACGGGGAGAGACGCGTGTCGACGGAAGACGACCCCAGCAGCAGGCAGACGACCTGTTCATCCGGCCGGACTCGGCATGCCAGCCAAGTGGCATCGGGAGCATGCGGATCGACATCGAGGTGAATCAGGCGATCGCGCACCAGGGGGGAATCGACGCCAAACCGTATACGAAACGAGTGTCGGTGTGCTCCGCCAAACAGGCTCAACAGCAGATCAATCGAAGGACGGCGAGCGGTGATATCATCCTGGAGAAATCCATAGAGACGCTCGTACCTGCGGTCGAATTCCGGTGCCAGCGCGGCGACCAACGCTGCCAGGTCGAACAGCGTGAGGCGATGGGTGCCGGCCAGGGATGAGAGAGGGGATTCTTCAATCCAGGTTTGAAGAGCGTCGTAGTCGGGAGGAGGCAGATTCCAGGGGTCACCACCAAGGGGGTGTTGCATCAAACTGTGCGCTTCTTCCAGGGACACGTGCAGCCCGGGAAGAGCCGTGGTGGAGCGGCTTGCGGAAGACTTCAGACTTGTTGCACCGAGTGCCATTTCAAGGCGTGCGTCAAGCCAGGCGAAGATTGCCCAGACGTCGGAGTGTGGGAGTGAGCCAGCCGGATAGGACATGACAGCCGCGAGCGGTCGAGCGCCAGACAGAGTGGAAGGATCCGTCTAACAAGAGTCTGTTTTGTGATACCAGAAGTCGAAGCGCTGTCAATCAGAGAATCCGCATAGTTTTCGTGAACTGCCCCAAATGTCTGGAGCAGTCGACCGGGAATCCTGGAAAAACCGTTGAGACCGGCACAATCGGACATGGGAAACGAGGAATGGATCGCGCGGTCGGTGAGAGCGGAATGGGACGGCGATGGCTGGGCGGGGATCACCCGGCGGGCGGTCTGGCGGACACCAGCTCCGGGTTGTTGCGGGGGGCTGCGGCAGCATCGAGCGAGGTCTGACCGGGGCCGAGGCTTGCGCTGCGAATATGGGACAGCCTCGTTCAGGTGTCAGCGGGATGCTCGTGAGAGCGATGTTCAGGTCTTCCCTGGAACTCCCTGAGCCAATCCTGCCGCACTTGGTTCTCTTAGGGTTTCACGGCCGGGGGGACAGTTTCCTGCGACGGACGGTGTCGGGTCAGGGGCTTGTCGCCAGAATCTGGCCCGGCTCCAGGATGCTGACGATCCCGCCCCAGACGCACGCGCATCGACACATAAGATTGAGAGCTGGCAGTGTGGCGACGAGTGTTTTTGGAGATCCCGGAGTCCAAGGGGTTGGTAAGGCGGGGATGCAGGGTATGGGGGTCAATGTTCCCAGGGCGGCTGTCGTCGCAGCAGCGACTGCAGGGTTGGCCAGTGACCAACAGAGTCCGAACGGGGGGACATTTGCGATGGGGCTATGGTCACCAATGTTCGCCGTTGGTAGGCCCAGAACAGTCGGCCGATTTCCGGGGGGGACGAGAAGAGAGGAGGTGGCGGTGCCAAAGCTGCAACTTAAAGTGGCTCCCTGGACAACCAGCATGGGAATTGCCTGTTGGAGAGAAAATGCGGAGGAATGTGGTTGGTGAGATGCTCGTCGATGGCAGCATTTACGGCACTCAACCGGTATTTTCTATTGGAAACCGCACCAGAGACCCCGGTCAAGGATTTTTCTGTTAGGAATTCAGACATCCTGGCGACCTGAGAGCCGTGGGGCATTCCTCAACCTCCGGGTATCATGCGGCGGGCGTCACCATCGATTTGAACCTTGAATTGTTGGTTTGCGACTGAATTACTGTCTTGGCGGTAGTTTGAATTTTTACAGCGTGCTGACATCGGCGTCGAATAGAGGAGGGGACCGTCAGTCCCGATAATTGAGTTGAAGGGGTCCTGCGGACCGGCCGAGATTACGGGAGACTGCCGGTCAGAAATACACCGCAGTGGAATGCTGAAGTCGTCGAAACAGGCGTTGCTGAAAGGCTAATGAAGGTTTCCTCCTCAAATCGCCCGTCTTCATACCGGCAGATAAGCCTTGCCACTCCGCGTTTTCGAATCCGGTGCCAAGACGTCTCTGTCCCACGGGAAGCCTTGTTTTTAAAGAACGCAGTCTCTCCAGGTTTCCCAGTTCCTCAGTTCCCAATTGCGACGATGCGCTGTTTACCCATTCCGCATCCCTCCGGTATAGTTCCACCCCCTCGCGTCCCCGCACCGCAATCCGTGGTTTGTCATCCCCCCCCCTGTGCCGAGTTCAACATGCCCGAAATGCGTCACGAGTTGGCGGTTGGTGAATCGATTGTCATCGACGACTACCTGTTGACGGTGGAGGACATTCGGGGCGAAGACGTGGTGTTTCGGATCGAGCCGATTCCCGCCGGGTCGTTCCCGGGGGACAATACGCTGTCGGGCGATGGCGGGTGGACACCGGAGGCGAGTGTGAGTCTGGCCGACACACTCACTGGGGAATGCTTCGCGGAGGTCAACTTCGACGAGACGAACCCACGCCCCGGCAAATCGTCACCACGCGCGCGTCCCCGCTGAGGGATCCATCGCCGGACGGAACGGGAAAATCACCCGCTCCTCCACCCACTGCGTTCTTTAATGGATGATTTGTTCCGGGAGGGCGAGGCTCCGTGCGAGCCGTCCGCTGGGAGTGGGCTGTTCGAGCATCAACCCGCCGGGACGATCGGTCGTTTGCATCGTGAGTTGCTGGATTTCGAACCATGGCCCGGAGATGTGGATCGAATCTTGATCTACGCGTCTGACCGACCCCAGCGGACGGCGTTCGGGTGATGCCTGCA
>JBKDUK010000147.1:0-2862 GCA_046339535.1 Planctomycetaceae bacterium | reverse complement strand
GGCGTTTTTCGAACGCCGTGTGCGGCCTGTGTTGGTTGAACGCTGCCACAAATGCCATTCCGGCGAAAAGGCCCGGGGGGGGTTGCGGCTCGACAGCCGCGAGCGGGTTGTGAAGGGGGGCGAGACCGGGCCAGCTTTGGTGGAGGGGCGGCCAAAAGAGAGCCTGTTGCTGCAGGCGGTTGAACAGACCGGGGGACTGAAGATGCCTCCCGACGGCCGCTTGAAAGCAGTCGAGATTGAGGCCCTGCGCGAGTGGATTGCCGCGGGGGCTCCCTGGACCAAAACGGGCCGTTCCGAGCCTGCGGGCGAAGTTCCCGAAGTGGGCCCCGCCCCTCGAAAACCGGCATTGACTCCCGACGCCGCGGAATTGGCTGAGGGTTTGCAGTTGTGGCTGCGGGCCGACAGTCTGGCACTGGCCGATGGAGAAGCGGTCTCGGTGTGGCCCGACCAATCCCCCAACGGCCGCGATCTCTCAGTGACGAAGGGGATTCGCCCGGGCGGGGTGGGAGGCCCGGGGAAGTTCATTCCGCAAAGCACACTGATGGGTCGGCCGGCTGTCCGGTTCGAGACCACCACGGGGCTGGCCTCGTCCCCCGGAAACCCGATTCCCGTCATTGGAGATGCTGCCCTGACGCTGGTGTTGGTGATGAGCCTGCAACGGCATGAAGCCGGTTCCAGCCATGACTGTGTCTTGTGTGTGGGGGATCCGGCGCATGGGAGCGATCCGGGACGTCCCCTGGCCGCTCTGATTGAGATCGACCGTACGCAGGACCACTCGCTCGATTTCGCGGGTGGGTTTGGCCACGACGTCTTTCCCGGGCGTGGGTCGTTCGCTCCGCTATATGGAAAGAGCCTGGTGCTGACGATCGTGAAACGCCCGGGGCCCACACGGCAGACCACCCGGGTGTTTGTGAATGGCCAGCCTTTGGTGAATTCGGCCGGTGGGCTCGATGGGCGGGATGAGATTCTCGATCTGAAACATCGCAGTGATGTGGGGGTGTTTCTCGGAAAGGCCCTGGGTTTTTGTGGACCCATTCAGGGCGACTTGGGAGAGGTGCTGATCTACAACACGGCTCTCTCGGAAATCCACAGGCAGGGACTCGAACGTCATCTGGCAGAGAAGTACGGTTTTCTGTGGGAAGGGGTGGTCGACCTCGCAGAGCGGGCCGAATTCACGAACGACGAACGCCAGTTTTGGGCCTATCAGCCTGTGCGGGCGATGGAGCCACCCACGGTGCGGGATGCGGCCTGGGTACAGACACCAGTCGACCGGTTTGTCTTGCGGTTGCTGGAAGACCGCGGACTGCGTCCGCTCCCCCCCGCCGACCGGCGAACCCTGCTGCGGCGGGTCACTCTCGATCTGATCGGTCTGCCACCCACGCCCGCCGAAACGGAGGCCTTTCTGTCGGATACGTCGCTCCAGGCCTACGAGCGGGTGGTCGAGCGGCTGTTGCAATCGCCCCAATATGGCGAGCGATGGGCCCGCCACTGGCTTGACCTGGTGCGGTACGCCGAGTCGACGGCCAATGATGCGAACGCCGTGATGCGTTACGCCTGGAGGTACCGCAACTACGTAATCGATTCCTTCAATGCCGATCTCCCTTACGACCAGTTTCTCATTGAGCAACTGGCGGGAGATTTGCTGCCGGGAGCCGAGACACCCGCGGAGAGAACGCGACGAATCATTGCCACTGGCTACCTGATGGTGGGACCGAAGGCCTTGGCGGAGACCGACAAAGAGCAATCGCGGCTCGACATCGTCGATGACCAGATCGATGTGACGGGGCGAGCGATGCTGGGACTGACTGTGGCCTGTGCCCGCTGCCATGACCACAAATTCGATGCCATCCGGACAAGCGATTACTACGCTCTGGCGGGGGTCTTTCGCAGTACCGAACCGTTCATGGACGAAAACCGGAACGCCACGATGTGGTGGGAGTTTGATGTGCCGCAGGCGGAAGGGGAGCCGGCGGTGACGGTAATGGCTCCGCGCGACTCGGTTCCGAAGAACCTGCGAGTGCATCTGCGAGGAAACCGCTTCACCCTGGGCCCAGTGGTCCGCCGGGGGGCCCTGCAGGTCGTTTCGCTTCCGGAAACGGACTCGTCGGCGGGGATCGATCCGCAACAGGTCTCGAGTGGGCGGTTGGAGCTGGCCCGCTGGATCGCCCATCCCGCCAACCCTCTGACGCCGCGGGTGATGGTCAACCGCATCTGGCAGCATCATTTCGATCGGGGGATTGTCTCCACCAGCGACAACTTCGGCACGCGGGGAGCGCGCCCCTCGCATCCCGAACTGCTCGACTGGCTGGCGGCGCGGTTTGTTGCGGAGGGTTGGAGCATCAAACAGATGCACCGGCTGATCGTGCACTCGGCGGCTTACCAGCAGCAGACGGTCTCTGAGAGCAACATCCCCCAGGGAGATCCCGAAGGGAAGTGGTTCGCGGGGCACCGGCGGAGGCGGATGTCGGTCGAGGACCTGCGCGATTCGCTGCTGGCCGTCACTGCCCGGCTCGACTCCCGGGCGGGGACCAACGAGAGCGGCGAATACCTGATTGAAAAGGCGGAGGGGATTGGAGCGAAGATCCGTCCCAATCGCGTGGGGGCCGACGATCCCTTCTACACCACCTTTCTGAAGCGGACGATCTACCTGCCAGTCGTGCGCAACATGCTGCCCGATGTGCTGGCCCTGTTCGACGCGGCCGATCCCAACGGAGTGACCGCGGTGCGCAACGAGACCACCGTCGCGCCGCAGTCCCTGTTCTTGATGAATAATCCGCTGGTCCGCGATTCGGCTCTGGCCATGGCCCAGCAACTACTCGCCCTCAGACCGGCGGAAGGTGTTGGGGCCGACGAAGACGGGGG
>JBKDUK010000146.1:0-11463 GCA_046339535.1 Planctomycetaceae bacterium | reverse complement strand
CCTATTGGGTGCTCTTGGGCTTTTGCGGCGACGATGGTGATGCCGAGCGATTGGAAGAGCGGGTGCAGGCCGAGTCAAAAAACCTGCGGCTGGGGCTGCAGGGGCTGATTTTCGGCTATCTCCAGTTGACGGGAGAACGTGGTTTGTCGGTGGTGGTCGATCGCTACCTCGCGAAGCCGACCGATGCCGACGCAACGAACGAACTGGGAGACGCACTCAAAGCCGTCATCTGGTGTCAGAACAACGGCAATCGCGGAATTCCCGACCAGAGCCTGCAGTCTGCGTTGAGGCCACTCTACGTGCACCCGGCCCATGGTGAGCTGGTCATCACCACGCTGGCCCGCTGGAAAGACTGGTCGCTGCTGGAAGAGCTGGTTGAGAAATACGGTACCACCGGGTTTGAGGCGGCCTCCACCCGGCGCTGCATCGCCCGATATGTCGCAGCCGCCACGCTGGATCGGGTTGAAACGCAGGTGCGCGGCGGTCAGAAAACCGAGGTCGTGCTTCCCCATGTGGCCACCGCCGAGCGGTGTCTCGACCAGCTGAAGCAGCGGGATCCCAAGCTGGTTGAGGCGGCGATCAAGGCCCTTCAGGCTGAGGCGGCCGAAGCGGCCGACGCTGCGAAAGAGTAACGCCGCGACAGCGGGTGGATTGTGTTTCAGCCCGGCGAGGTTCGCTGGCGATCATCCGGTATGCTCAGTCGCCGCCGGCGGGCCCATTTCCGGTCGATCCCGGAGATCTTCCAGGCGAGCCGTCCGAAGAGTCGGGCGACGACGAACAGGGTCGTCGCGGCGAGTGGCCCCATCACCGCCGCCATCAGGTAGGGGCTCCAGTCTCCCAGCCGTGCTGTGAGCCATGCCGCCGGGATCATCACCAGCGGCAGCGTTACCAGCAGGGTGACCCCGAAAAATGACAGCCAGTCACCGGGATTGCGATACAGCGATCGCACTATCGGCCAGGTGAACATCGCAAAGGAGGAATTGGCCTCCAGGGCCGACATCAGGCAGATCGGATAAATGACGCAGAAGAGCCCCGCCGCCACCAGCACTCGGGGCGGTCCTTCCTCGGGAACCAGTCCCGCCAGTGCCGACGCCAGCACCAGTGGAATGGAGGCGATCCACGCCAGGTAAACCAGCTTGGGGACCCAGTCGCGCCAACTGGGCTCGGGCCATTCGCGAATTTCATTCGCTCCCGCAGCCGTCCCCTCGACGATACAGAGAAAATTCGCCGAGGCGAATGAGAACGACCAGATTCCAATCCAGATCATTGGCAAGACGAAGAATGCCAGCACCATTCCGAACCGGCCGGCACCATACTGGGCCGAGACCGCCGCAATCGTGGCCATCACCAGCAGTAGCACCGTAAACCCCACCACCTGATACAGCCACCGGGACAGACTGTGTTGCTGAAAGGGGAATGAGAAGACTCCCGAGAAGAAAGTCCATTCAGGAGGGGTGGGCAGCGACTCGGTCCGGACCACGGCCATCTGGTCAAAGACCGTCCTGCGGGGAACTCGGGGTGGGGGCTCGGCCGGAGGGGAGGGGGGGGGGGACGCGGGGGCGGCCGGGCGTTCGTTCCGAGGGCGGGTTTTTCGTGTGCCGAAGACCGGGCGCACCTGGTCGGGAGGGGGATCGGCGACCTTCGGGGGGGGATTCGCGGGAGGGGCGTCCGCGGCGTCAGTCACAGCGGGCGGGGAGGGGACTGATCCGAGTGGAGGTGAGCCGGTCACTTCCTCCACCGGCCCCCGGCCGCGGGGATTGGCGGGAACGAACAAATCTCCGCCGCAGTGGGGGCAGGAGACCCGTTTGGGTCGGTCTTCGAGGCGGGTGCCGACCGATTGTCCGCAGTGGGGGCAGGCCAGCGAGGTGTTGAACCCGGGAGAGGCGCGGCGTTCAGCCGGGGCGGTGAGGGCAGCCGGACGATAGGCCGCCTCGGGCTCGGCGGGGGGGGCGATCTGGTAGTCACCAATCTCGTCGGGGGACCGCAGCCGTGTCGTGGGGGTGATCGCCGCGAGGTGGGCCCGCGAGGGAATGTGGATTTCCCGCCCACAAAACGCGCACGGTTCACGCCGGGGGAGTTCTCCCGCCTCGAAGTCGAGCAGTTCATGACACGTGGGGCAGGTCAACCGCACCCGTCGGGAGGCTTCGTTCGACACTGGGAGGCACCCGCGGCAAGAGGCTGGCCGAGAACTTGGCCGGAGGGACGGGCGGAACGGCCGCTCAGGCGAGGTCGATCGGCCACTGCAAACCCGCCGACATTCCGCCGTCGACGTACAGCACTTGCCCCGTCATGAACTCCGACGCTTTCGAGGCGAGGTAGATCACCGTGCCGATCATGTCTTCGGTCTTTCCCAGCCGCCGCAGCGGGGTGTTGGCATAGCCCCATTCCTGCATCTTGGGAATCGACCACAGTTTGTTGGTCATGTCGGTCAGGATGAACCCCGGCGCCAGGGCGTTGACCCGCACCCCATGTGGACCCCATTCCGACGCCATGCCGCGCGTCATCATGCTGACCCCCGCTTTGCTGATGGCATACGGCAGCACTCCCTTGAGGGGAGCGTAAGTGTTCAGCGAGTCGATGTTGATGATCGAACCCTGCTGCCGTTCAATCATCGTCTTACCCACCGCCTGCGAGAGAAAGTACAGGCCCCGCAGGTTGATGTTCAGAATGCGGTCGTATTCCTCGGCGGTAAAGGTCTCGCTGCGTTTCCGCAGGTTGACTCCCGCGACATTCACCAGCGTGTCGATCCGTCCATGTCGGCCGATCACCGCGGGGACCAACTGTTCGATATCGGGCAGGCTGGCGACGTCGCAGACGACGGTGTCGACGGGACCGGCCGGTCCCGCAATCTCGTGGGCCGTGGCGGTCAGCGTTTCCTGTTCGCGCCCGGTGATGATGACCTTCGCCCCCCGTTCAGCGAAACCCGCGGCAATCGCCCGCCCAATCCCCCGGCTGGCCCCGGAGACCAACACCACCTGACCCGCCACTGAAAACAATTCGTCCGACATCGTGCCACGCGTTGTGAAGACAGGTTCCCGAATGAACGCCAGATTCCGCCCCCACCGGGACGAAACGGCTGCTCCCGCAGAAAATCATGGCAAGTTCCGCCGGGCGGCGAAAGCGTGCTCCCTCCGGTGAAGAAATGATGAATGTCACCCCGCCCCGGCGGTCAACCCGACCCCTGGGCGCCTAACATCTGCGTTGCCTGCACAGGTTGGTGTGGACCGGGGCCGTGCCCCATGGTGGCCAATACGGACTGCCACCCCGAGCCCACGGCCTGTCATGCCGGTGCGTGATGGCGGGCAAGTCACTTGCCGGTCAGGCGATCCACCGATCACACTGCGGTCCCATCTGTTCGTCGCCAGCCCATCTCTGTCCTCCGCACGCCTGATTTGCCCGGGAGAGCCTCGCGCTGTGTCCACCCCCACTCTGGCAGCTGCTGTTACCGCCTCGTCCCCAAATCCCCGGAGAGCGGGCTCGAGTCCGACCGGTTTCTCCAGCCGACTGGTCCCACTCACCGGGCTAAGGTTCTTCGCCGCTCTGCACATCTTCATCTTCCACATTGCGGCCATGCCCTCGCTGGAGGAGCTGCAGGTGATGATGCAGCAGATGCAGAACGCGACGCCCGAGGCGACCCCCAGTGGGGGGCAGCAGGCTGCGGGCGAGGCTCTGGCGGAGGCGAGCGCGACGGAACGGGCCACCTCCACTGACGGCCCCGCGAAGCCATCGGCGGCGACCGGTGAGGCCCCACCTCGTGCTCCTGAACCAGCGTCGCCCGAAGCGATGGCCGAGGCGATGCAGAACCGCGGACTGTATGCGGTGCTTCCGCCGCCTCTCACGCGGCATGTTCAGCGCGGTTATCTCTCGACCGGGCTGTTTTTCATGCTCTCGGGGTTTGTGCTGGCCTATCTGTATCTCGACCGTGATGGGGGGCAAACCGTGTCGAACCGCGAGTTCTGGCTCAATCGCATCGCTCGGCTCTATCCGCTGCACCTCACCTTGCTGGTGTTGCTGATTCCCATGGCGATTGGCATGCTGTCATTCATGCCGTCCAACAGCCTCTGGAAAATCCCGGTCAGCAAGCCGGTGTTTGGGGTGGTCAGCGGCCTGCTCAGCGTGTTTCTGGTGCAGGCCTGGTGTCCCGAGGCGGCCCTCACCTGGAACTTCGCCACCTGGGCCCTCTCGGCGGTCGCCTTCTTCTACCTGATGTTTCCGCCGGGCGTTGCCTTGCTGCAGCGGCAGGCCCGGACCACGCTGTGGATTCTGTTCTGGCTGATGCCTGTGCTGAATCTCATTCCCACCCTCATTTACCTGTGGCAGGGTGAGGTGTCACCGCCGGGATTTGGGTTCTGGAGCGAACTGGTGATGCGGACACCGTTGTTCTGGCTGCCGCATTTTGTGATGGCCATCGTGTTGTGCCGGCTGTTTCAGATTACCCGGCACGACATGGGCTGGGTCCAGCCGGGGGACCGCACGGGCTGGAAACCCGGTTTGGGAGATCTGGCAGCCCTGGTCATTCTGTTGATCTCGATCACTCCCGACGCAGTTTTCTCGCGTTGGTTCGGACTGGGAGAGAAGCCCCCCAATTTCATCCTGCGTCACGGGTTCATGTGCCCGATCTACGCGGTGTTCCTGTACGAACTGGCACAGAACCGCGGGATCGTCGCCCGCCTGTTGTCGCATCCCTGGTGCGAGACTTTGGGTGAAGCCAGCTTCGGAATTTTTATTTTTCAAGGTCCGCTGATTTTCCCCTCGATGATGCTGTTCGGACTGGTGACGCCGCTGTTGAAATCCCTCGTGGAGCGCTTCACCACCGATCCACAGACGGTCACCGCCTCGCTCGAGGTGCTGCGGGTCGGGTTCACCGTGCTGCTCGTCATCGGCCTGTCGTTGCTCAGCGTGCGGTACTTCGAAAAACCGATCGCCAAACGCCTCAAGGCCCGCTGGGGGCTGTCGTAACGACGTCAAACAGCGTGTTTGTTGGCGTTCTTCATGGTCCGACAGCGGCCGGTCTTGCCGTGTCCGACAGCGGCCGGTCGTGCCGCTTCGCCGAACAGGTTGCCGTCCGTCGCGGTGGCTCGCGGGGTTCGAGTCTCCGTCCCAGGGATGTCTGGCCTCCCGAATGAGGTTTGGTGACAATGGGGAAAAGGTCCCGGGCCACCGGTGCCGACGGAAGTGATTTCTGTGAGGTGCTCTTATGTCGCGTTGGTTGCTGTGGATGTGCGGTTGGTCGTGTGTGACACTGGCGGTCGCTTCGGGAGCGGAACCGGCGGATTTCATCTACAGCGGCGGAGATGTCATTACCATCAACGACCGCCAGCCGACGGCCGAGGCGGTCGCCGTGCGGGGTGGGAAGATTGTGGCGGTTGGTCCCCGGGCGGAAGTACTGGCCTGGCGGGGAGCGGCCACGAAAGAGATTGATCTTGGGGGACGTACCCTGTTGCCGGGTTTTGTGGATGGCCATGGACACTGTTTCTCGGTGGGATTGCAGGCGGTCTCGGCAAATCTGCTGCCAGCCCCCGATTACCATGTAAACGACATCGCCTCGCTGCAGGCGGAACTCAAGACCTGGGCCGCGTCGGACACCGCGAAGAAATACCGGCTGGTGCTGGGGTTTGGGTATGACGACGCCCAACTGGCCGAGCAGCGGCATCCCACCCGTCACGACCTCGACGCCATCTCGCGCGACATCCCCGTGCTGATCATCCACCAGTCGGGACATCTCTGTGTGGTGAATACCAGGGGGCTCGAGGTGGCAGGCATCACCGCCGATTCGAAGGATCCCCCCGGCGGGACGATTCGCCGTGAGGAGGATGGACGGACTCCCAATGGAGTGCTCGAAGAGACGGCCAATTTCAACGCGATGCCCAAACTGCTTCCGATTCTGGGGGAGGCGGAGCTCGACGCCCTGGCGACGGCAGGCCAGAAGCTCTACGCCGCGAATGGTTACACCCTGGCCCAGGAAGGACGTTCGGTGCCTCCGGTCGACAAGACGTGGGCCCGGTTGGCGGAAGGCGGGAAGATGCTGATCGACGTCGTGTCGTATCCCGACCTCACGGCGAGCGACACGCCCTACGGTCTGGATGGCCCGTGGCATTCCCGCACGCTCAGAAATGGTTACCGGATCGGCGGGGTGAAACTGAAGTTCGACGGTTCGCCCCAGGGGAAGACCGCGTTCCTCTCACAGCCGTTCTTTGTCCCGCCACACAGTCGGAACGCGGCCTATCGGGGTTTTCCCACCCTCACCGATTACGAGGTGATTCACAAGGTCAACCTGTGTTACGAGAAGGGGTGGCAATTCCAGATTCACTGCAATGGAGATGCGGCCAGCGACCTGATGATTGCCGCGGTGCGGGCGGCGCAGGAACGGCACGGGCGGGATCCCAACCGGCGGGATGTCATGATCCATTGCCAGACGGTGCGCGAAGATCAGCTCGACCGCATGCAGGAACTGGCGATTATTCCCTCGTTTTTCGGGATGCACTGCTACTACTGGGGAGACTGGCACCGCGACTCGGTACTGGGGGCCGAACGGGCCGAGCGAATCAGCCCCGCGGCCTCGGCCCTGCGCCGGCGAATGATCTTCTCGCAACACCACGACGCGCCGGTCGCGCTACCCAGCGCGATCCGTGTGCTGTCTTCCGTGGTGACACGCCGAACTCGCAGCGGCGATATTCTGGGGGCTGGGCAATGCGTGCCAGTCGAGGTGGCGCTGAAATCGATCACGCTGTGGCCGGCGTACCAGCATTTCGAAGAAGAGCAGCGCGGCTCAATCGAGGTGGGCAAGCTGGCCGACTTCGTGGTGCTGGACCGCAATCCCCTGAAGATCCCGGTGTTGGGTCTGGCCGATCTCAAGGTGGTGGAGACAATCAAGGCGGGCCAGACGATCTATTCGGCCCGGTAGGGATGTTCTACCCGGGTTGTACTGTGGTGTCGCCGAGACAAGGCCGGGCTGCGACGGATGCCGTGGTTGATTCTGCCGACGGCGAAAGACGGCCCGGGGCTGGTTTTGGGATCAGGCAGATCGCTCTCGGGAGACGAGCCGCGACCCCTTTCAGCGATAGCTGATTCCCGCAAACTCGACCCGGCGCACGTCGAGGTGCACGTTGGAGATGGTGTAGTCCTCGAGAACACCGGGGGGCCACGCCCGGGTGTCGCGGTCTCGGTAGAGCCGGAATTCATAGGCCGGAACCGGTCCTTTGCGGGCCGCCTGGGCGTCGAACGCCAGCCCAATCGCATGATCGTTGCGGTTGTTCATCAACCGCCGCATCAGATCGAGAAAAGTCGTGTTGCCCAGGATCTCGGTGCTGAAGATCGGCTCGTCATTCGTCGGGTCGAATTGCGGGCTGGTGGGATCAATCACCGGTTCGGCCCGCTTCTCCGGAGCGGGAGTCAGCTCGAGAGTGCGCATGTGGAGGCGATCCCCGCGGTCGAGATAGCTCAGCCGGACGTTGCGAATGTTGAACCCCGGCTCATTCGCCTGGCTGCTGGCCTGCGTCAGATCAAACCAGATCGCTCCCTTGTAGCCGATGACTTCGGTCTCATTCTGCCGCACCACGAGTGCGGTGTTCTCGTCAATTCCCAATCCATGGGGCAATTGATGATGTCGCGAGACCACCAGCGCCCGGGCCAATCGACCGCGAATCAGGAAGTGCTGGTCGACGAACCATTCCGAGGGGAGAAATCCCAGGCCGGGCGACGTCTCTTTTCCCGAGGTAATCCCGTGTTCCAGGACGTTGAGTTGCCGTCCCATCTCGCGGCACATCACCTGGCTCATGACGGCCGCACCGGCGCTGCTGCCGGCAATCACCCCGCCGGCGTCGTACAGGTCCCAGATCGCTTTCAGGGCCGGAGTCTGCTGCTGATCGTCCGTCATCAGCACCTGCACGATCCGCGCCTGCTGTCCCCCCGTGAAGTAGACGCCGTGCGCATCCTGGATCTGGCGCAGAATCTCGGGATCCCGGACCGCCACCATGGGGTCGATCGGACTGTTCAGCAGCGCAATTGGAACGACGAACGCATCGGCACCGTGCAGTCTCAGGCTGGCCGCCGCCCGTTCGCCAATCGATTTGGGATCCCACGCGGCTGTCGGCAGGACGGCAATTCGGGGGGGCTGGTTGGCTGGTTCACCCCGCTGTTGGGCATAGTCGGAGGCCAACTGGATCAGCCGCTTCCAGACTTCTTCGTTGTCGTTCCGCACTCCGCCACCGGCGATCAACAGCGCGCCGCGCGGCTCACGAACCCGGGCTCCCCCACGGGGAAGCCGGTCCTGGGCCACCACTCCGGAACAAACGACGCCCAGCCACAGGCAGAGCAGGGGAGCAAACCGTGTCGAAACCATGTGTTACTCCAAACCCAGCGACGCGATGGGCGGATGCGCCTCGGCCCGTCGCAGAATGTCGCGGGGAACATTGGGTTCGAGCCGGAGCCGGCCCAGGTCGAACAGCACATTCAGAATTGTGGCCAGCAGGTTCGCAGGACGGAACGGCTCCGAAGTCGCCTTGGCCGCCTGCCCATCCGACTGTCCGACCACCTGCCCCATCGTCAACCCGCCGCCAAACAGCAGCAGCGGCGTCAGCTCTCCGTAATGATCGCGTCCCCCATTCCCGTTGAGCCGCGGAGTTCGGCCCATTTCGCCGGTCACAATCAACAGAATCTTCTGTTCCAATCCGCGGGCCAGAACATCTTCGATGAAGGCGGCGACCGCGTGATCGACCTGACCCCCCATCGGGTAGATTCCCGCCATATTCGGCGGGCTGTTGCCATTGGCGTGATAATCCCAGCCGCAGTCCGAAACGGTCACGAATCCACAGCCCGCCTCACACAGCCTGCGGGCCAGCAGCAACTGGTGCCCCAGCAGGTTCGAGGCCCGGCGCATGTCGTTCCAGCGGGTCAGTTCCTCCATCCGGAACAGCCCCGTGGTGTCGTACCGGGCGATCGTCTGCGGGTCTTCCCGCTGCCAGTCGAACGCCTGGGCAACGCCCCGGGTAATCACTTCGAACGCCTGCTGCTGGTAGAACGACAGCGAGTCCATCTGGCCCGGACGATCGGCCCGGCGCCGCAGGGCGTCGAGACCCGCCAGCAGCGACCGCCGGTCCCCCAGGCGGTCGGCTGGTAAACGCAGTTCCATATCCTGTTTCAGCTGTCCTCCCCCGCTGGGGTTGAAGGCGACGCAGTCGCTCCCCAGGGAACCGGCCTGGGTCAGTGTGGGAAGCGCCCCGGTCTCGAAATTGCTCTGCAGCTTCAGTCCTTCCCGCACCGCCTCGGGCAGAACCAGCACGTTGGTGGGAATTCCCGTTTCGGGATGGGTGTTGCCCCGCACACGGGCATAGATCGCACTGGCCGACGGTCCATTCGCCTCTCCCCCGCTCACCACCCGGCCGTAGGTATGGTCGGCGTTCCCCGAGCCATAAGAGCGCACAATGCTGAACCGGTCCGCCAGTGCCGCCAGCCGGGGAAACGTTCCGCCGAAGAGGACGCCCGGGTGCCGGGTCGCGATCTCACCGGTCACACTGCGGATTTCGACCGGGGCGTGCGGCTTCGGATCGAAGAATTCCAGTTGGGACGGGCCCCCCTGCAGGAAGAGCAACACCACGGACCGGTCCCGCAGCACCCCAGAGGCCGCGGCATGGGCGGCACGTTGCGAAAGCAGCCATGGCAAACTCAGCCCTGGAACCCCAAGTGCTCCCAACCCCGCTGTGCCGATCCCCAGAAACGAGCGCCGCGAGACTCCCTGGCAGTCGCGATTCGGCAGCCGATCCATGATCTGCAACATGGCACAGCTCATCCAGGAGGAGTGAAGTGGAACCCGTCGGCAGACTCTGCCGGAGACTTGGCCAACTCAGCTGTCTGGCCACCTTCCGGATCATATCACACCTGATCGATGGGTCGAGACGAGCCGGGACAGTTTCGGGAATTCGGGGCGTCCTCCGCCACGGGAGCCCGTGTGGGCTGGGCCCCTCCGCATCCACTCCAGGACGGGGGCTTGGCTGTGGCAGCTTGTTTGCAATGTCATCCGGGGTGGCATATACCGCGGGAGTCGGGGAGTGCGGCTGCATTCTCCGGCATTTCCCCTCTTGTTGTCCGCTGAGTGACTGCCATGATCGTGCGCGGCCTGCTGCTTTCGGTTTCCCTGCTGTGGTGTTTGTCAGGAAGGTTTGTCATGGGTTAGGATCGCGCTGCGACTGGCACCAAGGCCCGCTCGTCCGCCCTCCAACCTGCCAGGCCGGAACCCGTGATCCCCACCAAGATTGCCACATTCTCGATCGTCGCGGTCGACCCCGAGACCGGGGTCGTGGGGGCGGCGGTGGCCAGCAAATACCCGGCGGTGGGGAAGGTCGTACCCTATGTGAAGGCGGGGGTCGGCGCCTTCTGCACACAGCACTATCACAATCCCGCGTTTGGCCCGCTGGCCCTCGAGAAACTGGCGGCGGGAAAAGCCCCCGAGGTGGTCCTGCAAGAGCTGATTGAGAAAGACAAGCAACGCGACCTGCGGCAACTGGCCATTGTCGACATCAAGGGACGCGCGGCCAATCTCAACCCCACCGCGGCCCCCGGAGACAGCCGCTATTGGGGGGGGATGACCGGCCGGTTCTATGCCTGCCAGGGAAACACGCTGTCCGGTCGTGATGTGATCACCGCGATGGGTCGGGCGTACGAGGAGACCGAAGGATCGCTCGCGGATCGGCTGATGGCCGCGCTGCTGGCCGCCGATCGGGTGGGGGGCGATCATCGCGGCCGACTGGCCGCAGGCATCCGGGTCGCCAAGCCAGGCGTGGAGGGGAACTGGCTCGAACTCGATGTCGACGAGAGCAACAACGCGGTCGAAGAGCTGGTGGCGAAGTACACCGAAATGGAACACGAAGCGAAGGGACCGGCCTTCCAGAAAGTCTCCCCCGTCTCGCCTCTGGCTCCGGTCGACCTGATTTTCGACACCGACATGGGGAACGACATCGACGACGCCCTGGCCCTCGGGGTGATTCATGCCCTGCAGTCCCGCGGCGAATGCCGGTTGCTGGCGGTGACGGTCAGCAAGGACCACGAATATGCCGGCCCCTACGTCGACCTCGTGAACACGTTCTACGGTCGGGGCAGCACTCCCATTGGGGTGGTCCGGAATGGCAAGACCCCCGAAGACAGCCCGTACATTCGCGTTCCCTCCCTGGCGATGGACGACGGAAAACTCCGTTATCCGCATGATCTGCGCTCGGGAAAAGACGCTCCCGACGCCGTCCAGGTGTTGCGCGAAACCCTCGCCCGTGCCCGGGACGGATCCGTGACCATTGTGGTGGTCGGCTTTTCCACCAACCTCGCCCGTCTGCTGGAATCGGCCGGCGACAAGATCTCCCCCCTCAACGGCGTTGATCTCGTGAAGGCGAAGTGCCGCGAACTGGTGATGATGGCGGGCATGTTCACCGCCGAAGGCCGACACAAGGAGTACAACGTCTTCATCGACCTCCCGGC
>JBKDUK010000145.1:0-23803 GCA_046339535.1 Planctomycetaceae bacterium | reverse complement strand
GACTGGCGAAGAGCGTGGCCTATGGCGTGCAGCGCCGGCAGGGACTGCTGAGCGTGGCGGGGGCCGACGATGCCGAGGCGAAGCAGTTCGCCCAGCTCAACAATGCCCGGTACATCCCGGTGGCGAATCTCTACGACACGCTGTGTGACGTGGTGGTGTTGGCCGAGGTCCAGCGGTTCGATTCGATGACGGGACTTTCGAGCGGCACGGGGTTGAAGCTGAACCCGGCCTTCCTGCGGTCGAACATGCACGTCATCGATCTGACGCAACTGGTCGGCGAAAGCCCGCTGACGCGCGAGGCCCGGCTGCGCGGCGCGAAGGTGATTTCCGGCGAAGCGGTCTTCGCCGACATGGTCAGCCAGACCTACAAGGCGATCTCGGGGAAGGAACTTGACCCGACGGTGATCCACCAGGCGCTCGCCGCCGAACGTCCGATGGACGTTGCCGCGGAGTAGGGCGCGAAGCAGGACCGATGTGAGGATGGGTATGGTGGAATCCAGGCCCCAATCCGATCCGGATGTCACGTCGTTTTCAAATCACGGGTGGGTGCGGATCAAGCCTGAAGAGCTTGGCGATCAGAGCCTGGGGTTGGCACGGCACGTGTCTGCCCCAGGTTGCCTCGATCAACGTTTCCCGACAATACCCCGGCGGGTGACGACTATGCCGGGTTGTCCTGCGGGTCGGCGGAGGTCTGTTCTTCACGCATCCAATACCATGCCAAGATCAGTGCCCCGCCGGTGATTGCCATGTCGGCCACGTTGAAGATGCCGGTGCGCACGGGACCCAGCCCCAGGTTCAGGAAGTCGGTCACCTTCCCGGCATTGGTGACCCGGTCGATCATGTTGCCGATCCCCCCGGCGAGAATTCCGACTCCGGCGATGAACCGTCCCAGGGGCATCCGCCAGTGCCAGACCAGCACCCCGGCCAGGCCGACGAGAAAGACCCCGTTCAGCACCGTCAGCAGCCAGAAGCGGGCGCTCTCGGACCAAGTCCCGGCCATTCCCAGAAACGCGCCGGTGTTGTAGGCAAGCTGGAGCCGGAAGGTGTCGTTGAGATAGGTCCAGGGTTCGACCGGCAAATGGCGGACGGCCAGCACCTTGGTCCACTGGTCGAGTCCCACGGTCACCAGAGTGATCACTCCAAACCATCCCCAGCGGGAGGCCGCGGTGGGGGCGGGGGACAAGGCCACAGTGGCCGGACCGGCGGTGACGGTGGTCACGGGAGCGGGCATGGTGCGGGAGGAGTCCGTCGGGGAACCGTTCGCAGGGGTGTTCGCAGTGGAGGTCGTGGGCATCGGGGTTGGATCCAGCAGTCGTGGGTTGGTCTCGGGGAACCCGCAGGTCCCGGTGGCATTCAGGCCTCGCCCCTCGTGGGGTCAGCCCGTTCCCTTGTCGCGAAACACAAAGTACACCGCCCCCACCAGGCACAGGGCGGCCCACAGGAAGTCGCGCCGCAGCGGCTGGCCCATGTACAGCACCGAGAACGGCACAAACACCGACAGCGTGATCACTTCCTGCAGGATCTTCAGTTGCGCCAGCGAGAGCTGCTGGTACCCAATCCGGTTGGCTGGCACCTGCAGCAGGTACTCAAACAGGGCGATCCCCCAGCTCGCGAGCGCCGCGATCCACCAGGGCTTCGCCTTCAGATCGCGCAGGTGGGCGTACCAGGCGAATGTCATGAAGACATTCGACATCAGCAGCAGACCAATTGTCTGCAGCGCCGCGGGCATCGTCCGGTTCCTTCCTGTTCCGCCAGCCGGTGAATGTGGGCTCCGGGTGCGACTCCCGAAGCGGGCCCGGTTTTACCACAAACCGGCCCCCCGGGTTGAGACGAGTTTGACACCGGTTTTTCCGGGATAAAACCGACCTCCCCAGCCCGCCATGGCGGCCTGCTGTCTCAGCTCCCGGGCACAGTCGATCACCCGTCGTGCCGCGCGCGCTATCTTGGCAGCCCCAGCAGCCAGCCATAGACCGTGTCGCCAATCTGCCGGTAGCCCGCCGGGTCGGGATGGACCCCGTTGTTCTGAAACACCCCCTGCTCTTCGGTCTGGGCGTTGAACGGAGCGCGCGCCGTGGGGTAGTTGTGGCGGCAGTCGAGCAGGGCCTGCGTGGGAAGCAGGTGGACCCGGCCCCCCGGCCACGTCCCGTAGTGGGCCGTCATCCGTTCCACCAGCCGATGCTGGTTCCGGCGGTACTGCCAGCGGGTCTGGGCCGAACCGTAGTTGGCCCCAAACGCATCCTGGCTGGCGGCGGGGGGGACCGGCAGCAGCACGCCGATCTGGGCCTGGGGAGCCCCCCGTTCGCATTCCCGCACCAGCAGGTCGAAGTGCCGCAGCATGCGGTCGATGCTGGCCTCGAGTGTCGCTTCGCTGTCGGGGTAGATGTCGTTGGGGCCGAGGAACAGACAGACGACGTCCGGCGTACGCCCCTCATTCACATCGGCGAAATACCGGGTGAAATCGAGAGCTGGCTTCCCCTCGCCGTCGGGGTAGAGAAACGGGCTGGCGCGGCCCGCGTAATCTCCCGCCCGGGGTGTTCCCTGGGCATGCGTGGCGAACCGGACCGCCGTCCAGCCCCCATACCCCTCGTGGCGGACTTCGGGAGGGGCCCCGGTCGGAGTGTGCGAGCCAATCAGCCGGATCCGTGGTTGCTGCTCTCCCCGCGCCCGGTCCAACACCTGCCGGGGATAGAGCGACGCATGCGTCAGACTGTCGCCAATGAACAGCACCGTCAGCTCACGGCCGGCAGCCGCCTCGGCGGGGCGCACCCGCAGCGTCCCCCGGGCCCGACCCAGCAGCGTCTGCTGTTCATCGCGAACCTCGAGCACGAAGGGATGATCTCCCACGTCGGCTGCGGTCGGCGTGACAGACCAGCGCTGGGCCCAGTGCCGTCCTTTGGTACATTGCACATCGAAGGCGTACTGGTCGGGCAGGGGGGTGAGCACCAGATTGTCGAAGTAGAGATTGGTCTCCACACCGACCACCGCGTCGAGTACCGGCGGCACCTGCAGCCGCAGGCGTCCGGGGAAGTCGACCGCAGCGGGCAGAGTGTCGGCCACGCGGTCGTGGCGAATGTGTTTGGTCAGCGCCGGCACGCTGACCGGCAGTTGTGCCGCCACCAGGGCCGCCATCACCCGGGCCCCCGTCCGGCTGAAGTGGGTGCGATCGTCGGCCGAGGGGGAATAGGAGGCGGTCGCGGCATCTCCCAGCGTGTCGAACAGTGCCAGGCTCTGCGCATGCAGGTCGACCAGGGGAACCTGTTCCTCACGTGAGACCACCTGCATCGCCTCGACCCAGGGACCCAGCGAGCTGACCGCTTTGTCGGAGTCGAAAGTGCGGCGTGCGACGGGGGTCACCAGCACCGGCTGGATCTGTTTCTCGCGCGCCTCGCGCACGTAGGCCCGCAGGTGCTCCCGGAACTCGGTTTCGGGATCGGTCGAGCGGTCTTCCTTCCCCGGCTGGTCGTTGTGTCCGAACTGGATGAAGACATACGTCGGCCGGGCGGCGAGTACCGGAGCCCACCGCTCTTCCGCCCGAAAGCTTTTGGAGCTGCGTCCCGAGACCGCCAGATTCGAGACGGTCACCCGGTCATCGAAAAACTCGGGCAGCACCTGTCCCCACCCGGTGAGCGTGGGACGGTCAGCCGGGGGCTGGTCGTAACTGGCCACGGTGGAATCGCCAATCAGCGTGAGCGACACCGGACCGGGCGGGGGAGGCTCGGCCCCGTGCGTGACGACCGAGCCGAGGCAGCATCCCAGCAGCAGGCCGACGAGCGCCAGGTGACAGAACGTCAGCCAACCACCGCTTCGTGTGGCTGTCATGGGTGGGTTCCTCGGGAAGTGAGAGTAGCGTGTGGCCAGCGTGGCAGACCGCGATGCAATAGATTCACACGTTCGTTTCGCCGGAGCGTGTTGTGGCGAGGGCCAGGGCGTAGGCGAGGGAATTGAGCCGGGTCTCGACGGTGTCGGACCGGGACATGAAGACGACCGGACAGCCGGCCCCGGCGAGCACCCCGCCAAACTGGCAGCGGGCGGTGTACATGATGGCTTTGACCGTGAGGTTGGCCGAGAGCAGATCGGGAAACACCAGTGCATCGGCCGCCCCGACCACCTCTCCGGCGAGCTGCTTTTTCTGGCCGGCGTCGGACGCATAAGCGACATCGAACGAGAGGGGGCCGCGCACGTGGGCGGGGCCGAAGTCTCCCGCCTCGGCCTGCCGGCACAGATCGACGATGTCGATGGTCTCGGGCATCGCGGGATTGAATTTCTCGGTGGCCGCCAGCAGGGCGGCGCGGGGTGTGTCGAGCCCCAGGCCACGGGCCACCTGCAGGGTGTACCGCAGGATGTCCCCCTTCTGTTTCAGGTTGGGCCGGATGGTGACGCCGGTGTCGGCCAGCAGGAACCGCCGCTGCTGATCGACAATTTCCATCAGCACCACCTGGCAGATGGTCTTGCCGCGGCGCAGTCCATACCGCGGGTCGAACAGCGGCCGGACCAGCGAAGGGGTGTCGATTTGTCCCTTCATCAGGATCGCCGCCCGCCCGTCGGCGATCAGTTGCGCGGCGGTCTCGGCCGGTTCGTCACTCGCCACCACCTCGAAGTGGGTCAGGTCCACTTCCGCCTGCTCTGCGGCCGATGCGATCGCTGCGGGATCTCCCGTCACCAGCGGACGGACCCACCCCTGCCGGGCGGCGAGTGAGAGCGCCTGCAGAACGGTGACGTCGGCGCCACCGGCGGCGGCCACACCAATGCGGGACGATTGTCGGCTGGCCCGGGCGGCCAACTCGGCGAAACCAGGCAGGGGCATGATTACGGAGTGCTCCAGCGGGGAGACCGTTTTTCGAGAAACGCGGCGATCCCTTCCTGGGCCTCGGGCCGCAGCGCGTTGGCCGTGATGATCTCCACCGCCTCGCCATAGGCGGTCGCCTCATCGAGCGACTGCTGCCGGTAAAACGCCTGCTTCCCGAGGGCCACGATCTGGGGACTGGAGCGGGCGATCTGGCCGGCCAGTTCGGCCACCGCCGCATCGAGCTGTTCCAGAGAAACAACCCGGTTGACCAGCCCGACGGCAAGGGCCCGGTCGGCCGAAATCGGTTCGGCGGTCAGCAGCAGCTCCATCGCCATCTTGGGGGGCACCGCCCGCATCAGGGGGACCATGGGGGTGGTGCAGAACAGACCGATCTTCAGGCCAGGAGCGGCGAACTGGGCCGTGTCGGCCGCTACCGCCAGATCACACGTGGCGACCAATTGGCAGCCCGCCGCAGTGGCCATTCCCTGCACGCAGGCGATCACCGGCTGCGGGAGGCGGCGAATCTGCAGCATCAGGGCGGCACACTCGCCAAACAGTGCGCGATACCCGGCTGCGTCGCACCCCACCATGTGCGAGAGGTCGTGTCCCGAGCAGAAGACCTTGCCTGCCGCGGCCAGCACGACGACTCGGGCTGACGTGTCGGCGGCGATTGCCTCGAGGGCGGCGGAGAGGGCGGCGATGACCGGCCGGCCCAGGGGATTGCGGCGTTCGGGATTGTTCAGCGTCAGCCGGACGATTGGGCCGGTCTGTTCGATCAGGATCGGTGGTGGGGGCTCAGCGCTCATGTGCGGGCGTGTGCGAGGGGGTGAACTCCACGGGTCGGCAGGAAGGGCGATCGTTGTGGGGCTTCCCAGGGGCGCACAGGGGACCGGGGCGTTCAGAGGAATGAACTGGCGCGCCTGACGAATCGGCAGCAGCAGACGGGGGGGGCGAGACCGATAGAAGACAGTCCCGCCGACGTGCCGCCGCCGGCCGGTCGTCGTCCAAAAGCAACAACGCCACGGGGGCACAGAGCACCCGTGGCGTTGCAGGAGACAAAGCGTGGGAACGGTGTTTCCCACAGCAGGTCGTGTGACTGTAGGTCGCGCTACTGGGGGGCGGCGGGCTGCTGCAGCCGGACCAGGAGGACCGGTTCGCTCTGCTCGGTGCCGAAGTGCATCAGGCTGGGAGCTTCATCCTGCGTGAGGTTGTAGAGCCCGGTGTCGAGCACCACGTCGGTGTTCTTGCCGTCGGCAAACCCGATCGCCGCCCGCTGGGTTTCGAGGTTGGCGGTCCCCTTGATGGGACGTGAAATGCCGCTGGCCTCGTTGTGGTAGGTGCCCGCGATCACGCCGGTCTTGCTCACCGCCAGCTCGATGACGGCCTGGGTGTCGCTGATTCCTTCACGGCTGAGGGCGAAGACTCCCAGGGGCATCCATTCCTGCGGCTGGTCGGCCGGAGGGGCCGCCTGCACCATGGATTGGGCCTGCTGGGTGTACTCGGCGGGAGTCCCCGAGGCCTGGCCATTCACGTACACCGTGTTGTTCTCGTAGTAGACGTTGCCTCCCGTGCCATAGGCGTAGTAGACCGGCTGCGTGTTGGCCGCCAGCGAGGCTCCCACGAAGGCACCCATGGTGGCCCAGGTGGCCGCCTGCCAGCCGTAGCCGGGGGCTCCCCAACCTCCCCAATAGGCGTAGCCGCCGCCGGCGTGCCACCCCGGGTTGTTGTAGCCGTTCCAGTACCGGTTGCCGGCATTGTTCCGCACGACGTTGCCATTGTTGTGCCGGTTGTCGACCCACTGCTGACGATTGTCGTTGTAGCTGGTTTTGTTGCCGATGTTGATGTCACCCGTGTTGATGACCGTGTTCCCCCCCTTGTTGGTCCGGTCACCGACGTTGACATTGGTCTTGTTCCGGTCGCCGATGTTGGTGTTCCGGTCTCCAATGTTCGTTTTGCGATCCCCAATGTTGGTATTCCGATCACCAATATTGGTGTTGCGGTCACCGATGTTCGTGTTCCGGTCGCCGATATTGGTGTTGCGGTCGCCCACATTCGTCTTGCGATCGCCGATGTTGGTCTGGTTGTCATTTCCCAGGCCGGGGCGATTGTTGTTTCCGGGTCCGGGCCGGTTGTCCCCACCCTGACCCATTCCAGGCAGCCGACCACCACCCTGGCTGTTCGCCATACCCGGGCGGTTGCTGGCTCCCCCCAGTCCCCCGGCATTCCCGCCGAAGAAATCATTCATCGAATTGGAGGGCTGCTTGCCAATGCCGTTGCCGGGCCGGGCCTGACCGGCCTGCTGCGGGCCACCGAGGTTGGGACGGTTGGGCGTGGTGGGGGTGTTGCCGGGACGCGCTGCTCCCGGCTGACCTCCGACCGCTCCCTGACCAGGCCGCTGCGGACCCGCATTGGGGGTGGCGGGCCGAGCCCCGGCACCGGGAGTCCCCCCCGGAGTGGGGCTGGGGCGATTGATTCCCGCGCCGCCCTTGTTCTGTTGCGGATTGACCATGGCGGGTCCGCGGTTCGCGGCTGGCTGCGGGGCCCCGCCTCGATGGCCGGCCGACGGACCGCCTCCACCTCCGCCGGGACGGCCTCCTCCGCCTCCCCGTCCCCCGCCCCGCTGGGCGAAGGCGTCAAACACCGGAACGAGAGACAAGGCCCCGACGAGAACCAGGGTTCCCATAGAAAACAGACGCTGCATGATGTGGGATTCCACGAAGGGATGAATGTTGGGGAGCTGTCGCTGTGGCCTGTCCAGGCAGAGCGCTCAAGCGATACGGGCCCGAGTGTGTCGGGCCGTCGGACGTTACCGGGGCACGCCGGGCTGAGGGACCGCCGGGCGCGGAACTCCCGGAACCGCAGGCACCGGCGCCCGGGGCACGGCGGGAGCGGCCGGTTGTCTCGGAGGGGCAGGCGTTCCCGGCCGGACAGGAAGGGCGGGCTGCGTGGGGGCGGCGGGCTGGGGAACTCGGCCAGGGACCGCTGCCGGAACTGCCGGACGGGTTCCTGCTGGAGCCGGTGCGGCGGGGGCGGGTGGAGCATCGGCTACCCCCTCGGCCCGCACCACGGTGAATTCATCGATGTCGGCCTGCAGTTCGCCATTCATCTCGCGGTTGACCGACTTCCAGGTGAAGGTGTCGTCATCGAGCTTCGTGAGCACATTGATCGAGCCCGCCTTCGAGCCGTCGGGCAGGGTGTATTTCGAGCGGATGGTCCAGATGTCGTCCTGCCGCGACCAGGTCTCTTCGCCAAATCCACCGGTGCCGTCGAACGTCCACGAACGCACCTGCTTCGCCGCTGGATCCCAGCCAATGACCTGCAATCCCGGCAGGGCCGACTCTTCGTCCATCGCCACGCGGAAGGCCCGCACAAGGAAGGCTCCCGTACCGGTCCAGCGACCGTGGAAC
This sequence comes from Planctomycetaceae bacterium, assembly GCA_046339535.1. Classification (GTDB taxonomy): domain Bacteria; phylum Planctomycetota; class Planctomycetia; order Planctomycetales; family Planctomycetaceae; genus UBA10511. The sequence continues at coordinate 15,610 of JBKDUK010000145.1, read as the reverse complement.
TCCACCCCGGGGTTGTCTCCCTCCTCCACCCAGTTGCCCGTCAGCCAGGCGAGATCGCCCAAGGGATCTTCGGCGGGAGCCTCGGCGGCCTCGGGAGCCGCCGCCGCGACAGCCGCATCCGCCGGCTGGGAAGCCGCCGGCTCGGCATTCTGGGAATACAGGGTGCGAGCCGCCCCCCAACCCAGGCCCACCGAGAGCCCGGCGACCAACAGCATCTTTCCGGGGAGCATGTTTTTGGGCAGCCAATTTCCGGGAGAAATCCCACGCATCATCACACCTGTCGAAACGCACCCTGTTGCCGCAACCAACCGCCCACGCCCCGGGTGGGGAGCCGCGATTTCCTGCCGGTATTGTTGGAAATCTGGCGACGGAAAGACAGTGCCAAATCGGCAGGAATTGTCCGACGGGAAGAATCGGCGGCCCGGCCTGTGGGTGTCCCTTTACGGTGGGGCTGAGGCCGCGTCCTCAGGGGAGCTTGGCAGAATCATTCACATCATTGCGCATCGGATCACGAAAACGATCGATTCCGTGAATCCGTCGCGGGTTCTTCCCGTTGGCCCCGCCAAGCACCGCACCCACACAAAACCTTCCCCGTAGGGGATACTTCTCTCAGCCCCGGGTTGCCGCCTCAGCGGCTACCCGGGGGACGCGAGCCCCAACATGACCTGAACCCTGAAAGTGGTTCCTTTCGTCGTGGGCTCGCACTTGCAGGGTCGAGGTCTTGTTGAGGATGGCGACCTGGGGTCGTGCTTTGTCACTCCAACAACCGTGGGTTGTGGGGACGTTTGCGGGAATCTGTCGTCGAGCCCAGGATGGATCCGAAATTCGGTCTGACCCAACGAAATCCGTCCAGGGCCGGAACAAGTCTGTAGGACTTGCATATCCTGGCCCGGGGTTGCCACGGCACGTGGCTACCCCGGGTTACGGACCCCAGATAGAACTCAATCCTGTAGGGATTGCATATGCCGGGGCGGGGTGAGCGCGCGGGGTGGCGAATTTCGTAGGGCCCAGAGTGTCGACCGCGAGGAACGGCGCGGCCACCCAACGGATCCTGTTCACAAGCCGAGTCGAAGCCAAATCCCCATATGCATTCCCTTCAGGAATGAAGCGTTCTTCGGCATCGTACCCGGGGTAGCCGGCGCTTCGCTGGGCAACCCCGGGCTAGGGTATGCATTCCCTTCAGGAATGGTTCGGCCGTGAGGTTGGAGTGCGCGGGAGGGTCGTGGACGTGGGGTCGTTTCCGGAATTCGCGATCGATCTGACATGGGAAGCGATCTGTGTGCCGAAACCGCACCCCTCCGCAGGTATCGCCTTGTCCCTCATCGCGACTCGTCGACCACAATCCCTGTTTGGTGAAGTGACAAAGCAGTAGTCGCTTGCGCGACAACCCCAGGCTCAGGGAAGTATCCCCTGCGGGGAAGTCTTCGGGTGCGCGAGGTGGACGCCGGTGCGAACTGTACCAACTCGCGGCAGAATCACTGGATCAATGATTGTCCTGATCCGCTGAGCGAATGATGTGAATGATTGAGTCGCGCCCCCTAAGACGAACCGCCGGCGGCGATCAACGCCTCCAATTGGCGACACACCTGCTCGACGTCGCGGGCTTCCGTTGACTGCGGCACCTGGAGCGCGGCTTCCAACTCGGCATGCAGATCTCCCAGCACGTGCCGCCTGAGAAAGTCGGCGAACCACGCCACCCGCCGGCTGGTGAAGGCGGTCTGCAACTGCCGGAACCGCGCCTCGAGCACCCGCAGCCCGCTGGCGGTCCCGGTGATGGCAGTCTCCCCCACCACCATCGCTCCCGCCCCCCCGGCGACATCCCCCACGATGTGCACCAGCAGCGACTGCGCCACCGCTTCGGAGACAAACGGGGCCAGCGCATGCCCCGCCGGCCCCGCGGCGGCGGCGAACAGGGCCACCGAGGTGACCGGTCGCGCCAGGGCGGCCGCAGTATCGAGTTTCTTCAGCAGTCCAAACGACCCGGGGCTCTCTTCCCGAAAACGCGTCATCTGCTGCTACACCACCTCGTGCAGTTCGCGCGTCACATTCAGGCTTCCCTGCTCGCGCGACAACTGCTCCAGCACGTCACTGCGCGACGTGCCCGACAGCAGTTTCTCGAGCCGGGGACGCAGCAGCTCGTTCCCCAGCTGGCTCAGCCGGGTCAACTCGGCATACAGCTCTTCAATGGTCTGCAGCATCAGCTGCCGTTCCTGGGCGACGTAGGCCTCGGCCGGGTTGGGCGTTGGCCCCGACAGTTTCTGCTTGGCCCACGAGAGCGGAGCCAGCACCGTCTCTCCCAAACGGCTGTACCCATCATGAATCGTCTTCGTCCACCCCTCGCGCTGCAACCGCCACCACTCGCGGATCTCGGTCACAAACAGGTTGGCCGGGGGTGAGGGCCAGTTGTCGATGCGGGCCAGCTGCTGCATCGACAGCAGCGTGGAGGCATCCTGGAAACCGGCCGAGCGGCGGCGCACCTCGGCCAGCCACGCCGGGGCTCCGTCAGTCTCCGAGACCACCTGCCGCAACGAGCCCCGCAGCGTCCGCAGCTTGATGTCGCGAAACTTCAGGTTCGCGAGGTCCTCCCGCAGGTTGCGCGGGGGAGATCCGGCGGCAGTCGGGGGGTTCCCGGCGGCGGGCAGCGGCCATGTCCGTTCGCAAAACGGCAGGCGGTTCTCTTCGGCCGCCCGGCGGTCATTGGGGGCGATGTAGACCAGGTCGGGCTGCACTCCCGTCTCACGCGAGAACGTCTCGAGCCACTTCGGCCAGTACTGCTCGTCATCGGGCAGCAGCACCTGGTTGAAGACCACAATCACCGCCTTGTCTTCGGCCGCCGCCTTGCGGAAGAACTGCTTCACCGCGGCATCGTTGTATTTCTGCTGGGTCAGTACGGCGACCAGCACGTCGGCACACGCCCGCACCCGGTCGGCCCGCAGCCAGTTGACCGGGGCGTCGCTGTCGATATCGGGGGTGTCGAGGATCAGCAGGTTCGAGGGCAGCTCGGGGGCGGGCTTCCAGAACAGCAGGTGCCGGTCGGTCTCGTCGAGGGCCGCCCCCGCCTGGGACCACGGGATCAGTTCAAACCCGGGGAAGATCTCTCCCAGCGGGTGCTGCGTGGTGAAGCCCCCCGGCACCAGGCAGGTGGGATGCTTCGTCCCCGAGGCGAGCGGGCTGGTCGCACTCGCCCGCACCCCCGCGAGGTGATTGAAGATCACGCTCTTGCCGATGTTCGTCCCGCCGACCACCGCCGCGACGACAAACGGCTCGCCCGACAACTGCGGCAAGAGCTTGCGCTGCAGCTGCTCGTACCACTCTCGCCCCTCGAGACCAGGAATGCCCAGCACCTCGGCCTGCTTCGCCAGGGCCTGCACGGCAGTCTCAAGCCGACGCACCAAGTGGGCGCACTCGGCCAGGGGCAGGGAGGTTGGGGAGGAAGTAGCCACGGAAGCAGACGATGACATGAGGCGCAGAACAGCCGACAGGACGACAGAGTCTCAGAGAACACGCCGCACACCGGGCCCCACCCAGCGGGATCACAACGTGTCCGGCAACCACTCCAGCAGTGTAACAGATGGGGGAATCCAACCCCGACCCTTGGCGGAAAAAGTCCCCCGGCTCGCTCCACTCCGCCAATACTTGACGGAGTATCTTTGGCTGACCTAAGGTGCCGCGAGTGAGTCGCGACGGGAGTGGGTCTGCTTGGCGGACGCATGACCCGAATCCTACCTTGGGCATCGGAGGGAGAGTTCGCGCGACCTGCGTGGAGTGTGCAGATCTCACACCCGTCCGTCCCACCGCATCCGCATCCAAAGCCCCTCCTGGAGACTCCTGCTGTGCCATCGACTCGTCAGCGCGGTCATTCGTGCAAAGCCCGCTTCCGACTCCTCAGGGGCGTATTGCTGCTCGCCGCAAATCTTATGACCTTCAGGTCCGACATCCGGGCCGACGTCGTCGTCGACTGGTCGTTCAACCAGTCTTCCGGCACCATCGCACCCGACTCGGGTCCGAACGGTGTCAACGGCACCCTTTCCGGGGGCGCCACCTGGACTGCCGGGTATGGCCAAAACGCCGTCAGCATCGGCGGCGATGAATTCGTCGACTTCACACAGGCCGGAAGTCCCAAGGTTCCCGGCGCCATCAGCAACCTGTCGCGAGGGTCGATTGGCGTGCGGTTCTTCGTCGACTCCTTCCCCGCCGACCAAGCCTCGCATCCGATCCTGCCCATCCTGTGGATGGGACGCGATTACGGCGGCGACGGGCAATTTGGTCTCACCATCGAGATCGGTCACGCCCCGCCGTACAGTACCCCCGATCACTCGATCTACTTCACGATCTTCAACAGCGAGAGCAAGCCGATCTTCTGTTTCAATTCCATGCAGTTCATCACGGCCGGTGCGTGGCACAGCTTCGTGGTTGTCATCAGCGACTCGGGCAACACCGGCTATCTCGACACCGTCGAGATGACGGATCGTCACTACAACTTCGGCAATCCTTCCTCGACAGATTTCTTCTCCTCTGTGACCTCTCCCTCAAGCGCGCTGTGGGTCGGCAAGGGTTTCTTCGGACTGGAACCGAATCCCTATCACTTCAATGGCCAGATCCAGAACTTGAGAATCTTCGACCAGCCGCTTACCGCCCAGCAGGTCGTGGAGCTCTACTCGGTGCCCGAACCAACTTCCCTGGCGCTGCTGACAGCGGGTGTACTGGGGCTGTTCGCTCGGCTTCCATGGCGTCGCCGTTCGACCCCTTGAGATGTTCACACAGCCGAGGTGCGCTGGCTGACACTCTTCTGTCAGCCGGCCAGTCGTGATGGGCCGGGTTCGAGAGAGAAGCAGGGCCAGCCTGTCCTGCTTCGCCAAGGTCATTCAAGGATTCCCCAGAGGCAGCTTTTGCAACCGCGAAGGCTGCCTCTGTTGTTTCAGTCGAGGCACGGTCGCTGCCTCCCGAGCCGGCGGATCGGTTGTTCCGAATGGACGCGTACCACCTGGCTTTCCTGACAACCGGGGAGGGCCTTCCGGAAGGGTCCGCTGATCGGACTCAATCCTCGCACCAGGAACTGACAACACCCCACAGCGGCCGGGACTTTGCCTGACACACAACATCGGTCTCGTGATTCGAGGCCAGTTTTGGCCTCCCACCCCAACCCGGCCCGTCCCGCTGCGACGAAATGCCGGCAGTTGCTCCGTGAGGTGAGAGGGACCCATCGCCAGGACGAGTCCGACGTCGCTGTCCCTGCGGAATCGCGTTGCCGGTCATTCGCTGCGGCCGGGACAGTCGCTGCAAATGACTGCAATCCAGCAACCAACTCTCTATCATCCGGTTTCATTTCAGGCCGCCCGACGTTGACGGAACAGGGCGGTCTCTCTGTCTTGCAGGATGCCCCACCGTGACCGACGAGCGTTTCCCGTCTCGACCTGCTGCTGAACCAGATCCGGCGGTCCCCGCAGCGGCTGCGGAAGTCTCTCCAGCCCGCACCCGGCCGCGTCCCCCGCTGCGTGGGTTCGCCAAATGGGGAGTCCACCTGCTCTGGCTGCTGCCGGTGGTGGGGGTGGGACTGTTCCTGCTGAATGGCCTGGTGCTCGCCCGGGGGAACCGGCCGCACTATGCGTTGACCATGGCCCCGGCCCTGGTCGAAGAGACCCCCTGGCAGAGCCGGACGATCAAGGTGCTGACCTGGGATCTCGGCCAGTGCGGAGCCCGCCCCCCCGGCCTGCAGTTCGCTTCCAAAAGCGCGATCCGCGACCGGCTGATCGCGATTTCTGAGGTCATCAACCGCGAGCAGCCCGATCTGGTGGTGCTGCTCGACGGGCTGACCGAGTTCACCCTGTGCGACCTCAACCAGCCCCGTTCGATAGCCGAGGCGACCGGCATGCACTGCTGGGCCTACGGCGAAAACTTCCAGGTGGGGCTCCCCTTCCTGCGCGTCGCCGGCGGACACGCGATTCTCTCGCGTCGGCCGCTGCAGGTCATCGGCAATTTCGACCTGCCCGGGGCAGAACCGTTCTGGAGCGCCGATCCCGCCCACCGGTCGTTGTGGTGCCAGCTCGAGATCGATGGTCGCCTGGTGCGGCTGGGAGCGGTGCGATTGTCGGAGAAGTCGGCCGCACAGCGCCTCGCCCAGGCGCGGTGGCTGGTCGAGGCCACCCAGGGGGAACCATCGCTGCTGGCGGGAAACTTCGAGGCGGAACCCGATGAGCCAGCGCTGCAGCCACTGACCGCGTCGAACCTGTGGAGCGCTCCCCGGTCGGAACCGGCGACGTTTCCTGCCCGGGAACCCCTCCGCCGCCTCGACCAGGTGCTGGCGCCGGCGGGCTGGGAACTGCTGCGGGACGAGGTGCTCGATACCAATCTGGTGCGTCATCGACCGGTGGTGAGCGAGTTTCGGCTTCCCGATCCGCCCACCCAACCCTGACACCCGCAACCGGCAGCCCCGCCTGCCGCAGACTATGATTCCGCCGGGTTGCCGGGCACTCCCGGGGTGACACGCCCCAACACTCCCGACAGGCGCCGTTCTCAATCCCGCCCTCCCTTCGAACCCCGGACACTGCCTCCATGCACACTCCCGACCATCAGCCCTACGTCCCCGACGAGGCCGACGTTCCCGAGTTCACCCTGGGACCGCTGCTGCTGGGAGCAATCCTGGGAATCATCTACGGCGCCTCGTCGCTGTACCTGGTGCTGAAGGTGGGGATGACCGTCTCGGCATCGATTCCCGTCGCCGTGATGTCGATCACCCTGTTCCGGTTCTTCTCGAAACTGCTGGGGAAGCGCCCGGCGACCATTCTCGAAAACAACATCGTCCAGACCACCGGTTCGGCGGGTGAGTCGATCGCGTTTGGCGTCGGCGTCACCATGCCCGCTGTGATGCTGCTGGGCTACGACATGGAGATCACCCATGTCATGCTGGTGGCCGTGCTGGGGGGGCTTTTGGGGATTCTGATGATGATCCCCCTGCGCAAGGCCCTCATCGTGCGGCAGCACGGCACGCTGAAGTACCCCGAGGGGACCGCTTGTGCCGACGTGCTGATTGTGGGCGAAGAAGGGGGCACCCAAGCGAAAACGGTCTTCGGCGGGTTCGGACTGGCCTTCGTCTACCAGTGGCTGATGCAGGCGTGCAAACTGTGGAAAGACGTCCCCGAGGGACCGCTGCCGTTTCTCAAGGGGGCGGCTGTGGGAGCCGAAGCGTCCCCCGCCCTGTTGGGGGTGGGCTATATCATTGGAGCCCGCACCTCGTGCATCATGCTCTCGGGGGGCATTCTCGCGGCCCTCGTGCTCACTCCCGCCATCAAGCTGTTTGGCGACGCGCTGAATGAGCCCCTGTTCGCCGAGCTGATGGTCAAGCCGCAGTTGATCCGCGACATGGAAGCGGGAGACATCCGCAAGAACTACATCCTCTACATCGGAGCCGGGGCGGTTGCGACGGGGGGCTTGATCAGCCTGTTTCAGGCCCTGCCCCTCATCTTCGGCTCGCTGCGTTCGGGACTGGGCGACCTCGCCTCGGGAGGGGGTGATGGCCACGGCCAGCGGCGGACCGAGCGGGATCTCCCCCTGTGGCTGGTGGCGCTGGGCTGTCTTGGTCTCATGGCGGCGATCATTCTCGCTCCGTCGCTGCGGATGAACTGGGTCGGCAGCCTGCTGGTCGTGCTGTGCGGGTTCTTTTTCGCCACCGTGTCGTCCCGGCTCACGGGAGAAATCGGCTCGTCGTCGAATCCGATCTCGGGGATGACCGTGGCCACCCTGCTGCTGACCTGCCTCGTGTTTCTGCTGCTGGGCTGGACGACCCCTGCCGACCGCGTGGCCGCCCTGTCGGTGGCCGCGATTGTCTGCATCGCCGCGTCGAATGCCGGGACCACCTCGCAGGATCTCAAGACCGGCTTTCTGCTGGGGGCGACCCCGAAGTGGCAGCAGTGGTCGATTCTGGTCGGGGCACTCACCTCGGCCCTCGTCATCGGCTGGACCCTGGTCAAGCTGAATGATGCCGGGACGGTCTACTCGCAAAAGGATCTGCCGGCGGTGGTCTTGCCGGGCGAATTGGTCACCTCCCTGGGCCGGCGGGAACGAGCCACGGGCCCGGGACTGACCGACACCACCGAGTACCGGGTCTGGCACGCCCTCACCGGCAACCCGCAGGGAGTGCCGCAAGGGAAGTACCTGGTGCGTGACGATGGCACCCTGGCGTGGTTTGTCGATCCGTCGATCAATGGCCTGCTGACCACCCACGACGACGGCACCCCCGCCGGGAAGTTCGACGCCCCAAAGACCCGCCTGATGGCGCTCATCATCGACGGCATCCTCAACCAGAAGCTGCCGTGGGGGCTCGTGCTGATCGGGGCCTTTATCGCGGTGGTCATGCAGCTGGCGGGGGTTCCCGCCTTGCCCTTTGCCGTGGGGGTCTACCTGCCCCTCTCGGCTTCGGTTCCCGTGTTTCTGGGGGGGATGGTTCGGGCCCTGGCCGACCACTTCACCAAGCGTACGGCTGATGAGGGAGATTCGAGCCCGGGCGTGCTGCTCTCTTCGGGGTACATTGCCGGGGGCTCGGTCGCAGCGATCCTGATCATCTTCCTGTCGCTCATCCCGGGATTCAGCGGGTGGCTCGACATCGGTTCGCGGTTGGGTGAAGAGTGGAACGCCAGCAACCTGCCGGCCCTGCTGAGCATTGCCGTGCTGCTGATCCCGTTGCTGGTGACCGGGCTGCAGTCGGCGGGGAAGTCTTCCCGGACTGTGCAGTCTGCGGTCGAGTGAAGTGGTCTCGCCGGCGGCTGCGGCGAATGGGTTGTTTCTGGATTTCGATTCCTGCCGGTTTTGCGACCGGCTGTCATTTCAACATGAGGTGTGGCATGCGTGCGGCTCGTTCGTGCCTGGCGGGCGTGGTGGCGGGGGTGTTGGCCCTGCCGTCGTTGGGGGCTCCCGTCCGCGGAGATGAGGGGATGTGGGTCTTCAACAACCTTCCCCGCAAGCAGCTCAAGGAGAAGTACGGATTCGAGCCGACCGAGGCGTGGATCGAGCACGTGATGAAGTCGTCGGTCCGGTTCAACTCCGGCGGCTCGGGCTCGTTTGTCTCGTCGAACGGACTGGTGCTGACGAATCACCACGTGGGGGCCGACACGCTGCACAAGGTGAGCACGGCCGACCACGACTATTACAAGGAAGGCTTCCTCGCGAAGACCCCGGCCGACGAGCCCAAGGCTCCCGACCTCGAACTGAACGTGCTGCAGTCGATCGAAGACGTGACCGCCCGGGTCAATGCGGCGGTGAAGCCCGAGATGAACCCCGGCGAGGCATTCCTCGCCCGCCGCGCGGTCATCGCCACGATCGAGAAAGAATCGCTCGACAAGACCGGTCTGCGGAGTGATGTGGTCACCCTGTACCAGGGGGGTCAGTACCATCTTTACCGCTACAAGAAGTACACCGACATTCGCCTGGTCTGGGCCCCCGAGTTTGACATTGCTTTCTTCGGCGGGGACCCCGACAACTTCGAGTACCCCCGCTACGACCTCGACGCCTGCCTGTTCCGGGCGTACGAGAACGACCAGCCGGCGAAGATCGAGCACTTTTTGCAGTGGAACCCCCAGGGGGCGGCCGCCGACGAGCTGGTGTTTGTCTCGGGGCATCCCGGGAAGACCGACCGGCTCAACACGATGGACGCGCTGAAGTTCCAGCGCGATGTGCGCGCTCCGTACGTGCTGAGCATGCTGCGGCGGATGGAGATCATGCTGCAGCAGTACAGCCAGGATGGCGAAGAGCAGGCCCGCATCGCCAAGGAGGATCTGTTTGGAGTTCAGAACAGCCGCAAGGCGTACCTGGGTCAACTGGGTGGTCTGCAGGATCCCGCGATCATGGCTCGCAAGGCGGCGGCCGAGAAGACCCTGCGCGACAAGGTGAATGCCGACCCGCGGATGAAGCAGGCCTACGGCGGGGCGTGGGACAAGATCGCCGCGGCCAAGAAGGTGCACCGCGAGAATCTCGTCCGTTCCGCGCTGCTGGAGCAGGGACGGGGCTTTGGCGGGAATCTGTTTCCCATGGCCCGCACGCTGGTGCGGCTGGCGGCCGAGAATGCCAAGCCCAACACCGCCCGGCTGCCGGAATACAGTGACGCCGGCCGCTCTTCGCTCGAGCTGCAGCTCTACTCGACCGCCCCGATTTATCCCGACCTCGAGTTGGCCAAGCTGACCGACAGCCTGGGCTTTCTGGCCGAGCAGTTGGGAGCCGACGATCCGCTGGTGCAAAAGGTCCTGGCGGGCAAGGGCCCGGCCGCCCGCGCGGCCGAGCTGCTGGCGGGAACGAAGCTGAAGGATGTCGAAGAGCGGAAGAAACTCGCGGCCGGTGGCCAGGGGGCGATTGACGCCTCGACCGACACGCTGATCCAGCTGGCGAAGCTGGTCGACCCGGCGGCCCGCGCGGTGCGCGAGGTGATGGAGAAGCAGGTGACCGAAGTCGAGCGGCAGGCGTACGCCCAGATCTCGAAGGCGCTGTTCGAGATCGAGGGACCGAGCCGGTATCCCGATGCGACCTTCACCCTGCGGCTGTCGTTCGGGACGGTGAAGGGTTACGAAGAGAATGGCCAGATGGTGGCCCCGATCACCAACATGGGCGGGGCGTTCGAGCACGCCAACAAGCATGGGAACAAGGCCCCCTGGGAGCTGCCGAAGTCGTGGCACGACAAGCGGTCGCAGATTGGAGCCGAGACGGCGTTCAACTTCGTCTCGACCTGCGACATCATCGGCGGCAACTCGGGCAGCCCGGTGATCAACCGCAAGGGAGAGCTGGTCGGGCTGATCTTCGACGGCAACATCCAGTCGCTGGTGGGGGATTTCATCTACGACGAAACCCAGAACCGGGCCGTCTCGGTCAGCTCGGCGGCGATCAGCGAGGCGCTCCGCAAGATCTACAACGCAGGAGCGCTGGCGGATCAGCTGGGCAAATAACCCGGCAATGCACCCCCGCTGCGGACGTCGTCCTCCCCAGACGCGTCCGCCGGGGGCGGTCCGATCAACTCACACCCCTCTTCCGGTAAGTCCCTCCGGAAGGGGGGTTTTTTCATGGTGTGGTGGCTGGTCCATGCGGAGGCCACCCGGCCGCCCCCCCGTACAATAGGTTTTCAACCTGTTGGTCGAAGGGCCAACGGCCCGCAGAGTCCACCGTCGACCGACATCACGCCCGAAGGGACACAAACCACTCGGACCAGAACCCCCAATCCGCTGACGGACAGACAGCCCCCGAAAAGGGCCCACAACCAGCGCCGCGAAAGCGCAAACCTGCGTGTCCGCCCGTTGGGCCGGCAGCGAACGAGAACCGATCCCCTGGGCCGCCCGACCGCCTCGATCGGAAACCCCACTCCGCCCCCATCCGAAACAACGCGCCGAGTGGGATCGGCACACGGGTGGCGGGAGGGCGGACCTCCGTGTCCGCTCCGCTGGGCGTCCCTCCAAAACCAGCGCCGCCAGGGCCCACAAACCAGCGCCGCGGGAGGGCGCGGCTCCGTCCAAGCCACCGCTGGACGCGCATCCGCCCCACACCGTCCGCAGGCCGCCACCCGGGTTGTGTTTGCCGTGACCGGTTCGTGGTTCGCACGGTTGACCCCCTCACCCGGCCTCTCGGCCACCCTCTCCCCCACAGGGGTGAGGGACCCGCCGTGAGCCAGCGCACCTCGGCACACCTGCTGATCACCCGCGCTCACCCCACGTCGAATCCCCCACCCGACCCGCCCCCCCCCGACCTCACGTCGGTCGGTCAACCCAACCCGCGGCGACCTCCGCGGCACCGCCGCGCATCGCCCCCTCTCCCACACAACGACTCCCGAGCAACCACACCCGGGTGACTGTGGGAGAGGGCCGGGGTGAGGGCCAAAGACCCGCGGGGTTTCACCACCGACCATGCGTCAGGTGGAGCAGTGTCGTCCGTACGATAGGTTTTCAACCTGTCGCCCCCAGGGCCCACCGGCCCGCCGAGTCCACAGTCAATCGACCGTCGCCAACAAGGAACACCCCACCCGCGCGGTTGTGGAACAGGCTTGTCAGGTTGTTCGTCAAAGAAGCGAGGATCACCGACCCGACGAGCGGTCAGTCGGTTTCGATGGTGAAGAGAGCAGGCGGGTCAATCGGGCAGTCGTCGCGAAGGAGACGGACCGAACGGAAGGTCTGTCACCACAACGGAAGCCGACACAGCGGTCCGCCCCCAGCGTTTTCAGCAACGAGCGGGGCGGCTGCCGTGCGAGCCAGGCCGCCGAGCGGTTGACCAGATTGACCCGCGCCCCCCAACTACGCCAGCACCCCGCAGGTTTTGCCAGGCAGCACGCCTCAATACGTTTGACGTCGGCTACAAACCGACCCATCCGAGCCAACCGACGAACGACCGATGTTCCAACAAAGTCGCACAGGCTGTGCGACTTTTCGGCAACCCGCATTTTCCACGTGCAAATCGTCCTGCCTGACACCCAGCCCCCCCGCTCCGCACCACAACCGACCCCAGCGGGATCACAGAGGATAGCCGGGGGTTGAGCGCAGCGCCCGCCCACGGTCCACGCTCGGCTCACAAAACCCAAACACCGGTAGTATCCCCAAGGGTTATGAGAATATGTACCTGTCCCCTTTCACATCCTCCTGGTCCGGTTTACCTCCGCGCATTTTGGCACCGCCTTCGGGGTGCTGGCGATGTGTGGGGCGTAGACAGGGGGTGGTCGCTGCGCTCGACCCCCGGGGACCCCGCTGGGGTCGCTTGTGGTGCGGGGCGGCTGGGCAGCAGGCGTCTGGCGGCCCAAGGGGCCAGTCGTTCTCCCAGCCCGGCCCAGCGGGCCGGGAAGGACCGATCACGACAGGTGCCGGCCCAACTGGCCAACCGTTCTTCTCGCTGCCCGCGCGGTTTGTGGAACGGCTGGCCCGTTGGGCCGGACGGGGTGGGGGTGGCAGCCACCAGGGCCTGCGACCCTGGCTGGGAGAACCGCTGGCCCTTTGGGCCGAACGACGGACCATTCGGACGTCAAAGAGGACAGGGACATAGTCCCTCCACCCGGGGCATAATTACGGTGTTTAGGTCGTGTGTGCCGAGCAAACCGTCGCCAACTCAAATCCCCCGGCGCGCCACGAAGCCACCCGCCGGACCGGGGATTGTGTGGGTGCTTCACGGACACGGACGCACACGACGCTCGGTGGGCCGGTCTGTGAGGGGTGTCCGCGCTGGTCCGGGTGAGCCGCGATTTCTGGCACCACCTTCGGGGTGCAGGCGTTGTGGGGGCGTGGACCGGGGGTGTTCGCTTCGCTCGACCCCCGGCGACCCACTGGGACCCCGCCGGGGTCGGTTGTGGCGCGGGCGGAGGGGCAGCAGGCGTGTGGCGGCCCAAAGGGCCAACCGTTCCTCTCGTCGCCCGCGCGGTTGGGGGAACGGTTGGCCCGTTGGGCCGGACGGCGTGTCGGCGGGAGCCACCAGGGCCTGCGACCCTGGCTGGGAGAATGGCTGGCCCGTTGGGCCGGACGATGGCCCGTTGGGCCGAAAAACCACGAACCACGCCAACCCCCCGGCCAGCTCCCAACGTTCGGCCGTCCGGCCCCAACTCCCGCCCGTTCGGCCCCACGGTTTGTGAGGCAACACGGGCAAACGCTGCGGGAGGTTCCGGGGCCGTAAGGCCACCTCGCACGAGCAACCGGTCGCCGGCCTCAACCGGCCCAAAGGGCCACCTGTTCCCCCAGCCCGGCCCATCGGGCCGGGAACGACCCCCGACGACATGTGCCGGCCCAACGGGCCAACCATTCCTCTCGTGGCTCGCGCGGTTGGGGGAACGGTTGGCCCGTTGGGTGGGAAGCCGGTTTCCCGTGCGGCCGTGTCGCGGGATCGCCTGCGACCCCATTCGGATGGAGCGTCGCGCTCCCGGACAGGGGGGGCAGGTGTGCCCCTGGTTGGCAGGAGTGCGGGAGGGCGAACCTCCGTGTGAGCCGATCCCCTGTGCTTGGATCGGCCGGAACTCGTCCGTAGGGGTCAATCAAGACCTGGATCCAAATCCGATCGCCGTCCTCTGGCCACGGTTTGGAGAACGTGAAATCCCGATGCAATCGACTCACCTGCCCATGGGTTCGGTGTGCGAACAGCCCACGCCCAGTGGAACGGCTCGGACGGAGCCTCGCCCTCCCGGAACGATGAATCCGGGAAGCAACGCGGTGGGTGGAGGGGCGGGTGGCCCCCTCATCCGGGCTGCGGCCACCTTCTCCGCCTTGGGGGAGCAGGACCCTTGAAATGCCAGCGCGCGTGCCCGAGGGCCGGGTGGGGGACTGGGGGTCGCTCAGACGGAGCCTCGCCCTTCCATGATGATCTGTTTTGACCGATCTCGCGGGTTCCCCATGAGGCGGTTCGGACGCCGTAGCGTTGATGGGCCGGTCGCGTTTCGATCACGCAGTCTTGCGCGGCGTCCGCACGGACTTTTTCCGTGCTCGTGGGCGAACTGCGGCGGGTTTGGGGGCAGCGTCCACCTGTTGCCAGAATTCGTTGTGTCCCAGACCGCGACCGGCGGCCAGGCGTTGGTCGGCTGCCGAGAGGATCTCCTGGAGTTTCCGGGAATGAGCGAGCAGCAATTGCTCCACTTCCTCATCGTTGGAGACCCCGACCAGAACCGCGACCGCCCGGCCATTTTTGGTGACCACGACGGGTCCGGTTTCCGTCGTCTTCAAGTACGCACTCAAATGCGCTTTGACGTCGGCCACGGAGGCGATTTTCACAGTTCCACCTCTTCTCCGGCGATGAACAGCCGGTTGCGCTCTTTGACGCCGATCGCGAGAATGAACACTTGGCCCGCTGCCTGGTCGACACGATAGAAAACCCGAAACCGGTTGAGCGGACCGAATCGCAGTTCCCAAGTGGCTCCCATTTCCACTGGCCGTTCCAGTGGCTTGCGGTTTCGTGTCACGGTCTCCGGTTCGAACTGAAGTTGCTCAACAATGCTCTCACGAATCAGGGAGTAATACTTTGAATTGATCGCAACCAAGTGACTCCGAACCTCGGTATCATAGATCAATTCATAGGTCTTTCTCGCTGACATGACCAGAATTATGGTCATGTTTTAAACGGATGTCAATTGCCGATTCACAGCAAACACCGCAAGAAGCTGTTGAGCTTTCCCGCAGTTTCCAGGAGAGCGTCCTGCACCCGGTGACTTCCACAATCGCCCTCGGCGCATCCCCTGAGCCCCCCCTCCGCCACGTCTCATCCGCTGACCGATTCGGGGGGGTTCGAGGTCGGGAAGGGACCCTCCCCAGGCGGGGTGATGTCGCCATTCCAACCCTTGACTCCCTCCCCCGCCGTTGATAGTGTCGCCGGTGCCGCGGGACCGGTGGCGCAGGCTGCCGGTGCGCGCGGGTTCTCCGTTTCCGCCCTCTGTTCGACGTTCGATCGACATGGGGGGCGAGCCCGGGCTGTGCGTCGCAAGACGTTGCTGCTGTTCGGGTTGCACACCGGGCCAGTGTCGGGCTTGGGGGTGTTTCTCGGGTCGGGCGGTCTCCTGGATACCTCTTCACGCATGTCCACGCAATACGTCTATTTCTTCGGCGCTGGTAAGGCCGACGGCAAGGCCGACATGAAGTCGCTGCTGGGTGGCAAGGGTGCCAACCTGGCCGAGATGACCAACATT
>JBKDUK010000144.1:0-7626 GCA_046339535.1 Planctomycetaceae bacterium | reverse complement strand
GCGGCGAAACGACATGGTCGGGGGCGCGGGTGACTTTCTTGTAGAGGACGTTGGTCTTGGTCACATCGCCAACCCCTCCGCCACGCACCACCTGAAAGGAGCCTTCCTTCTGCAGGTCGTCATCGAACTTGCTGGCGTCGGTCTCTCCTTTGGCCCGGGCGGCGACATCCTTGGCCAGCAGGCCCCCCTGGTTCCGTGGATCGAGAAACGCCTTGTCGATTTCCTCCCCTTCGAGAATGCCGTCGCCATTGACATCCCCCCGTTCGAATTTTTTCCAGAAGGCGTCGGGAATGGGGGCTTCCTTGTTCATCCGGCTGTTGCGGACCTCGTCGCGGGTGATCTTGCCGTCGCCGTTCGCGTCGGCCTGGGCCCGCCACTGGTACGAGATGCCGCTGCTTTCGACCGAGACATACACCAGGTCATCGAGCACGACCGGGGTGGTCTTGATGTTCCGGCAGAAGAGTTCGGTGGCCCACAGGCGCTTGCCGTTGGTGATGTCGTAACCCAACAGCCGGCCCGTTCCCGCCACCACCAGTTGCGGTCCCTGCTTCGTCTGGGCGATCACAGGGTGCGAGTAGCTGACCGCCATATCCCCCCGGTCATCCTGCCAGAGCAGTTTTCCGGTCTTGCGGTCGAAAGCGTAGAGCGCCGGGCTGAGATCATCGTCCTGGCAGAAAAACAGCGTCTCTCCATGCAGCACGGGAGACATTCCCGGGCCCCAGTCGAAGATGAAGAACGGCTCGGGGAGCACCTGCTTCCAGACCAGCTCTCCCGTCCTGGCGTCGAGGGCCGCGACTCCCAGGCGGGTGAAGTAGACATAGACCCGCTCGGCATCGGCGACGGGTGTGGCCGAGGCGTAGCTGTTGGTTTCGTGTGTGGGGGGGAGCGGCTCGGCCCCCACGGGGAAGGGATGCCGCCAGAGTTCCTTGCCGGTCGCCGCATCGAAGGCGAACACCACGAACTTCTGCTCGGGACCTTTCTCGCCCACCATGGCCGTGGTGAAGACCCGTCCCGCCGCCACCACTGGCGAGCCGATTCCTTCTCCCACTTCATGCATCCACGCGACGTTCTGCGTGGCCGAGAATTCGACCGGAAGCTGTTTGGTCGAGGGGGAGATCCCGGTGGAGTTCGGCCCGCGGAACTGGGGCCAATCTTCGGCGTGGGTGCCTACCGGGAGAGAGAAGACGCTGGCGGCCAGCAACAACGGCAGGAGCGAACGGGCGGGCATGACGGGGTCTCCAGGAGGAACGCAGCAGCACAACGTCGCGCAGGTCTGCGGATCGTAAGACATGCCCGCGCGGGGAACAATTCCCCCGCGACCTTGCGGTCCCGGGGTGGGGGTGGGCAGAATGTCGCGATAGAGAGGCCGCAATGTCGGTCCTCATCCGAAGGTTGCCCTCTGGTCCCCCGCTTCGCTCCGCACAGGGAATTGCCATGTCGCTCAAGAAACCTGCGGTCTCTCGCTCCAGCCGTCGCCAGTTTTTGGCGCAGTCGGCGGTCGCGGCGTCGTCGCTGCTGGCGGCTCCCGCCATCGTGCGGGGGACCAACCTCAACGAGAAGCTGAACATCGCCATCCTCGGCTGTGGCGGCCGGGGGGCGGCGAATCTGGCGGGGGTTTCGGGCGAAAACATCGTCGCCCTGTGCGATGTGAACGACGCGGCGGTGGCCGCAGCCGCGCAGAAACACCCGAACGCGAAGAAATTCGCCGACTTCCGCGAGGTCTTCGAGCACGCGAAAGAGTTCGATGCCGTGGTGGTGAGCACCTGCGAACACACGCACGCGTTCGCGACGCTCCCCGCGCTGCAGCTGGGGAAACATGTCTATTGCGAGAAGCCCCTCACCCACAGCGTCTACGAAGCGCGGGTGATTCGCGAGGCGGCCGCCCGGGCCAAGGTCGCGACCCAGATGGGGACGCAGATTCATGCCGAAGACAACTACCGCCGGGTGGTCGAACTGGTGCAGTCGGGGGCGATTGGCCCGATTCGAGAAGCCCATGTCTGGGTCTCGCGGGCCTGGGGCTGGCAGCCGAGTGAAGACGAGGCGAAGCAGCATGGCGACATTGTCACCTTGCGGGACCGTCCCACCGAGACGCAGGCGGTGCCGAATGGATTGCACTGGGACCTCTGGCTTGGCCCCGCACCAGCCCGTCCCTTCCACAGCACTTATGTGCCCGGTCCCAAGTGGTACCGCTGGTGGGACTTTGGCAATGGCACGATGTCGGACCTGGGAAGTCACTGGATCGATCTGCCGTTCTGGGCGCTCAACCTGAAGGCTCCCCTGTCGATTGAGGCGAAGGGGCCGCCGGTCCATCCGGAACTGGCCCCCGCGTCGATGCAGGTGACCTACCAGTACGGTTCGCGGGGGGCGATGCCTCCGGTGTCGCTCACCTGGTACCAGGGGACGAACAAGCCCGAGCGGTGGACGGCGGGCGAGATTCCGCAGTGGGGAAATGGCGTGTTGTTCGTGGGGGATGACGGGATGATTCTCTCGGATTACTCCAAGCACGTGCTGCTGCCCGAGAAGAAGTTCGCCGATTTCGTCCGGCCGGCCCAGAGCATTCCGAAGTCGCTCGGTCACTACGCCGAGTGGATCCATGCCTGCAAGACCGGGGCTCCCACGACCTGCAACTTCGAGTACGCCGGCTGGCTGACCGAGGCGAATCACCTCGGCAACGTCGCCTACCGCGTCGGCAAGCGGCTCGACTGGGACGCCGACCGCATGCTGGCGACCACCGCGCCGGAAGCGAAGCCGCTGATCCAGCGCGAGTACCGGAAGGGGTGGAAGCTGGGGTAAGGCCGGGGTCGATTTCGTCGCCCGTTGGGGGGAGAGAAGGGGGAAACGCCCATCTCGCCCCCCGTTTTTTTGCGCCGATGGATGCCAATCCTGGGGGGCTGGTGCCGGTTTCGACTGGTCCACTTCGACTTCTGGGTGTAGCATCGAAATTCTCTGATGCCCGCAGTCTGTCCGAAACAGACAGGGGGCTCAGCCCTGCCCCCGCTTCGCCACGTCGCCTTCCTCTGTCGCGTCCACTCCCCACCATGGTCGTCTTGCGAACCTGTCTGAGCCTGATCGGACTGAGTCTGATCGTGTTGGCGATTCCGAGTGCTTTGCCAGCGGATGAGGCATCGCAGGAGACTCCTCCCGCCGCCGAAGTCGAGTTCTTCGAACGCAAAATCCGTCCGTTGCTGGCTGGCAAGTGCTTCGAGTGCCATGGGGTGACGGGCGAGCAGAAGGTGGTCGCCAAAGGGGGTCTGCGGCTCGATTCGCGACGCGGGCTGCTGGCGGGAGGAGACACTGGCCCGGCCGTCACTCCCGGCAAGCCCGAGGAAAGCCTGCTGATCGAAGCGGTCTCGTATCAGACCGAGTCGCTGCAAATGCCCCCGCGCGGCAAACTCTCGGACGCCGAGCGCGATCTGCTGACCGAATGGGTGCGCCGGGGGGCGATCTTTCCCGGAGCCGACGAGACGGGTCCTGCTCCCCACCGCACCTCAATCGACTATGAGGCCGGGCGGAAGTTCTGGTCGTTCCAACCGGTGCGGCCGCAACCGCTTCCCGCGGTCGCCGACACAACCTGGCCCCGGCAGAGGCTCGATGTCTTCATCCAGTTGCGGCTGGAACAGGCGGGACTGACGCACGCCGCCGAGGCCGACCGCCGTACGCTGCTGCGTCGGCTGTCGTTTGATCTGGTAGGGCTGCCACCGACCCACGAAGAAAATGCCGCGTTTGAGGCCGATCCGCAGCCCGAAGCCTGGGAGCGGCAGGTGGACAGGCTGTTGGCTTCGCCCCGCTATGGCGAGCGTTGGGGCCGGTATTGGCTCGACCTCGTGCGCTATGCCGACACATTGGAAATGTGGGCCCAGGACAAGGTGGCCCGCGCCTGGCACTACCGCGACTGGGTGGTCGACGCCCTGAATGCCGATGTCCCTTACGACCGCTTCCTGCACCTGCAGTTGGCGGCCGATCAATTCCCCGAGGCGGCCCCCCGGGACCTGGCCGCCCTGGGGTTCCTGGGCCTGAGCCCCTCGTACTGGAAAGAACTCAAGCTGGATCCGTCGGTCATCAAGACGGTGGTGGCCGATGAGTGGGAAGAGCGGATCCAGATGCTGTCGGGAACCGTGCTGGGTCTGACCATGGCCTGCGCCCGCTGCCACGATCACAAGCAGGACCCCATCGGTGCCGAAGATTACTACGCCTTGGCCGGCGTGCTGGCGAGTACCCGCGTGGTGGCCCGCCCCCTGTTGCCCCCCGCCGAAGCCCGCGTCGTTCAGCATGTGCGGACTGAACTGGAGAAGCTGACCGCCGAGCGCGACCGGCTGCGGGGCATCAAACCCCCCACTCCCGAGACCGAACAACAGGCCGACGAACTGACCGCCCGCATCGCGGCTCTCGAAGGGGCCACGCCGCAATTGACCGCCCCGGTGGCCTATGGCATTGAAGATGCCGCCATCGCCATTCTGCCCGACGGCCCCGACCGGACGAAGATTGAGTTCCAGCCCGGTCAGGCGCAGAACGTGGCCCTGCAGATTCGCGGGAACCCGGCCAACGCGGGAAGTGTGGTGCCGCGGCGGTTTGTGAAAGTGCTGTCGGCCGAGGAGACTCCCCGGCCATTTGCCGAGGGAAGCGGACGCCGGGAACTGGCCGAGGCGCTGACCACCGAGTCGGCCCCGCTGGCCGCCCGGGTGATTGTCAACCGGGTCTGGCGGCATCACTTTGGTCGGGGACTGGTCGAGACCCCCAGCAACTTCGGGGCGACGGGGATGGCACCGACGCATCCCGAACTGCTCGACGACCTCGCGGCCCGGTTCATGGCCGGGGGCTGGTCGCTGAAGTCGCTGCACCGGGAACTGCTGCTCTCGGCCACCTACCGGCAGGCGAGCCAGCCGACGGCCGAACAGCGGGAGCGCGATCCCGAGAATGTGCTGCTGGGCCACATGAGCCGTCGGCGGCTCGATGTCGAAGCGTGGCGGGATGCGATGCTGACCGCGACCAATTCCCTGCAACCGGTCTTGGGTGGCCCCGATGTGCCGCTCGACAATCTGCAGAACCAGCGTCGCACTCTCTACGCCAACATCAAGCGGCGCGAGCTGAATCCCCTGCTGGGGCTCAACGACTTTCCCGATCCCACGCAGCACGTCTCGCACCGGGATGCGACGATCACTCCTCTGCAGCAACTGTTTGTGCTGAACAGTCCGTTGATGATCGATCTCGCCCGGCAACTGGCCGCGCGGGTCGAGCGGGAGGTTCCTGGCGATGTCACGAGCCAGGTCCGGCAGGTGTGGCAGTGGCTCTACCAGCGGGCTCCCGGCGAGCGGGAATTGCAGGTGACCGCCGAGTTCCTGCAGAAGGCCCCCGATGCGGCGGCGAAATCGGCCCGCTGGCGGCAGGTGGCCCAGGCCCTGCTCAGCAGCAATGAATTCCAGTACGTGGACTGACCCCATGACCCCGTTTGAATCCTCGCGACTGGTCGCGTCCCCCGATCCGCTGGCGCTGCCGGGACTCTCGCGCCGCGATTGGCTGCATCGCGTCACGGCCGGTGTTGGAACATTGGGCTTGGCACCGCTGCTGGCATCGGCGGAGTCGCAGGCTCCTTCGGGATTGCCGCTGAGCGAACCGCGGGTGAAGCGGGTCATTCACCTCTTCATGAATGGTGGTCCGTTCCAGGCCGACCTGTTCGACCCCAAGCCCCGCATCAATGAGTTTGCCGGTCAGCGTCCTGCCGAAGTGCAGTTGCGCACCGAGAATGCGACCGGTGGGCTGATGCCGGTCCCGTACAAGTACGCGAAGCATGGTGCCAGCGGTCTGGAAATCAGCGAGTTGCTCCCCCGCCTGAGCACGCACGCCGACGAGTTGTGCGTCTTGCGGTCGCTGCATACCGACAATCCGAACCATGGCCCGGCGTTGTTCATGATGAACAACGGCACGATCACCCCGCTGCGCCCCAGCATGGGTTCGTGGATGCTCTACGGACTGGGGAGCGAAAACGCGAATCTCCCCGGGTATGTCGCGCTCTGTCCGGGGCGGCCCGTGCGGTTCTCGGAACTGTGGACGAACAGTTTTCTCCCGGCGCGGTACCAGGGGACCTACGTCAATCACGCGGATCTGGCCCCCGAGAAGATGCTGCCGTTTCTGAAGAATCCGCAGCTCGACACGGCGGCCCAGCGCGAGCAGTTGTCGCTCTTGCAGACGCTGAATGCCGAGCATCTCGCCGGGCGTCCGGGGGAGGGGGCGCTGGAGGGACGGATCCAGGCGCTGGAGACGGCGTTCCGGATGCAGTTCGCCGCCGGCGACGCCTTTGATCTCTCCCGCGAACCGGCGGAGATTCGCGAGGAATACGGGACCAGCCACTTCTCCAACGGCTGCCTGCTGGCGCGGCGGCTGGTGGAGCGGGGGGTCCGGCTGGTGCAGGTGTACTACGGCGATGGTCAGCCCTGGGACACTCACCGCAATCACGATGAGCAGACCCGCAAGCTGTGTGCCGACATCGACCGCCCGATGGCCGCGCTGTTGACCGACCTCAAGCGGCGCGGGCTGCTGGAAGACACGCTGGTGATGTGGGGGGGCGAGTTTGGCCGGACCTCGACCAGCGAGAGCGGCGACGGCCGCGACCACAACCACTGGGGCTTCAACATGTGGCTGGCGGGGGCGGGGGTTCGGGGGGGGTTGGCGTTTGGGGCGACCGACGACTTTGGCTTCCGGGCAGTGCAGGACAAGATCCACGTGCACGATCTGCACGCCACGCTCCTGCACCTGATGGGGCTCGACCACGAGCGACTCACGTACCGCCACGCCGGCCGCGACTATCGACTGACCGACCTCGCGGGGCGGGTGGTGCACGAGATTCTGGCGTAACGACCTGCGCATCCGTACGACGAATTTTCCAATTTGTCGAACGCCCGAGTGTCCCGCGACGCCGCCCACAGCACGACGAGGTTCCGGCCTCTTCGCGATGACCACGCGGATTGACCGACAGGTTGAAAACCTAATGTATGGCGCGAGGTATCAGCTCTTCTCGTGCCTCAGCGTTGGGTCCACCGCCCAGGCCGCCTTGTCGGCGTCGAAGCCCTCTCCCAGGAAGGCGGCCAGTTCGCGGGCCACTCCCTGCGGATCCCGCAGTACGTCGTGGTACTTCACGTCGATCACATCCAGCACCCCCTTCTGCTGGTAATGGCTGAGCAGCGCCCGCACCTGCCGCACCTGCTGGCGGTAGGTCTTCTGCAGCGCCTCGTCGGCGATCTGTCCCCCTTCTTTCCCCAGCCGCGCCAGCAGTTTCTTCTGCGATGAAATGATCTCTTGCAGCGGACGGTGCATCATCACGAGCCGGTACTTGTAGTTTTGCGGCAGGTGCGGCAAGAGCTGGGCCACGATCTTCACCGCCTGCCCCTGCGCCTCTCCCAGCCACTTCTGGTCGGTCGCCAGCTTCCGCGCCCGCTCGTGCTCGAGGTAGCCCCGCGGATTGCTCTCGTCGGCCGGGCGATGATCGTCGATGAAGACCGGGATCCCCCCCGCCTGCAGCATCTGCATCATCATCGAGGTTCCCGACCGGGGCAGACCCGTCACGACCATCACGGTCTGATCGCGTGGCGGCAGGTTCACCTTGCCGGGCTTGGCCCCGCCCGGCAACTCGTT
>JBKDUK010000143.1:0-10743 GCA_046339535.1 Planctomycetaceae bacterium | reverse complement strand
AACGAGTTGCCGGGCGGGGCCAAGCCCGGCAAGGTGAACCTGCCGCCACGCGATCAGACCGTGATGGTCGTGACGGGTCTGCCCCGGTCGGGAACCTCGATGATGATGCAGATGCTGCAGGCGGGGGGGATCCCGGTCTTCGTCGACGATCATCGCCCGGCCGACGAGAGCAATCCGCGGGGTTACCTCGAGCACGAACGGGCGCGGAAGCTGGCGACCGACCAGAAGTGGCTGGGAGAGGCGCAGGGGCAGGCGGTGAAGATCGTGGCCCAGCTGTTGCCGCACCTGCCGCAGAACCACAAGTACCGGCTGGTGATGATGCACCGTCCGCTACAGGAGATCATCTCTTCTCAGAAGAAGCTGCTGGCGCGGCTGGGGAAAGAAGGAGGGCAGATCGCCGACGAGGCGCTGCAGAAGACCTACCGCCAGCAGGTGCGGCAGGTGCGGGCGCTGCTCAGCCATTACCAGCAGAAGGGAGTGCTGGATGTGATCGACGTGAAGTACCACGACGTGCTGCGGGACCCCCAGGGAGTCGCCCGCGAACTGGCGGCCTTCCTGGGAGAAGGCTTCGACGCCGACAAGGCGGCCTGGGCGGTCGACCCAACGCTGCGACACGAAAAGAGCTGATGTGGCACAGGCTTGTCAGCCTGTGCGTTCAGTCAGCCATGGTTTTGGCGGGTGGATGCGATCGTGATTTGACTGAAAGACCTGGAGGTCTGTCACCACGTTCGCTGACACACGCTACGAATCCGCCGAGACCACCACGATGTCCTCATTCCAGAGTTCGGGGTGGTCGCGGATGAATCTGGTCATCAGGGCGACGCACCGCGGGTCCTGGACGACGGTCAGTTCGACTCCCCGGCTGCGCAGCAGCGCTTCCTCTCCGAGGAAGGTCTGGTTTTCGCCAATCACCACTCTCGGAATGCGGTAGAGCAGGATCGCTCCCGTGCACATCGGGCAGGGGGACAACGTGGTGTAGAGCGTGCATTCGGCGTAGACCGACGCCGGTTGCCGGCCGGCGTTTTCGAGGGCGTCCATTTCGCCGTGCAGAATGGCACTCCCCTGTTGGACCCGCCGGTTGTGTCCGCGTCCGAGGATCTGGCCCTTGTGGACCTGCACCGAGCCGATGGGAATGCCTCCCTCGGCCAACCCCTGTTCCGCCTCGGCAATCGCGGCCGCCAAAAACTCGTCCATGGGAAATGCTCCAGGAGACTGCTGAAGGGCTGGGGGACTGGGACGTCAGTGGTTGTATGAATGTCTTTTCGGTCTGAACCAACTCTGGGAATGGGACCGGCCCGCCGGCGCCGGGTGACTGGGGACCGCTGGGTGAGCTGGTGCTGGCAGCCGGGCTTTTCACCGACAAATTTTCAAATTTGTCGTACGGACAAGCCGCGGGGAGCATCCTTGTGTTTCAGAACAGCGGCACCAGCGGTTGACCTTCGGTCAGTTTGAGCGGCCGGTCGGTCCGGTCGCGCACTTCCAGGTCGGGGGGGACCCCGAGGGCGTGGTACATCGTCGCGGCAATGTCGGCCGGTGAGGTTGCCCCTTCGGCGGGGTAGCCCCCCTGCGAATCGGACCGGCCGTAGTGTTGGCCGCCGCGGATGCCGCCCCCCGCGAAGACCGCGCTGCCGCACCAGGGCCAGTGCTCGCGGCCTGCGTTTCCCGGGGTGATTTGCGGCCGACGGCCGAATTCCCCCACCCAGACCAGCAGCGTCTCATCGAGCATGTGGCGCTCTTCGAGATCTTGCAGCAGCGCCGAGAAACCGGCATCGGCGGGGGGCATGAGGTCGCGCTTGAGGCGGTTGAAGTTGTCGCCGTGGGTGTCCCAGAAATTCGCCCCGTCCTGGTGCCAGTTGACACACACGAAGGTCACTCCCACTTCCACCAGCCGGCGGGCCAGCAGCAGGCATTGCCCGTGGATGTGCCGTCCGTACCGGTTGCGGGTCTCGGGGGTTTCGCGCGACAGGTCGAACGCCTGCTCGACCTCGGGGGCGGTCAGCATCTCAAAGGCCCGCTGCTGCATGCCGCCAAATGCGCCCGGTTCGGTGTGATCGAGGCTGGCGAGAAGCGACTCGCGCGATCGCAGCCGGGCCCCGGGGATTCCGTCGATCCCCCGCAGTCCCGAGACCTGCCAATTCGGATGATTGGGGTCGCCCGTCACCAGAAACGGATCAAACGCCGCTCCGAACCAACCGGCGTGCTGGCCGGGAGCGGTCCCTCCCGGAGCGGCCGGATGATTCACCATCCAGGGCATCGTGACCGACTGGGGCAACAGCCCCT
Organism: Planctomycetaceae bacterium; assembly: GCA_046339535.1. Taxonomy (GTDB): domain Bacteria; phylum Planctomycetota; class Planctomycetia; order Planctomycetales; family Planctomycetaceae; genus UBA10511. The sequence goes on along the minus strand of JBKDUK010000143.1, from coordinate 8,463 downwards.
CGCTGGGACGCAGTCGGGCGAGAGCGGCACCGATCTGGGGAGAGTCTTTCCGAGAGGGGGAGATCGCATCCGACTTCACCTGGACCGCATGGCGGCCGGTCAGCAGGTGATGCACGCTCGACAGATGGGCCGGGTCGTCATGGGTCACCGACCGCACAATCGCCAGGTGCTCGGCCCGCTGGGAGAGCCTGGGGAAGTGCTCAGACACCTGAATCCCGGGGACAGTGGTGGCGATTGGACGAAACTCTCCCCGGATTTCGGCGGGTGCGTTCGGCTTGAGATCCCAGGTATCAAGGTGGGAGGGGCCGCCCCAAATGAACATCAGGATGCAGGCCTTGGCCTTCCCAAACCCGCTGCCGTGACCAAATTGGGAATTCGTGGGAATCGTCACGCCGCCATTCGCCCAAGCCCGCGCTGGGGTCACCAGGGAAGCGGCGGTTCCCAGCATTCCCAACTCGAGCAGCGAGCGGCGCGACAGCAGCGGCTGCAGTTGCCGAAACTCTCTGCAAGCGGGGGCGGGCATGTGGTGATCCTTCACGCGGGGACGAAGAGGAGGGACAGATGAAGGCCGGCGATGATGGCTGGCGGGGAGGGATGAATGCGGTTCATTTTATCTGATTCGGCGTAGGGGGGGCAAACGCCCGCGGGTTGCGGATCGGGAAAGGTACAATTAGCATTTTCCTTATGAGCACACAGCCTTGGTACCACGAAGGTCTGCGGTTTACCTGCACCCAGTGCGGCAATTGCTGTACGGGATCTGAGGGATATGTCTGGGTCGACGACGAAGAGATCCGACAGATTGCTCAGGTTCTGGGGGTCGACGAGGGGACCGTGCGGGTCGAGCACACCCGCCGGTTGGGAAAGAAGGTCAGCCTGAAGGAATTTGCCAACGGGGACTGCGTCTATTTCGACCCGCAGACCCGGGGTTGCAAGGTGTACACTGCCCGACCCAAACAGTGCCGCACGTGGCCCTTCTGGAATTCGAACCTGGCGAACCCGCGGGCCTGGAAGCAGACTGTGGCGATTTGTCCTGGATCGGGTGAGGGGCGGCTGTATCAATTGGATGAGATTCAGGCCCAGGCGGCCGTGATCGATCTCTAGTCGCATGCCGACGGACGAGGGGAAGCCCACCGCGGCCGGGCTGGCGGCAGTCGTGTCTCAGTTGCCCGTGCTCTATGAGGAGTTGGGACGGGAGATTGCTGCAGCGGCACCGGTGTGCGATTTGAGCGGCCGCTGTTGTCGGTTCCGGGAGTACGGTCACACCCTGTTTCTCTCGCGTGCTGAATCGCAACTCTTGTTTCAGCAATCGTTTGCGGCCGACGCTCCGATCGATGACAGGGGCTGTCCGTATCAGGTGGGGGCGCTGTGTACGGCCCGGGAGCGGCGGCCGTTGGGCTGCCGCGTGTACTTTTGTGATCCGGGATATGCCGGGGTGGGAGAGGAGCTTTCTGAACGTTACCTGAAGCGCCTCAAGGACTTGCACGATGAGCACGAGGCGGGATGGGACTACCGGCCGCTGGTGATGTTTCTGCGTGAGGAAAAAAATTCCGGTCGCAGCGATTCTGCTGAAGTTCCCGACAAGCGCTAGCCGATAACTCCTGTCAGCCGGTCGTTCACAGACTGTTTTGCCGGGGGTGTTCCCAGCGGCAAAACGGGGGTTGGAAAGACAGGCTCTCGTCGCGTGAAGAGTCGTCTCGGCTTGACTTTATGTCGATTCCGGCAGTACAGTCGACCCGACGCTGGACCCGGTCTTTCGGACCGGCGACACCTCTCGCGGGGAGATTCGAGTCGTGACCAAGAAAGAGATCGTCAAGGCGATTTCCGAGGAGATCGGAATGACCCAGCTCAAGACGAAAGAGATCGTTCAGAAGACGTTCGACGCGATCGTGAAAACACTGATCGCGGAAAAGCGGATTGAGCTGCGGAACTTTGGCGTGTTCGAGGTCAAGAAACGAGCGGCCCGGAAAGCGCGAAACCCGCGGACTGGGGCGAAAGTTTTTGTCCCCGAGAAGTTTGTCGTCACCTTCAAGCCTGGCAAGGAAATGGAAGAAAAGGTGCGGCAGTTGGAAGAAGCCGCGGCCGCCGAGGCCCTGGCCCTTCTGGCTCAAGCCAATTCTCCCTCCAAGCTCTCGCCCCCTTCGACCGATTCGCGTCCCTGACGCCACGTCGGCTCGCCTGCCTCCCGTCTCTTCAAGCCGTTCTGGCTGCCTGCTTTACGTCCGATTTCGCTGAGTTGGCCCAAGGCCTGGTCACAGGTCTGGCGGCTGGTTCTGCGAGGGTGTGTTCCGCACGCTCTGCAAGTGCGGCCCGCTCCCCGTCTGGCTACTCATGGAGGAGTCCCATGCGGAAGTTCATTCTCTGCACGCTGTTGGCCGCCACTGCCCTGATCAACTCGGGCTGTATCGTTCCGATTTTCTCGTCGGAACGCGATCGCCGGGCCCGGCAGTTGATTTACACCTCCGAAAACTTCCGCCAGATTCTCGACATCTGGGAACGGTTCTGGTTCCTCGACCAGCCCGATTTCGAGACTCCGTACCGCACCCACGGCGGTGTGATCTAACGGTGGTCTGAGGAGTGGGCCGGTCGGGCGGGTGATTGCCGCCAGACCGCTCACGGCATAGGATGCCCGCGCTGCGCTGTTCCCTGCTGGAACCGGCGATGCGTGGAGGAACCACGATCGCGGTCCCGGCTGATGCTGGACCTGTTCGTGCCCCACCTTGCCGTTGAGCTCAATCGCCTGCACCTGGCGAATCCCATTCTGGTCGCTTCGGGAACATTTGGTTACGCCCGCGAAATGGCGGCGTTTGTTCCCTTCGCACGCCTGGGGGGGATCGTTCCGAAGACCATCACGCTGCATCCGCGGAAGGGAAATCCTCCCCCGCGGACAGTGGAGACCGCTTCGGGTCTCTTGAATTCCATCGGGCTCGACAATGATGGGCTCGAGGTGTTCCTGTCGAAACACCTCGACTACCTGTTGAGTCTGGGGACTTCAGTCATTGCCAATATTGCCGCCCACGACCGCGACGAGTTTCTGCAGATGGCAGAGCGTCTGGGGACTGTCGCGGGGCTGGCCGGGCTGGAATTGAATATCTCGTGTCCCAACGTCTCGGGAGGGGTTGACTTTGGAGTCGACCCTGAACGAACCCGCGATATTGTCGCCGGGGTGCGGGGCGTTTGCGGGCTGCCGGTGGTCGCGAAGCTGACCCCCAACGTCACGAATATTGTGACGATCGCCCAGGCGGCGGCCGAGGGAGGGGCCGACGCCATCACCCTCACCAACACGCTGCAGGGAATGGCCATCAATTGGCGCAAGCGGTCCCCCATTCTGGGAAATGTTCTCGGAGGGCTTTCGGGCCCCGCCATCAAGCCTGTGGTGTTGCGTATGGTCTTCCAGGTGGCCCAGAAGCTCCCCCAGTTGCCGATCATCGCCGTCGGCGGGATCGGCACTCTGGACGACGTGCTGGAGTTTCTGGTGGCCGGCGCCTCGGCGGTGCAGATTGGCACGGCGAACTTCTACAACCCCACGCTGGCGGGGCGGTTGGTCGACGATCTCGACGCGACCCTCGCTGCCGAGGGGCTGTCGCGGGTGCAAGAGCTGATCGGCAGCCTGCGGTTGCCCCACCGTGGATGATTGATCGCGCGGGATGGAGCAAGCTGGATTCACCAGTCGCGACCGACTGTGGATGACCCATGTCGTCGTCTGGGCCCTCCTTGCCAGTCCAGCCGACGGCGAGCCCACTGACCACTGCGCATCGCGCCCCAAAAGCTTGCCCCGGTGTCGTGACCGGTGTGGTCCGCACGGGTGAACGGGGTTGCTTCGGGTATTGCGGTCGCACCGACTCCGCTATCATCTAGACTGAACTGAGAGAGACTGTGGAACGGCGGGAAGGATCCCGACCGCAAACCTTCTGCCCGGGCCGCGCGCCGTCGTGCGGGGGACCGCTGTCTCCAACCCCTGGAGAGTCTTCCATGCGTGCCCGCTCGACGTTGCAGCAGATTGGTTTCTGGCACGGTACCGGTTTTTTGCTGACCCTGCTGTGGGTGATGGCGGCTCCGGCGCAACAGTCGTTCAAGGATCTGCTGCAGAAGGGGAACAACGGGGGAGACCGCCCCGCACGGGCCGCCAAAAAGGCACCCGCCGACATCAAGGTTGAGTTGGTTCCCGGGGCGAAAGCGGGCACTGTGGACCTCGTGATTTCGGTGACCACCCCCCCCGACGCCTGGATTTACGCGATCAACCCGGTCTCCGGGCCGGACACCAGCGTCAAATACACCCGGTTGGAAGGAGTGGAACAGGCGACTCCCGCCTTCAATGCCGACCGGGAATCGAAGATCGAGAACGTGCCTGAGTTTGCCGTGGGGGGCGAGTCGGGGGATGTCGAGAAATTTGTCGGGGGAGTTATCTGGACGCAGACCCTGCGCGTGTTGCCGCAGGCGACCCGCGTCGCTGTGACCGGTCAGATCAGCTATCAGGTTTGCGACGACGCGAACTGCAAGTTTGGAAAGACGCCAATCGAGGTGGCTCTCGAATTGCCGGAGACCGGCGCTTCGACCGGGACAGCCGGGGGGGGCGTGGTCGAGCCGCAGGGCTTGTTGGCCGCGGGCCCCGTCTCTCTTCCCGTGGCCCAGCAGTCGAACCAGAAGTTTGAGCAGCTCTCGGGACCACGCGGTGAGCAGCAGGTGTCGGTCACCAGTTGGCGGGTGGGGGTCGACCGTGGAGAGGTTCAGCCGGGCGATCGCGTGAAGGTGCTGGTGCAGGTGGAGCTGGCTCCCCACTGGCACATTTACGCGCTTGATCAGACGTTGCTGCCGGATGATTCGGGACCGAACCGCACGGTGATCGAACTGCACGACACCGCCGGTTTGACTGCCGTGGATCCGCAGTTTTACGGACCGGCTCCGAAGACCGCAGACAGCACCCAGTACGCGGGGCTGACCGAGAAGACCTGGGAGGGGAAGGTGACGTTGGAGCGTGAGCTGGAGGTTTCCGCCACGGCGTCACCAGGATCTCTGCTGCTGAAGGGGACGGCGGCGTGGCAGGCGTGTGATGAGTCGATCTGCAAGTGGGCCGGATTCGACTTCGAAATTCCCCTCGAGGTGGTGGCGGCGGAGGGAGATCCGCAGGCGGCCCCCCGGCTGGGGCAGGTGGTGCAGCCGCTCAAGATGACCGCCGCGCAAAACGCCATCGCCGCCGCGCCGGTGGTGGCCCAGTCAGTGCGGCCGGCACCGGGTGCGGTGGAACCCGCCGTGAAGAAGCCGGCACCGGAACCCCAGGCCCCCGCAGTGGGGCGGGGGGGACCGCGAAACGACGATGCCGAGCGGGGAGAGGGATCGAGGGGCGCGGAGGCCGCGGTGGCCGAATCGAACGCTGGCCGTGGAGTCGACAAGTCTCAGGGGCTGCCATTGTTTCTGGGGGCCGCTGTGCTGGCGGGGTTCGCCTCGCTGCTGACACCGTGTGTCTTCCCCATGGTCCCCATCACCGTCAGCTTCTTTCAGAAACAGAGTGAGCAGAAAAATCACCGCCCTGTGGTGATGGCGCTGGTCTACTGTCTGGGGATCGTGGCGACATTCACGGTGCTGGGGCTGGTGATGAGCATGTTGTTCGGGGCCGCCTCGCTGAACACCCTGGCGAACAACCCCTGGCTGAACCTGTTCATCGCCGCGGTGATGATCTTTTTCGGTTTCAATCTGCTGGGGCTGTTTGAGATCACCATTCCCAGTTGGCTCTTGATGTATTCTTCGGGACAGGAGTCACGGGGAGGCTACGTGGGGGTGCTGTTCATGGCGCTCACCTTCACCCTGACGTCGTTCACGTGCACCTTCGCGTTCGTCGGTGGGCTGTTGGGCATGGCGGCCAGCGGTGACCGGCTGTGGCCGCTGCTGGGGCTCCTGGCGTTTTCGGCGGCATTCTCGCTTCCCTTTTTCTTCCTGGCCCTATTCCCCAGTTGGCTGAAGAAGCTGCCCCGGGCGGGCGGGTGGATGAACACGATCAAGGTGATCATGGGGTTGCTCGAGATTGGGGCGGCGTTCAAGTTCCTGTCGGTCGCCGACTGGGCCTGGAATCCCAAACCGATGGTGTTCGATTACGAACTTGTCATCTCGGCCTGGATGGTGATCTCGCTGACAGCGACGTTGTATCTGCTGGGGTTGTTCCGGTTGCCGCACGACATGGCGACCGACCATGTAGGGGTGCTGCGGCTGTTTTCGGCGATGAGTTTCATGGGGTTGGCCGCGTATCTGGCGGTCGGCCTGTACGGCAGCCGCAAGCCGGATGGCAAGGTGTGGGAACTGGTCTCGGCGTTTGCCCCTCCCCGGTTTGAGTCGGAGGTGCAGCAGGAAGGAGAATTGGGTCCCGCCCAGAAGCATGGCGAATTGCTGTACGCCCTCGACTACGTGAAGGCTCTGGAATACGCGCGGAAGAACCGCAAGCCGGTGTTCCTGGAGTTTACTGGAGTCAACTGTGTGAACTGTCGCAAGATGGAGCAGGGGCCCCTGGCGAGCCCGGAAGTGATTGCCCGGCTGAAGGAGTTCGTCTGCGTGCAATTGTGGTGCGACCAGGTTCCCGGCGTGGCGGATCCGGTCGAACGGGCCCGGTTGCTGAAGCAGAATGTCGATCTGCAGGAAGGGTGGTTTGAAGACACGACCCTGCCAGCGTACGTGGTCATTCCCCCGCAGCCCGATCTGTTGAAGGGACCTCCCGGTGCCGGAATCCTCGCCGAGAAACTGGGTTATGACCCCAATCCCACGCAATTCGCCAACTTCCTCAACGAGGGACTGAACGCCTTCCAGAAGGAACAGGGGAAGACGCTGATTGGGCAGGTCGAGTAGACCCGCCCCGGCACGTTGACACCACAGATCGCCCCTCCGAAACTGACCACCGCAAGAGCGGGATGGTTGGTTCCTGGAGAGTGGGTGCGATGGGCGAGTGGCGACGGAGATTTCGGGCGTGTGTGCTGACAATGGGCTCCCTGGGGTTGCTCGCCGTCTGGTGTCATGAACTTGCGGCTCAGGGGGCGGACCCGTTGCCCGGGACGGCGCCCCTCGAACTGTCGGGGGACCTGTCGCTGGAGGTGGTCGACCGGGTCGATCGGTGGTTTCTGGCGGAGACCTCCCGGCATCAGCAGGAATTGGCCCGGCAGCCTCCCCGGACTCCGGAAGAGAAGCAGAGGTTGCGGGACCGGCTGCGGCGGATTCTGGGGCTGAACAAAGACCTGCGGCGGGCCCCTCGCGACTTTGAGCTGGTCGGAACGCTCCAGATGCCGGCGGTCGTGGCCTCGAATGATCGGGTCCGCGTCATGTCGATCCGCTGGCCGGTGCTTGACGGGGTTGACGGAGAAGGACTGCTGCTGGAGCCCCGGAAGGCGGTGGTGGCCAATGTGATCGCCATGCCCGATGCTGACCAGTCTCCCGAGCAACTCGCGGGGCTCGGGACGGTCGAGTCGGAGTTGACCAGCGCCTGGGCCCGGCAGTTGGCCGAGCGCGGCTGCCGGGTGGTCATTCCCACACTGCTGGACCGCCGTAACGACTTTTCGGGCAACCCGCGTGTGGCGCAGACGAACCAATCGCATCGGGAATGGGTGTACCGTCAGGCGTACTACCTGGGTCGCCATCTCGGCGGTTACGAGATCCACAAGGTACAGGGGGCGGCCGACGTCTTGCAGATGCTGGGACCGGAAGCACAAATCAAGCCTCCGCTGTTCCTGGCGGGGTACGGCGAGGGGGGATGGCTGGCCCTGTTGACGGCGGCCGTCGACGACCGGTTTGAACGGGTCCTGGTTTCGGCGTCCTTTGGACCGCTGGCCGATCTTTGGCAACAGCCGATCGACCGCAACGTCTGGGGGTTGGTACGCGATTTTCGCAGTGCGGATCTGTTGGATCTCTCGACCGCGAAGCACATCGTCGTGGAGGCGAGTCCCTGGCCCGAGGTGACCGGTCACCGCGGGCCGCACCCGGGAAACCAGGCGGCGACCGGACGACTGACGACCGCGTCACTTCCGGCTGTGGAGGGCGAATGGTCCCGGTTCGAAGCGGTGTATCGCCCCCGGCCGGGGGAGCATCGCGTTTTGCTGTCCTCCGCGGCTGAGGCCCCGGCGAGCGTGGGAGACCGGGCGTTGCAGGAGCTGCTGCGTGACATCGCCGGAGTGCGGGATTTGCCTCCCTTGACCCCGCTGGAGAATGCCCGGTTGGGGGAAGGACAAAGCTGGGACCCCCGGGAGCGGATGCGTCGCCAGGTGACGCAACTGGTGGAGCATGTGCAGCGGCAGGCCCGGCTGGCGACATTTCGCCGGGTCGAGTATTGGAGCCGTGCTGACACGACCACGGTAGAACGTTGGCGTGATACAACGACACCCTATCGGGCCGAATTCCGACAGGAGATTCTGGGAGAATCACCCCCACCCAGTCGGCCGGTCAATCCCCGGACACGGGTGATCTACGAGACTCCCGCGTTCGTCGGGTATGAGG
>JBKDUK010000142.1:0-3814 GCA_046339535.1 Planctomycetaceae bacterium | reverse complement strand
TTGTTGGCGGACAAGTGCCCAGCGGAGCGGACACGGAGGTCCGCCCCCCCGCGACCCGGGTTCTGGTCCCAGGCGAACGGCTGTCTTCGGTAGGAAGCCCAGCGGCAGGCTTCTGGCCGATCCATACCGTTTGGCTGCCCGGCGGCACGGGTGTCCTCGGACGAACACCCAGCGGAGCGGACACAGAGGTCCGCCCCCCCCGCCACCCTGTGCTTGGTGCCTGCGGACGGCGTGGGGCGAATGTGAGTCCAGCGGTGGCTCGGACGGAGCCTCGCCCTCCCGGAGTGTTCGTGGCAGGACGGGGCGCGGTGGGCGGCAATGGGAGAGTGTCTGGCCGATGCCGGCGCAGCGGGGTGAAGGCGAAGTTCATCCTCGTGTGACGCGGTTGATGCGTCAGGCCAGCGTTCAGACGACCATGACCTTCGATGCGATTGGTGACTGTGGGTTGGAACAGCCGTTATTCAGCGATTTGGGTAAAAAAGTGGGTCACACTGGTCTCGCAGGTGATACTGAAAACATCGAGAAATGCCTGAAAAACCGAGTGGGGCTGCTGGGACTTGAACCCAGAACCAACGGATTATGAGTCCGCTGCTCTAACCGGTTGAGCTACAGCCCCCTGGCGGACTCGGGGTCCGCCTTGTGGGAGAACAGACCCGGCAACGTGACGCGGGGTTCGAGCGAAGCCCGCGCCGGCCGTGTTTCTCCCGGGGGTCTAGACTATGGGAAATCCCGGTGGACAGGCAAGCAGTCTGGTAGGGGGAGCCGGTGCCCGGCACTGTCGCACGTCGCCGCCCTGATCACACGGTCGGAATTGGACGCTGGCGACCTGGCGGGTGGTGGGTGGTGGGTGGTGGGTTCACCCCTTCACAAACCGCCCACGCCGCCATTCCAGCGTCCCGTTCCCCCCGGGCCACTCCGCGAGGCAGCGCGGGGAGAACTTACTTGCGCTGGTACATGATCGAGACGTTGGTGGTGTAGTCGGAGGGGACTTTGCCGGGGTTGGGTTGGCTGATGTATTGGTAGAGGAACCCGACCCGCAGGCTCCACCGCTCGCGCTCGTCGAAGGCGTAGAACAGCGAGGTGTTGTTCTGGGCGCGGGCCACCTCCAGCGAGGTGAGGCTGGGGAAGAGGGTGGTTTTCTGTTCCCACTTGAGCCGTTTCCAGATGGGGAGCCGCATTTCGAGTTCGCCGAAGGCGTCGGCGGTCACCCGGCTGTCGGACGGGTCGTGGAAGACTTCGAGCGTCACGCCGGGGCCGACGCGGGTGATGATCCGCCGGGTGTCGTCGAACAGAAAGCGGTAGCCGAGGCCGGCCGAAAACGTCCCCCGGTAATCGAGGTTCTGCAGCGCGTCGTACTGGTCCATGACCTTGGTGAAGGTCAGCCATTTCGCGCCGTGGTAGTAGTCGGTGGTCGAGTTGGCGAACCAGCGGTTGGCGACGATCTTGTTGTTCGACTCGCCGAATTGTCCCCCCAGGTTGATCTGGGTCGCCCGCCACTTGGTCTTGTTTTCGAAGTCGGCCAAGAGGTCGACGAAGTTCTGGTTACTGTTCCCCGCCAGCGAGCGTCCGCCGAGGCTGACCCGCGAGGCCCATTCGTCAAACAGCCCGGTGAAGCGGCGGTACAGTCGGTCGCGCCAGCCCTGGGGAGCCGTCTCTCCCTCCGATTCGTCGTCGTAGGCCAGGTCGGCCAGGAGGTAATCCTCCGGCAAGGCCGCGCGGTCCGGCTGCGACTGGATGGGGAGCAGCGGATCGTCGTACGCCGGTTCCCACGGACGGTCGAGCCGGGGGAGGAACAACGGCGACGGGGCGTCGAGCGGGGGGAGAAAATCGGTGACGTCGGCCCCGGTCAGATCGACGTCGGTTCCGTCGGGATCGGTCAGGTCGGCACCCGTGACGGTCCCCGGCCGGGGCGGCGCGTCGTCCTCCCCGGACCACGCTTCTTCGTCGCCGGCGGGGGGCAGCCGGGGGGCGAGGGGGCCATCGATCCAGGGAGCGAACAGGGACCGGGTGGCGAGAGGGTCGAGCGGTCGGGCGCAGGCGATGGCCGGCGGCAGGAGGCCACCCACCACCAACAGCACCCACATTTGGAACGACCACACCCGAAACATCACACACGCTCGTGTCGAGAACCCAGGAAGCGGCGGGATCGTACGCCTCCCCTCGCGCGCGGACAAGACGACTTCCCCCGACATCGTCAAGCTGGGCAGTCTCGGTGTTTCCGGGATCCGGGGGTCACTTCCAACGAGGCAGGCTGGCGAACTTGCGTTGAGCGGAGAAAGGGAGTCTGATCAGCGGAGTTCCGCGTGTCTTGTCTCGTACCCGCCCCCCGACCGACATGTCCCCCGTTGTGTCCACCTCGACCGAACCGCGTGCTGTGGGGCTGATTGGGATCGGCCTGATGGGGACGGTGCTGGCCCAGCGGCTGCTGGCTGCCGGATACACCGTGCAGGGCTGGGACGTCGACAGCACCCGCCGGGAGGCCTTGCGGCGACTGGGGGGAGCGGTGCCCGACTCGGCGGCCGCCGTGGCCCGCGGGGTTGATCGCCTGTTGCTGAGTCTGCCGACCCACGACATCGTGGCCGGGGTGCTGGGGGAGATGGGTGCCGAGCTGGCCGACGGCAGTCTGGTGATTGACACCTCGACGGGAGATCCCGCCGCGGCCGAGAGGCAGGCCACCTCACTGGGGGGCCGGGGAGTTGCCTATCTGGATGCGACGATTTCGGGGAGCAGCGCGGTGCTGCAGGGGGGGGAGGCGGTATTCCTCGTGGGGGGCTCAGCCGCCGATTTCGAGCGGTGTGCCGACCTGTGGCGGGTGCTGGCGGGGAAGGTCTTCCACACCGGCCCGGTGGGGAGCGGGGCCCGGCAGAAGCTGGTGTCGAACCTGGTGCTGGGGCTGAACCGGGCGGCATTGGCCGAGGGGCTGGTGTTTGCCGAGCGGTTGGGGCTCGACCCCGCGCAGACGCTGCATCTGCTGCGGGAGAGCCTGGCGTATTCGAAGATCATGGACGCGAAGGGGCCGAAGATGCTGCAGCGCGAGTACACGCCGCAGGCCCGGCTGTCTCAGCACCTGAAGGATGTGCGGCTGATGTTGGCCTCGGCGGGGGAGGCGGGGCTGGCCCTGCCGCTGTCGGACGCACACCGGCGCATTCTCGAGCGGGCCGAGGAACTGGGCTGGGGGGAGAGCGACAACAGCGCCCTGATCGAGGCCCTGCGAACCGCGGAAACCACGACTTCCTCCCTCACTTCACCCCTTGTCTCCAGGAACGCTCCGTCATGATTCCGCAAATGGTTTCCCGCTCGCGTGTCGATGCCGCCGTTTACGAGCCCTTCCTGGTGAATGGCGCACCGTTTGGCGAGGTGCATTGGCTGCGGACCACGTCGTCCGGGGGAGGGACGCTGTTCACGGGGCTGTGGCGGCACCCCGCCGGTCAGTTCGACTACGTCTTCCCTGCCGATGAAACCTTCCATCTGTTGGAAGGACGGGTGCGGATCGCGCTGGCGGGGGGGCCGACGCTGGAACTGGTGCCGGGCGACGTGGTGTCGTTCCCCGGGGGGGAAGCGTCGACCTGGACGATTCTCGAACCGATGAAGAAGTTTTTCGTGATCTCGGGCTGAGCGCTGTCGGACCACACCCCACGGACGACGGCGTCACGGACCACGGTCCACGCACCGCGGCCTGCGGTCCGCGCTCCATGCGACACAGCTCAATGGCCGGCGGTTCCCTTGCGGGCGGCGAGCACCTCGGGGTCGGCTTCGGTGTGGGCCAGCCACTGGGGGAGCAGGCCGCCGGCGAGCATGCCGGCGATGCCCGCCG
>JBKDUK010000141.1:0-20205 GCA_046339535.1 Planctomycetaceae bacterium | reverse complement strand
TAGCTCGTTCTCGTGGCCGCCGGCGGGGCTGGCCCCCCGTTCCGCCACGATTGAAGTCGAGCCGAATGATGACACGCCGCAGCAGATCACCCTGCCGGCCGACATCAGCGGCAATTTCGCCCCCGCCGCCGACACCGACGTCTTCGAGTTCGAGGCGAAGAAGGGGGAGGAATGGTGGGTCGAGGTAGCGAGTGAACGGTTGGGGCTGCCGACCGATCCCTCGGTGCTGGTGCAGCACGTGGCGGTGAACGGCGGCAACGAAACTGTCACCGATGTGGCCGAGTTTCAGGACATCGCCAGCCCAGTGAAGGTCTCGAGCAACGGCTACGCCTACGACGGTCCGCCGTACAACGCCGGTTCGGCCGATGTACTGGGGAAACTCGTGATCCAGCAGGATGGGCGGCACCGCTTGTCAATCACTGACCTTTTCGGTGGCACACGGAACGATCCTTCCAACGTCTACCGGCTGATCATCCGGAAAGCGCAGCCCGATTTCGCGGTGGTCGCCTGGCCGCTGCACATGGAGCTGCGAAACGGCGACCGGGCGGCCCTCTCGAAGCCCCTCTCGCTGCGGGGCGGGGCAACGCAGGTGCTGGAAGTGGTGGCGATTCGCCGCGATGGTTTTGATGGCGACATCGAGCTCTCGCTGGAGGGGCTGCCCGATGGAGTGACCGCCCAGGGAATTCGCATTCCCGCCGGCAAGTCGCGTGGGCTGATGGTGGTCTCGGCCGCCGAGGGGGCTCCCCGCGGTGTGGCGATGGCGTCGCTGATCGCCCGGTCGAAGATCGGTGAGAGCATGGTGACCCGGGAGGGGCGGCTGGCGACGGTGGCCTGGCCGATTCCCGACTCGTGGGGCGAAATTCCCTACCCCCGGCTGGCGAGCCAACTGCCCGTCTCGGTGGGGGGTGTGGATCTGGCCCCGCTGACCATCACCCCCGCCACGGGCCGGGTGGTGGAAGCCCGCGTGGGAGAGAAGGTGACAGTCTACTTCAAGAACATTCGCCGCAGCGATTTCTCGGGAGCGACCGCTCCGCTGCGGTGCGTGGGAGCGGGGTTCGAAGCGACCCCGGCTCTGGAAGTGCCGCTGGCGGGAGAGAGTGCCCAGGTGGTGCTCGACCTCGCGGCCCTGAAGACCGCTCCGGGGGATTACCCCCTGGCGTACCTGGGGTATGCGGTGGCGAAGTACCGTCATCAGCCCGAGGCGATTGAGACGGCGAAGCTGCTGCAGCAGAAGGTGGAGCAGGAGATTGCCGCCCTGGCAGAAGAAGCGAAGCAAAAAGCGGGTGATGCCGCCGCCCTGGAGGCGATTGGCACCCGGCAGAAAGCGGCGATGGCGGCCTTGACGGCTGCGATGAATCAGGTCAAACAAGCCACCGATCGGGCCCAACCCCAGGATATCGTCGATCTCCTGGCGACCGAACCGGTGATTCTGCGTGTCTTGCCAACGGAGACGAAATGAGCCACTCCTCCCGAGTTCCCCAGTTGTTTGCCGGTCCCCTGGAGCGGTCGGCGGCCAGCCGTCGCGGGTTCCTCCAGTTGGGTCTGGGAGGGTTCGCCAGCCTGAGCCTGCCGGGGCTGTTGCGGCTGCGGGCCGGGCGCAGCCTGCAGGCGGCCGAGAGTGGCCGCGAGCGGACGGCGGTGATCATGGTCTGGCAGCCCGGGGGCTGCTCGCACATCGACTCGTACGATCCCAAGCCCAAGTCGGCTTCCGAGTACCGCGGTCCCTTCCAGCCGATTGATACGAAAGTGCCCGGGCTGACGCTGACCGAGCTGCTCCCCCGGCACGCCGCCCTGGCCGACAAGTTCACGATTCTGCGGTCGATGAGGCAGACGGCGGGGGGGCACCCGGCGGGCTCGATGCAGTTGCTCTCGGGCGACCCCGACACGCGCGACAAGCCGAAGCCCAAATACCCCGACTGGATGTGCATCGCGAATTACCTGCGGGCCCAGCAGGGGCCGCGGACCTCGCCCCTGCCGGCGTACGTGGGGGTGAATCCGCCGCTGGAATACAACGGCCCCGCCTATGTGGGGGAGGCGTTTTCTCCGTTCGTGGTCAGTGGCGATCCGAACCAGCCGAATTTCCAGGTGCCGAATATCGGTTTGTCGAACGCCGGGGAGGTGCGCCGGCTCGACCGCCGGTCGACGCTGCGGCAGAAGCTCGACACGCTGGAACGGGCGTTCGATCAGCAGCGCGAGCTGTCGGCCCTCGACGAGTTCGAATCGCAGGCGATGACCCTGCTGACCAACCCGAAGGCGAAGGAGGCGTTTGACCTCACCCGCGAAGATCCGGCGGTGCGGGACCGCTACGGCCGGAACGCCTGGGGTCAGCAGTTGCTGATGTGCCGGCGGTTGGTCGAGGCGGGGGTCGACATTGTCACCAGCCAGCTCTCGGGACCGCTCTGCGGTCGGGTGCAGAACTGGGATGACCACGCCGTGAATCACAACGTCTTCGAGGCGATGCAGTTCCGGGCGAATGCCTGGGACCAGGCGGTGACCGCGCTGATTGAAGATCTCTACGAACGCGGGTTGGACAAGCGGGTCCTGCTGTGCGTGACGGGAGAGTTCGGACGGACGCCGCGGATTGAATACTCCCCCAGCACGGGGGGAGGAGACGCCAGTGCCCCGGCGGGGACGAAGCAGCCCGGCCGCGACCACTGGCCGCGGGCGTTTTCGAACCTCTGGGCCGGGGGTGGGATCAAGACCGGCCAGGTGATTGGGGCCACCGACGCGCGGGGCGAGGATGTGGTCGAGCGGATGTGCGGCCCCGGCGACTTCCTGGCGACGATCTACCACCACCTGGGAATCGACGCCCCCAACACGCTGATCAAGGATTTCTCCGGCCGTCCGACCCCGGTGGTCGACCATGGCCGGCCGATTCCCGAATTGATCGGCTGAGGTGCGAGCGGGGTGGGGCGGATGGATCGCAACGCGAGATCGACGGCTCCGGTGGACGGCCGGGGCTGTGCGACGGAGACCGTCTGCGGCTGGCCGAGAGTTTTGGCTGCCGCACTCGGTCTGTCGGTGGTGTTCCTGCCGCTGGCGGGCAGGGCCCAGGAGAAGCCTGCGGCCCAGCCGGTCACCCCCAATGCCGAGTACATCCGCAAGCTGATCCCCGAACGGATCGAGGGGACGTACACCTCGGGGCGGCTCGTTGCGCTCGAGGTGGCGGGGAGGAACGCCTATGTGGTCGAGCCGACGGGAACGGTCGACCCCCGCCGCCGCTGGATCTGGATTTTCCCCTTCTGGCTGGGAATCCACGATGGGCATGGGCAACTGCATCACCGCTGGTATGTGGAGCGCTACCTCAAGGCGGGGTTTCATGTGGCCGGGATCGATGTCGGAACGTCGTGCGGCAGCCCGGCGGGGGCGCGGGTAAGCGGACAGTTTTATGAGCAGGTTCAGCGGCAGTTTCGACTGCATGAACGGGCCCGGCTGGTGGTGCAGAGCAACGGCGGGCTGATTGGCTACGCCTGGGCGAGTCGGCAGCCGGAGCGGGTCGGACGGATCGGCGGTATCTGCCCGGCGACCGACTTCTGGACCTGGCCCGGTCCGTACAACGTCATCCAGTTCCCCACGCGGGGGCTCGACTACGGGCTGACCTACGACGAACTGGTTCGGAACAGCAGCCAGTACAACCCGATCGACCGGCTGGAGCCCCTGGCCCGGCAGGGGGTGCGGATTCTGCACATCCACGGCGACCGGGATGACCTCGTTCCTCTCGGGCCGAATTCGACCGAACTTTCCCGGCGTTACCGCCGGCTGGGTGGCCGGGCCGAGGTGGTGGTGATTCCTGGTCTCGGACACGGGGGGACACCCCTGTACGAGTCGCAGCCGCTGGTCGACTTCCTGCTGGGGGATTGATGGGTCGGGGCGGGGGGACGGTTGCCGTTCCGATCACCGGCTGGCCAGTTGCCGCATCGACCCGTGGCAAGGTACCGTTCCTGCACAGCTTGGCTGGGTCGACCCTGCGAGGAGTTGGTGTGTCTTCACGGACGGTGCCGCTCTGCCACGGGATTCGATCGGCCGCGTCCTCTCATCACGTTCGACTTCTCGCCACCACAGCACTCTCATGCCCGCACTTCCCGCTCCCCAGCTCGACGCTCTTCGCTCTCTGGTCTCACGCGACCGCCTGGTCCGCGACACCATGGATCTCTGTTCGCTCTCCAGCCGGACGGGGGAGGCGAAGCCGGCGCTCGATCGGCTGGCCGAGATCCTGGCCCGCGAGGGCTTCACTGTCGAGCGGCCCGAGGGGGGCTATGCCGCGGCCCCCGCGGTGGCGGTGCGGTATTCGTCAGGAAAGCCTGGTCCCACCATTCAGTTCAACGGCCATCTCGACACGGTCCATCTGCCGTTCGTCCCCCCGCAGCACGAGGGGGATCGCATCACCGGAACCGGCAGTTGCGACATGAAGGGGGGAACCGTCGCGGCGCTCGAAGCGCTGCGCGTGGTGCGCGACAGCGGGGCTTTGACCAAAGGGTCGATTCTGTTGACCGCCCACGATTTGCACGAGGCCCCCTGGGGGGATGGAACGCAGCTGGAAGGGCTGATTCGTCAGGGCTATTGCGGCGATGCCGTGCTGATTCCGGAATACCTCAACAGTTGCATTCCCACTGCCGGCCGGGGGCTGGCGATCTGGAAGCTGACCGTCCGCCGTCCGGGAGCCCCGGTGCACGAAGTGTTGCGGCCCACCAACGAGCCGAGCGTGATTGAAGCGGGGGCCGAGATGATCGCCCGTCTGCGGCAATACGGCACGCACCTCGCCAGCAAGACCGACCCGGTGGCGGGACCCGAAACGGTGTTTGTCGGGCAGGTGCACTCGGGGGTGATCTTCAACCAGTTCCCGCAGGAGTTTGTGCTGGAAGGAACCCGTCGGTGGCTGCCGGGGGAGAGCCGGTACCTGGTTGAGGAAGAATTCCGCAAGCTGGTGCAGCAGGTGGCCGACCGGACGAAGACGACCATCGACATCCGCTGGCAGTTGGTGCGGGACGGTTTCCGCCTCGACACCAACCATCGCTTCGTAAAGATTTTCGAAGACAACTACACCGCCACGACGGGGAAGACGCTGCCGCAGGGACCGAAGCCGTTCTGCGACGATTGCAACGCCTTCTGGTCGTTGGCCGACATTCCTGGAATCACCCACGGCCCGAACTCCGGCGGGGCCCACACGCTGGAAGAATGGGTGTCGATCGACGACATGGCCCGCGTCGCCCAGCTCTACGCCGCCACCGCCCTGCAGTTCTGCAACGGCTGAGCCAGCCGGCCCAGGCGGGGCCGATGCCAGGCGAACCGGCCCGGTTCACGCAAATCCCGCTCGTGTTGCGACTGCGTCCGACGTGCGGTTTCCGGTATACTGGGGTTTCGGTGCAGGATGGGTCTGCACAGCGGGGACACAGATTTGCCGGATGCGCTCTCCATGGTGAGTCGGGTTGCGGAACACGGGTGTCGCGGGAGGCAGGGGGGGCTGCCGTTGATGGGGACCTTGCTGATGGTCTGTGGGCTGACCACAGGCCTCGCACGGTCTCTGACGGCGGCCGAGGTCGACTACACCCGCGACGTGAAGCCGCTGCTGCAGCAGCATTGCGTCGGCTGCCATGGTGCGAAGCGGCAGCGGGGTGACCTGCGGCTCGATTCCCGCGCCGCCCTGTTGAAGGGGGGCTCGCGCGGGCCGGCGGTTGTGGTGGGGAAAGCGGCCGAGAGCCTGCTGATCCAGGCGGTACTGCAGGACGATCCCGAGATCGCGATGCCTCCCGAGGGAGAGCCGCTCTCGTCAGAGGAGGTCCAGGTACTGCGTGACTGGATCGATCAGGGAGCCCCCGGCCCCGCCGACGAGGCGACGGCCCGCAAGGAGCTTCCCTGGAGCTTCCGGCCGGTGCAGCGTCCCCACCTGCCCGCCGCTGCCGCGTCGATCGATGAATTGCTCGAAGCGCAGCGGGCCCGGCAAGACCTGGCCAGCCTGGGCTTTTCGGCGGAAGCCGACCGCGTCACCCAGATCCGCCGCCTCTACCTAGTGATGCACGGGCTCCCACCCACACCGGCCGAGGTGCGGGAGTTCGCTGCAGACACGGCCCCCGGGGCTTATGAGCGGCTGGTCGATCGCGTTCTGGCCAGTCCGCGGTATGGCGAACGCTGGGGCCGGCACTGGCTCGATATCGCCCGGTTCGCCGAGTCGAACGGGTTTGAGACCAACCGTGTCCGGCCCAATGCCTGGCCGTATCGCGACTATGTGATCGAAGCCTTCAACAAAGACAAACCGTACGACCAGTTCATCCGCGAGCAGGTGGCGGGGGACGCGTTGCGGGCCGATGCCGGGACGGGCTTCCTGGTGGCCGGGGCCTACGACCTGGTGAAGAGCCCCGACGTCAACCTCACGCTGATGCAGCGGCAGGACGAACTGGCCGACATCATCAACACGACCGGAACTGCCTTTTTGGGGCTGACCCTCGGCTGTGCCCGCTGCCACGACCACAAGTTCGATCCCGTCTCGCAGCGCGATTACTACGCGCTGCAGGGAGTGTTCGCCGGGGTCAATTTCGCCCCCCGCCCGCTGCCGCGCGACCGCACCGAAGAGTCGGACCGCGAAGTGGCACGGCTGCGGGCACAGGTTCAACAGAATGAAGAACGGCTGGCGGTATTGCGATCCAAGGCGGCCGGTCAGGCCAATCCCGCCGGCAAACTGCGCCCCGCGGTCAACGCCCGGCTGAATGAAGAGACCATTCCCCCCATCCAGACCACCGCGTTGCGGTTTACCATCCGGGCCACCAATGCCAGCGAACCGTGCCTCGACGAGTTGGAAGTCTACGATGCGGCGGGCAAGAACGTGGCCCTCGCCTCGGCCGGGGCGAAGCCTTCGGCCAGCGGCACACTGCCGGGGCACGAGATTCACAAGCTCGAGCACGTGAACGACGGGCAGTTGGGAAACAACCGCAGTTGGATCTCAAACACCTCGGGGAAGGGGTGGGTGCGGATTGACTTCCCTGCTGCGGTGACGATCGCGAAAGTGGTCTGGGGACGCGACCGGAACCAGCAGTTCCAGGACCGCGTGGCGACCGACTACAGCGTCGAAGTGCTGCAGGAGGGGGACACCTGGCGCGAAGTCGCCTCGGCGGCCGATCGGGAGAAGTTCGGACCGGAAGACCCGCGGGCCTTTCTGAAACGTCTCTCGGCCGAAGAGGCCACAGAGGGAGGCCGGCTGCTCGATCAGGTGGCCGACGCCCGCCGGCGGATCGGCGAGCTGACCGAGGGGCTGAATGCCTGGCTGGGGACCTTCTCGCAGCCTCCCGAGATCCGCCGGCTGCATCGCGGCGATCACACCCTGCCGCGCGAGGTGGTCCCTCCCGGCGGGCTCGAGGTGTTTGGCGGCCTCTCGCTCGACCCCAACGAGCCCGAGCAGCAGCGTCGCCTGAAACTCGCGAACTGGCTCGCCAGCCGGGAGAATCCCCTCACCCCTCGGGTGATGGTCAATCGGATCTGGCATTACATCTTCGGAACCGGACTGGTCGAGACACCGAGTGATTTCGGTGGCAATGGTGTTCCTCCCACGCATCCCGAACTGCTCGACTGGCTGGCGGATGAGTTTGTTCAAAGCGGCTGGTCGGTCAAGCACATCCAGCGGCTCATCCTGACCACGCGGGCCTTCCGGCAGTCGTCGGCACCACGGGCCGAGGGGCTGCGGGCCGATGCCGCCGCCCGCCTGCTGTGGCGGTTCCCTCCCCGCCGGCTGGAGGCCGAGGCGATCCGCGACTGCATCCTTGCGTCGTCGGGCGTGCTCGACCTCTCCATGGGGGGCCCCGGCTTCTTCCTGCAGAAGGTCGAGGTCGACAACGTCTACCGCTACTTCCCCAAGGAAGAGTTCGGTCCCCCCGAGTTCCGGCGGATGGTCTATCTCAACCGCATCCGGCAAGAGCAGGATCCGGTGTTTGGCAGTTTCGACTGCCCCAGCGGTAACCAGGTCACCCCCAAACGGCCCCGGTCCAACACCCCGCTGCAGGCGCTCAACCTGTTCAACAGCCCGTTCATCCTGCAGCAGGCCGGGTTGCTGGCGGGGCGACTGAAGAAGGAAGCGGGGGAGGACGTCGCCGCCCAGGTCCGGCTCGCCTTCCAGTGGACTGTCGCCCGTGTGCCCGATGACTTCGAGCAGCAGGCCTCGCAAGAGATGATCCGCGAGCACGGACTCGAAGCGTTTTGCCGGGCGCTGTTCAACACCAGCGAGTTCCTGTTCCTGTTCTGAACCGGCCCGGCCGTCGGCGGAGTCCATCCGGTGGGATGGCACTCCTCCGCCCGCCCCGTTGTCCAACGGTCCTGTCCGTCACGACTTTTGCGAACCGATCCGACCATGCCTGTTTCCCCACTCGCCCACACGTTGCTCGATCGTCGCGGTCTGTTGTCGCAGAGCGCCACGGCCCTGGGTGGCATGGCGCTGGCCCACCTGCTGCGGCGTGATGGGCTGCTGGCGGCGGAGGCCGAGCGGGACGAAGAGCGCACCCCCATCCGGCCGCAGATCGACCCGGCCAATCCCAACAACCGCCGCGAGCCCCACTTCCCCGCCAAGGCGAAGCAGGTGCTGATGATCTTCAACGCGGGGGCCTGCAGTCATCTCGATACGTTCGATTACAAGCCCGAGCTGATCGCCCGGCACGGCCAGCCGATGCCCGGCGGAGACAAGCTGGTGACCTTCCAGGGGGCGCAGGGAGCCCTCACCCAAAGCCCCTGGGCGTTCCGGCCCCGCGGGCAGAGCGGCAAGATGATCTCCGACTTGGTTCCCCGCTTGGGTGACCTGGCCGATGATCTCTGCTTCATCCACTCCCTCACCGGCAAGACCAACACCCACGGTCCCGGCGAGAACTTCATGAACACCGGCTTCACGCTGGATGGGTTCCCCAGCGTGGGGGCCTGGACCACCTATGCGTTGGGGAGTGAAAACGAGAACCTTCCCGCGTTCGTGGCCATTCCCGACCCGCGGGGAGCCCCGCAGTCGAGCGGCAACTGCTGGAATCCGGGCTTTTTGCCCGCCGCCTTCCAGGGGACCGATTTCAACGCCACCCGCCCGGTCCGCAATCTCGCCCGGCCGCAGTCGATTGCCGCCGCCACCGACCTCGCGACCCGCGAATTCATCGGCCGGCTCAATCGCCATCACCTCGGCCGGTTCCCCGGCGATTCCGAACTGGCCGCGCGGATTTCCAGCTACGAACTGGCCGCCCGCATGCAGCTGTCGGTCCCCGCAGTGTCCGATCTCTCGTCCGAGCCCGCGCATGTCCTCAAGGCGTACGGAGCCGACGCGACCGGCGACGGCACCCAGCAGACCAAGGCGGGATATGCCCGCAACTGCATTCTTGCCCGCCGCTTGATCGAGCAGGGGGTGCGGTTCGTGCAGCTGTTCAACGGGGCCTACCAGGTGGGGGGGGAGGGGACCAGCAACTGGGATGGTCACAAGATCCTGAAGCAGCAATACACCATTCACGGCGAGATCTTCGACCAGCCGACCGCCGCCCTGCTGACCGACCTCAAGCAGCGCGGTCTGCTGCAGCACACTCTGGTGGTCTGGTGCACCGAGTTCGGCCGCATGCCCACCTTCCAGGCGGGGGCGAATGGCCGCGATCACAACCCCGCGGGCTTCACCGGCTGGCTGGCGGGGGCCGGGGTGCGGGCCCCCTTCAGTTACGGGGCCACCGACGACTTCGGGTACAAGGCGGTGGAGAACGTCGCGACGGTCTATGACTTCCACGCGACGATTCTGCATCTGTTGGGGCTGAATCACGAACGGCTCAGCTACTACCACAACGGCATTGAACGCCGGCTGACCGACGTGCATGGGCATGTGATCCATGACGTGGTCGCCTGAGACTGGGAAAGGCCGGCTGGTGATGTCAGACCATTCCACCCAGAATACCCGCGAGGTCCGCAGACCACGTGGGCCGCGCTGTTGGGGCTGGTTCGCGGGGGGCGGGCTGGCCGTGGGATCGTTGCTGGCGATGGGATCGTTGCTGGCGACTGTTGCCGATCGCACCCCGGCCCCGCTACCTGCCGAGGAAGCGGCCCGGCAGGCGGTGTTGCCTCCCGGATTCCGGTTGGAAGTCTTCGCCGCCGAGCCGGAGGTGGTGCAGCCGGTCTCGTTCTGCCTTGATGATGCCGGGCGCGTGTTTGTGGCCGAGGCGCTCAACTACGGCGAATGGCGCCCCACCGGCCGCGACCGGGTGGTGGTGCTGGCCGACCGCGACGGCGATGGCCGGGCTGATGAGCGCACGGTCTTCTACGAAGGTTTCAACTACATCACCGGAATCGAAGTGGGCTTTGGCGGGGTCTGGGTGGTCTCTCCCCCGGGGCTGTACTTCGTCCCCGACCGCGATCAGAACCTCGTCCCCGATGGTCCACCCGAACTGCTGTTCGATGGGTTCGGTCACAAAGAGAGCCGGCACAATCTGGTGAATGGCTTCACGTGGGGACCCGACGGATGGCTCTACGGCGGACATGGCCGCACCAGTCCGTCGGATGTCGGCCGTCCGGGAACCCCCGCCAGCGAGCGTATCCACTGCGATGGCGGGGTCTATCGCATTCATCCCACCCGGTTGGTGTTTGAAAACTTCGCCGACGGCACGACGAACCCCTGGGGAGTCGATTTCAACGAAGTGGGGGAATGCTTCGTCTCGAACTGCGTCAATCCGCATCTGTTCCATATGGTGCCGGGGGGACACTATGAACCCTGGCGGAACCGTCCCTCCAGCCTCTACGCCTACGAACGGCTGCCGACGATCGCCGATCATCTGCATTACGACACCACCCGCCCGCATGCGATGCGCGGCGAGACCGAGGCGGTGTTGGCCCTGGGGGGCGGGCACGCCCACTGCGGCACGCTGATCTACCAGGGGGGGCGATTTCCTCCCGAGTTCCACCAGAGCGTGCTGATGTGCAATGTGCACGGCCGGCGGATCAATCGCGATCTGCTGCAGCCGCATCGGTCGGGTTACGTCGCCCGACACGCACCCGATCTGATGGTGGCGGCCGACCCCTGGTTCATGGGGGTCACCCTGAAGACCGGACCCGATGGCAATGTGTTCGTGTCGGACTGGTCCGACACCGGCGAGTGTCACACCTATCAGCCGCAGGTGGGGACGGGGCGCATCTTTCGTCTCTGTTATGGCGACGCAGCGACTGAACCGGTGACCGACCTGCGTCAACGCTCGGATGCCGAGTTGGTGTCACTCTTCTGGCAGACGAACGACTGGTTCGTCACGCATGCCCGGCGGCTGCTGCAGGAACGGGCCGCCGCGGGGACGCTGGACGCGGAGGGGGTGGGGACCGCGCTGCGGCAGGTGCTGGACGATCCGCAGGCCCCCGTCGTCCACCGGCTGCGGGCGTTGTGGGGGCTGCAGGTGATTGGACAAGCCCCGGAAGAACTGTTGCGCGAGCTGCTGCGGAGTGGCGAGCCGTCGTTGCGGGCGTGGGGCGTGCGGCTCTTGGTCGAGCGGCCCGAAGGGGACGACACCCAGACAGCGGTGCTGACCGACCTGGCCGAGCGGGAATCGTCGCCGGTGGTGCGGCTGGCGTTGGCCTCGGCTCTGCAGCGGTTGCCCCTGTCCCGCCGCTGGTCGATTGCCGAGCGTCTCGCCCGACACGCCGAGGATGCCGACGATCCCAATCTGCCCCTCGTCCTCTGGTATGGATTGGAACCGCTGGTGGCCGCCGACGGGGAGCGGTTTGTCGAACTGGTGCGGACCGCGCGTGTGCCGAAGGTCCGCACGCTGGCGGCCCGGCGGTTTGCCGACTGGACCCTTTCGGCCAAGGGGACCCGCGATTTCACTCCGTTGGTCGCCCAGTTGCGGCAGTCGGGGGAGGCGGAGCTGGCCGATGGCGTTCATGGGGTGTGGCTGGCGGTTCGCGGACTGAGTCGCCTGCCGTTGCCCGCGGGGTGGGACGAAGTGTATGCCCGCTGTCAGCAGCACGCGGACCCAGACGTGCGGCAGCAATCGCTGGAGATTTCCCTGGCGCTCAGTTCCCCCCGGGCAGTGGCCGATCTGCGAGAACAGGTGGCCGATGATAGGCTATCGGCCGAGCAGCGGGGCCGGGCGCTGGAGTTTCTGGTGACCGCCCGTCCCGACGATCTTCCCGAGTTGCTGTGGCAATCCCTTCGGCAGCCGGTTGTGCGGCCGGCGGCGCTCCGCGGCCTGGCGTCGCTGCGGCATCCTGAAGTCGCCCCCCGCATTCTGGCGCAGTGGGGGGAACTGACTTCCGCCGAGCGGGCGATCGCCGTGCAGACACTGTCGGGCCGGGCTGAGACGGCGCAGGCCCTGCTGCAGGCCTTGGAGGAACAGCGGGTGACCCGTGCCGACATCTCGGCCTTCCATGCCCGCCAGATGACGGCTCTGGGAGACCGCGCGCTGTCCGCCCGGCTCACCCGGCTCTGGGGGGCGGTCCGCGGGACGGATCCGAAGAAAAAAGAACGGCTGGCCCGCTACCGCAAGCTGCTTTCCCCCGAGTTTCTGCAGACGGCCGATCTCGACGCGGGGGAGAAGCTCTTCGGCAAGCTCTGTGCGAACTGCCACCGGCTGGCGGGGGACGGGGGACAAATCGGCCCCGACCTCACGGGGACCAACCGGCGGGACGTGGAGTATCTGCTGCTGAACCTGGTCGACCCGAGTGCCGAGGTGGCCCGCGATTACAGGCTGTCGATCATCGAGACCCGCGACGGCCGGACGGTGACCGGCATCGAGCTGGAACGTTCCCCCAGCCGGGTCCTGCTGCAGACCGACACCCGGCAGGTGATTCTTCCCCTGACCGAAATCGAGTCGACCACCCCCTCCGACACCTCGATCATGCCGGAAGGGCAGCTCGATCAATTGACCGAAGAGCAGGTGCGGGATCTGATCGAATACCTGCGGCGGCGGTGACGGGGGGTGGCGGAGGAGCAGATGAGGGGCCGTGGTCCCGCACCCCTCCAACCGCGAGAGAACCCGACCACCGGCGCAAGATGGGAACCAACCGACCACAAGCCGACGACGGCTCAGACGCTGTGAGAAAACCGGTGCGATGATGGTCGACCTGGCGACCTGGCAGGCGTTGAGTGACGACGAACGCCGGGAGTTCCGTTCCCTGCTGCCGGTCTGGCAACGGGTGCTGGCGGCCCGGGAAATCACCGACGGCACCGACCTGCTGACCGGTTGGGAAATTATCCCGCAGGATTGCGCCTGGTGCTTCGCCCATCACGGACACCCCCTCCCGCACCCGCAAGCAACCAGTCGGCGGGTCCTGCAGGCGTTACTGAGCGATGCGATTCAGAATCTGGGACGGTGAACCGGGGGGGGCGAGGCGAGCCGTGTGGAATGAGAGACGGAGGGTGTTGACGTTGGTCTCGAACAACGTACGTGGTGACGAAACTCCAGGTTTGTCAGTCCCCCAAGGCGAAAATTGTTCGGTGGATCGAGAATTCGTTCGTCTGAGAATGCGTGTCCCATGGGAATTCGCGTCCGCATCGCGAAACCCACTCGGGCTGAAAGACGTCCATCGACATGTCCCGCGCACAGCCCGTTCGGTCGCCAACCGACGGCCCTGAAGGGGCATTAGAGGGTAGCCGGGGGTTGGAGCGAAGCTCCTACCCCCGGATCGCCCGCCCCATGACAAACGCCGAACCCCGGAAGGGGTTCCAGAGGATTGGAGAACGACGTTCATCGTGGCCATCGCCTGGGGTTCGGCCTTGTCATGTCATCCCGCGAATCGCGATTGTCATTTTGGCTCGTTCTCCGTCGATACGGCCTATCCCCGCCGTCTGGAACCACTCTCGTGGTTCTGGGCGTGTGTGGGATCGCTTTCCGGGGGTAGCGCTATCGCGGAACCCCCCGGCTACCTTCTTGAACCCCTTCGGGGAGGACGTGCCGGGACCGGGCGGTTTGGGGCGCGGCGATGCGGGTTTAACCAACGCCTGTGCGGGGGAGGGTGGTGTCGAACAACGGACGTGGCGACGAACCTCCGTGTTTGTCAGCGCTTCCGACGTGATGATGGGTCACTGGATCGGGAGGTGCTTGTCGGGGGACGGGCCCTTTTGGTGACAGGTTAAAAACGATCGTACGGCTCGGCCAAGTGCCGGTTGGTGGTGGCGGCAGGACCGGTTTGTCGCGACAAGTCATTGCAAATACGGCACTTCGCGTCGGGTTCACTCTTGCCCGGGTGGGTGTCTGATCGATAAATATTTGATGCGTGTCGCGGGGGGACCGCGGCGGGTTCGACGCGAGGTCTGGTGTGGGACGAATTCCTGCGATGGCGGGCGGCGGGGCGGTCCTGCGGAGGATCCTGCCGGGAGTTCTGCCCGGACCGAGGCTTGCGGCGTTGGCCGTCGGACTGGCGGCCGGGGTCGGGATCGCGGCTGAGCCGGCGGCGCCGGTGTTGACCACGCTGTTTCCTGCCGGGGGGCGGGCGGGGACGAAGTTCGAGATCGTGCTCGAAGGGAGCGGGCTTGAGGCGGCGGATGGCCTGTGGTCGTCGCTGCCAGGGGTGCAGGGGCGGCGGTTGGCGGCGGGGCGGTTTGAGATCACTTTGCCTGACGATGCGCTGCCGGGGAGTTATGACCTGCGTGCGGTGGGACCGGCGGGGATTACCAATCCCCGGATGTTCGTCGTGGGGCGGCAGCCGGAAGTGCTGGAGCTGCAGCCGAATGACAAACCCGAACAGGCCCAGCCTCTGACTCTCGAAACGGTCGTGCAGGGCCGGATCGAGAAGGGGGGGGATGTCGACTGCTATCGCCTACCCGTCGCGGCGGGTCAGCGGGTGCTGGTTGAAGCGTGGGCCGACCGGATCGATTCCCCCCTGCGGGCGGTGGTCGAGGTGCGCGATCCGCAGGGACGGGCGGTGCCCGGCGAGCGGGTCGGGCCCCGGCTCGATCCCCTGGTCGACTTCACCCCCCGCGAATCGGGAGAGTACGTGCTGCGGGTGCATGATCTGTCGTTTGCCGGGGGAGCCCCGTATGTCTATCGCCTGGCCGTCACCACGCAGCCGCGGGCCGAACTGGTGATTCCGCCGGTGGTATCGCGCGATCGGGTGACCCCGCTGCGTGTGCTTGGACGGAATGTTCCGGCAGAGATCCCGGCGTTTCCGTTTGATCCGCGGCTGGCGGGCGAAGGGACGCTGGGGTTGCGGCTGCTGCCCTCGCAGGGGACGGCCCACCTGGTGGCCGCGCGCGAGGCGGGGGGAGCGGGGCCGTGGCCGGTTTCGGTGGTGGACCTGCCGGTGGCCGAGGTCCCCCGACGGCACCTGACGCCCGACCAGGCGTTGCCGGTGGAAGTGCCCGGGGCGTGGTGGGGGGAGATTCCCGAGGGGGATGAGCAGGTGTGGCTGGCCGTCGAGGCGCGGCGGGGAGAGGTCTTCTGGCTGGAGGCGTTTGGCGACCGGCTGGGCTCGCCCGTCGATCTCGATCTGGTGGTGCTGACGGCCGATGGTGCGACCGAGCTGGCCCACTTCCGCGATGAGGTCGAGAACCCTGGCGGATACCGACTGCCGTTGCAGCACACCGATCCCCGCGGACGCTGGGTGGCCCCTACGACGGGGCGGTACCTGGTGGGGTTGCGGAATGTGGTGGGGGGACTCGACCGCGACGCCCGGCGGGTGTGGTGGCTGTCGATGCAGCGGGAGGAGCCCGATTTCGATCTGGTGGCGGTCTCGCGGCGACTGGGGCAGCCGGCGGGGCTGGCGATTCCTCGGGGTGGCCGGGAGTGGCTGGAGGTGTTCGCGAGTCGCCGGCGGGGTCACGCTCGGCCCATTCGCCTGGAGGTGAACGGCCTGCCGGGCGGGGTCGAAGCGCACGACGTGGTGCTGGGTCCCGCCGCCGACCGGGGGCCGCTGGTGCTGTCGGTCGATCCCAACGCCTCGGCGGGACTGGCGGCGTTGAGCATCACCGGGACCGAACTGGAAACGGCTGAATTGGGAACAGCCGCGCCGCTCCGCCGGACCGCCTCCATCGGGACGATGATCGCGGCGGGGCAGCCGCTGCCTTCGGGACGGCTGACGTCGGCGCTGCCGCTGTTGGTGCAGGAGGCCCCGACGCTGGTGCGGGTGGCGGCGACCGGCAGCCACGAGACGGTCTTTCAGGAAGGAGCGCTCGATCTGTCGGTGCAGGTCGAGCGGACGAATCCCCGGCTGTCGCGGCCCGTTTACCTCTCGCTGGTGGGGTTGCCGCGGGGAGTGACCGCCGAGGTGGCCACGATTCCCGAGGGGCAGTCGCAGGGGTGGATCAGCGTGCAGATTCCCCCAGGGCTGCCGGAGGGGACCTACTCGGTGGCGGTGCAGGCGGAGACCGAGGCGCTGCCGGCGAATGCCTCGGCCGACGCTCCTCCGGTGTCGGTGGTGGCGATCAGCAATCCGGTGGTGTTCCGGGTGGAGACGTCGCGGATTTCGCTGGGGGTCGATCCGCGGGCTCCGGTGCGGATTGGGCGGGGGAAGGTGGTGCAGGTGACGTTCTTCGCCGAACGCCGGCATGGATTCATTGGCAAGACCCACGTGGAACTGGTCGCCCCGGGTGGGGTGGTGGGACTGCGGGGTCGGGGAGTGACCCTGGTGGGGCAGTCGGACTCGGGGGTGATTCAGATCATCGCCAACGACGACGCGCCGCTGGGGCAGCAGCCGTTCTTGAGGCTGGAGGGGGTGGGGACGGTCGAGGATCGGCCGGTCTACCGGGCGACGCGTGCTCTCCGGATGGAAATCGTGGAGTGACCCGATGCGAATGAGAACAGCGATGCGAACGAAGCGGGGCGTGCTGGGGCTGGCCGCGTGGCTGATGGCCGCGTGGGGTCCCTTCGGCCTCTTGCCCGCGGGGGAGCGTGCCGACGACCGGGTCGCCTTTTCGACCGACGTGGTGCCGGTGCTGACGCGGCTGGGCTGCAATGGGGGCGGATGCCACGGGAAGTCGACCGGGCAGAATGGCTTCCGGTTGTCGCTACTGGGTTACGAGCCCGAGTTCGACCACGAGGCGCTGGTGAGGGATGACCGGGGGCGGCGGCTGCTGGCCGCGAGTCCGGAAAGCAGCCTGCTGCTGCAAAAGGCGGTGGGCAGCGTGCCCCACGGGGGAGGCCGGCGGACGGTGCCGGGGAGTGAGTCGTACCAGATCCTGGAGCGGTGGATGCAGCAGGGGATGCCTGGTCCCCGGCCGGATGACCCGACGGTGGTGGCGCTCGAAGTATCACCCCGGCAGGCGCTGTTCGCTGCCGACCAGTCGACGCAGGCGCTGCAGGTGACCGCCCGGTTGTCGGATGGGCGGGTGCAGGATGTGACCCGGCTGGCGGTCTACCAGAGCAATGATCCCGAGATTGCCGAGGTGAGCGAGACGGGGGAAGTGCGCCGGCAGGGGCGGAGTGGGCAGATGGCGGTGATGGTGCGGTATGGCGACCATGTGAGTCTGTTCGAAGGGACGATTCCCTTTCGCACGCCCAATGCCCGCCGGCTGGCCGAGCTGGATGCGAGTGCGGCGGCCGGAGCGAACGCCGCCGCCTCGGAAACCGGGGTGGCCCGGATTGACCGGCTGGTGGCGCGGCAGTGGGCCCGGTTGGGGGTGGAGCCTTCGCCCCCCGCGGCGGAGGCCGAGTTTGTGCGGCGGGTGACGCTCGACATCTGCGGCACGCTGCCGACGGTGGCTGAGGTGCAGGCGTATGTGCAGGATGCGTCTCCCGACAAGAAGCGGCGGCTGATCGACAGTCTGCTGGCCCGGCCCGAGTATGCCCGCTACTTCGGACAGAAGTGGGCCGACATTTTGCAAAACCGGGGGCGGGGGTACAGCACCAGTCGGCAGCGGCCGGGGACGGCGCTGTTCTCGGCGTGGATTCGGGACTGCTTCGCCCGCAACCTGCCGTACGACCAGTTTGTGACGTCGATTCTGACCGCTTCGGGAAGCCAGGAGACCAATCCGGCGACCGTCTGGTACCGCACGGTGCGGACGACCGAGAACTATGTCGAGTCGTTCGCGCAGGCGTTTTTGGGGGTGCGGGTGCAGTGTGCCCAGTGCCACCATCATCCGGCCGAGAGGTGGAGCCAGGCCGACTACTACGGTCTGGCCGCGGTGTTTGGCCGGGTGGGGCGGAAGGGGGGCTTCGCGGATGCCGAGGTGCCGACGAGTGAAACGATCTATCTGGCCGACCATGGCGAGGTGAAGCATCCGCGGACGGGGGAGGTGCTGGCTCCGCGGCCGCTGGGGGGAGAGGCGTTTCCGATCTCGAAGTATGTCGATCCTCGGGTGAGCCTGGCGCGGTGGCTGACCGATCCGGCGAATCCGCAACTGGCCCGCACGATGGCGAACCGCATGTGGGCGCACTTTCTGGGACGGGGGGTGATTCACCCGGTGGATGATTCCCGCAGTACGAATCCTCCCAGCAATCCCGAACTGCTGGACGCGCTAACGCACGAGTTCCAGCAATCGGGGTATGACATCCAGCAGTTGATCCGGCTGATCTGCCAGTCGCGGGCGTATGGGCTGAGTTCGCTGCCGACCGACGGCAACCGGGGGGACCTGCAGAGCTATGCGCGGTTTTACCCGCGGCGGCTGTCGGCCGAGGTGCTGCTCGATGCGATCAGCCAGGTGGTGGAGGTGCCGACGGCGTTCTCGGCGGGGGGGGCGGCGTTTCCGGAAGGGACGCGGGCGATCGATCTGCCGGACGAGGCGGTTCCCAGCAACTTTCTGGATGTGTTTGGGCGGCCGGCCCGCAGTTCGGCGTGTGAGTGCGAGCGGGTCGATTCACCCGCATTGGGGCAGATGCTCGAGCTGGTCAGTTCGGCCGAGATCCAGGAGAAGCTGGCGAATCCGCAGGGACTGCCGCAGCGGTTGGCGAAGTCGCCCGCCAGTGAGAGTGAGCGGGTGCGGGAGCTGATTGTGACGCTGTTCGCCCGCAATCCCTCGACGGACGAACTGGCGACGGCGAGCGAGTTTCTGGCGACGACCACCGATACCGCCGAGGCGTACCGCTCGCTGGTCTGGTCGCTGTTGGCCACCAACGAATTCCTGTTCAATCACTGAGAGGCCCGGCTCACCATGGCACGCGAACATCTCGAAGAGTTGCCTGGTTCCACGGCTCGTGTGGCTGGGGCCGAGCGCCCGTTGGTGAACGGGTTGACCGCCCCCGGCCGGTTTTCGCGGCGGCGGCTGCTGGAGCTGGGGGCCCCGGCGTTGGGCCTGGGGCTGGCCGATCTCTTGCGGCTGCGGGCTGAAGCCAACCCGTCAGGGGCGGCGGGAGGGTCTGGAGGGAAGCGGCAGCGGGCGGTGATTGGCTTCTGGACGCATGGCGGGATGAGCCAGCAGGACACGGTCGACCTGAAGCCCGAGGCCCCCAGCGAGTACCGGGGAAACTACCGGCCAATTGAGACGGTGGTTCCCGGGATCCAGGTGACCGAGAAGTGGCCGCGGATTGCCCAGGTAATGGACCGGCTGTCGGTGGTGCGGTCGGTGCAGCATGAAAACGGGATTCACGCCCCGTCGGCCCACTGGATGCAGACGGGGGTGTTTGGGCCGACACTGGCCCGCAACGCGCCGCAAAAGCCGTCGTTCGGGTCGGTCATCGCGCGGACGCTGGGGGCGGGGGCCCCGCAGATGCCGCCGTATGTCGCCATCCCCAAGGCCGAGGCGTTTGGGTACCAGGGAGGGGTCTACCTGGGGGCCGCGTACAATCCATTCGAGGTGAATGCCGACCCGAACTCGAAGGAGTTCAAGGTTCCCAACCTGGCGCTGCCGAAGGGGCTGGAGGTCGAGAGTGTGCAGTCGCGGGCCCGGCTGTTGAAGAAGTTCGACACGCTGCGGCGGGATGTGGATGCCTCGGGAGTGCTGGCGGGGCTCGATACGTTCAAGACGCAGGCGCTCGACATGGTGACGGGCGAAGCGGTGAAGAAGGCGTTCGATCTCTCGGCAGAGTCGGCCGCACTGCGGGACCGGTATGGCCGGCATCTGTACGGACAAAGCGCGCTGCTGGCCCGCCGGCTGGTGGAGGCGGGGAGCACCTGCGTGACGATCAACACTGGGTATTGGGATCATCACGACAATATCTACACCGGGCTGGAAGAGCAGTTGGCCCCGCTCGACCATGCGATGGCGACGCTGGTGGAAGACCTCGATGACCGGGGGATGCTGGGGGACGTGGTGATTTACTCGGCGGGGGAGTTTGGCCGGACGCCGTTGATCAACGGGCATGCCGGGCGGGACCACTGGTCTAATTGCTTCTCGGTGATTCTGGGGGGCGGGGGCCTGGCGGG
>JBKDUK010000140.1:0-5606 GCA_046339535.1 Planctomycetaceae bacterium | reverse complement strand
GCTGGACCCGGAGGGGCCTGCCGCGGCGCGACTGGAAAGGGATTGTGAAACCATCATGGCCGCCCCAGGATCCAACCAGAAGGGATCTGATGCCGCTTCGCCGCAGCGCAAATCGGGCGCCGAGGATGAGCCCATGACGGTGGAAGAACGCCTCGAACTGCTCGAACGCTCACTGAAGCGTTGGCGCTGGATTTCCTTCGGATTGATCGCGGCGGCGATCGTTCTGGGGAGCGGTCTTGCCTGGTCGATCTGGGGGACGCGCGGCAGTATCAAAACCCGCAGTCTCTACGTGACCAACGACAAAGGCTACGCCATCGAACTGACGACCTCGGCGGAGGGCGACGGTCTGATCAGCGTCAACGACCACTCCAGCTTTCCCCGGGTGATGTTTGGCAACTCCCAGAAGGGGTTCGGCAAACTCGAACTCTACACCGGCCATTCGCAGCGCCTGGTGATGATCGGGGGAACAGGTTCTGGTGGTCAGGTGGCGGTCTTCAACAACACCGGGCACCGTGTCGTCGACATGCAGGCCAAGAAGACCAACAGTGGGGCCATCATCGTCAGCGACTTCGATGGCAACATCGTGCAGGGAATCGAGGGAGATTCACGCACTGTCATGCAGCCCAATGGCAATCGGGGAGCGTGGCGGTAACAGCGTCTCGTGGTCTCTGTCCGCAAACGGACAGGGTCTAGCCGCCGCCGGCGGGGGTGTGAAGTCATCCCCGGTTCCGGCGGTTACTTTGTTATGCTCCTTGCCGTTCCTCAGCCCTTGCCGCATGTGATCCCCCGCCCACCGACTCCCACCTGGGCGTTCGCCATCACCATTGTTCGCCGTGACAACCGGTTTCTGCTGGTGCAGGAAGACAAGCCCGGGCAGCCCTGGTACTTTCCTGCCGGCCTGGTCGAACTGGGAGAAGGGTTTCCCCAGGCAGCCGTACGTGAGACCCTCGAAGAGGCCGGTGTCTCGGTACGTCTCAACGGGATTCTGAAGATGGTTCACACCCCCCGGGACGATTCCTCCCGGCTGCGCGTGGTGTTCGTGGCTGAGCCGGTCGGAGATCCCACCCCCAAGTCGATTCCGGATGAACACAGTCTGCAGGCCCGATGGGTCTCGAGCGTCGAACTGGATGATTATCTGCTGCGGGGGGAAAGTGTCCGGCAACTGATCCGTGAACTCGAACAGGGCTGCCCGGTCTTTCCGTTGTCGGTCCTCGAAACCGAGCATATCCGGGAATGACGCTGTGCTGATCCGCAAGATCATCACGGCGTTCAGTCGTGACTTTCGATCTTTTGCCACCCCTGCAGCCTTCGCGTGCTGACGGGTTGGCGTCCGACGATCAGGTCGTCGGCAGACGCATCGGACGCAGCTTACCGATGTGGGGTCGAAAGTCCATCAGGGCGAGGACTTGCGATTCGAGATCGATTCCCGGGGCCAGCTCGGTCAGTTCGAGCCCCGCTTCGTTCAGTCGAAAGACCGCTCGTTCGGTCACGTAGAGCACTTCCTGGCCGATTTCCAGGCTGCGCCGCGCACTGAAGGTCAACAGCTCCACATCCTGAAGGAACTTCCGGACCGAACCCTCCCGCACGATCTCGACCCGGCCCCCCTCGACCCGCACTTCCAGCCCTGAGGCAGTCAGCGTGCCGCAGAACACCAGCCGCTTGGCGGTCTGGGTGATGTTCACAAACCCACCGACCCCTGCGAAACGGGTGCCGAACCGGCCGACGTTGACGTTACCGAACCGGTCGATCTGGGCCGCCCCGAGCGCGGCAAAGTCGAGCCCCCGCCCGTCATAGAAATCGAACTGGGCCGGTTGGTCCACAATCGCCTGCGGACGGACAGCGGCCCCGAATGACAGGCCCCCCGCCGGCATTCCGCCGATCGGCCCGCTCTCGACCGTGAGGGTCACCTGGTCCAGCAGCCCCCGGGCCGCGGCCACCCGGGCGATTCCCTCGGGCATGCCGATCCCCAGATTCACAATCGCCCCCGCCTGCAATTCATCACAGGCCCGCTCGGCGATGATCCGCCGTTCGTCCCAGGGGAAGGGGATCAAATCGGAATGGGCGGGGGGCCATCGGGCCGGCTGGATGTAACTGGCGTTGAACACCTCGCCAAACGTGTGGTGATGGTCGTCCTCTTGCGCGACCACAATCTGATCGACCAGCACTCCGGGGACCCGCACCCGCTGCGGGGGGAGAGGTTCGTCGAGCAGATGCCGCACTTGCGCCAGGACGATGCCGCCGCTGTTCCGCGCCGCCTGGGCGATCGGCAGCACCTCGCCGATAATCGCCTCCTCTTCCATCGAGAGATTGCCCCAGGGATCGGCGGCCGACGCGCGGATCAGCCCCACGTGAATCGGCAGCGCGTGATACCACAGCCAGGTGCGCCCCCCCAGTTCGACCCGCTCGACCAGACCCTCGGGGGTGCGGTCATTCAACCGGCCACCCCCATGCAGCGGGTCGATGAAGGTTCCCAGACCGACATGGGTGATGCAGCCGGGCCGGCCGGCGGCAATGTCCCGGAAGAGC
Organism: Planctomycetaceae bacterium; assembly: GCA_046339535.1. Taxonomy (GTDB): domain Bacteria; phylum Planctomycetota; class Planctomycetia; order Planctomycetales; family Planctomycetaceae; genus UBA10511. The sequence continues at coordinate 3,080 of JBKDUK010000140.1, read as the reverse complement.
TGGCAGATAACCCCCTGAGGAAAGTTGTACGCCTCGATCGCTCCCGCGAGTGCGAGCCGCCCCAGCCCAGGGGCCAGCCCCCAGTGCCCGCCGATGGCGCGGGCCAGCAGACCGGCGTGGGCGAGGTGATTCATGCCGCGCGTGCGGCCATCTCCCTGCCCGGCCCCGTAGATGAGGGTCAGCCCGGTGGGGGTGCCGGTCTGCAGAAACCGCCGTTCCAGCGCGGCGGTCAGGGCTTCGGGGTGGGCCGCCCCCACAAAACCCCCCGAGGCGACCGTCACTCCCGCGGCTATCCGGGAGACAGCCTCGTCCGCCGTACAAAGCTTGCGATCGCGGGGGGAATTCACAGAGGCACTCGGACGCACGGTGCGGGAACAATCCACGTGGCGACTCTTACGCCTGCTCTTCGGAAGTTCCCTGCTGCACGTAGGTCTTGGTCTTCAGCAGTGGAGCGATGAACGAGAAGAGCACGGTCGCCGCCAGCATCAGCCCGCCGAAGAACAGAAAATAGTTCCAGCCCTGCAGGTGCTGTCCGATGGCGGGGTACGTGATCAACTTGTTGATCCCCGCCGTCAGAAAGTTCCCCACTGAGACCGACAGCAGGTACAGCGCCATCACGAAACTCTTCACCTCGTGTGGGGCCTGGGTGTAGGCATGTTCGAGACAGGTGACCGAGACCAGCACTTCCCCGGCAGTGATGATGAGGTAGGCCAGGAATTGCCAGTGGACCGACGGTTGCCGCCCCGGATCGACGGTCCGCACACGAATCGTGAAGCTGTCCTTGGAACCGGCATCGAACTTTTGGATCGTCTTCAGCGTGTTGCCGGCAATCACGAACTGTGCGTTGTCGTCAGCTCCTTCTCCGGACACCAGACTGATCGTGTAGGAGAGGTCGGTTGCGGGAGGGGTCGGAGTGAACGTGCCGATCTCAGTGTCGGCTGAGAGGCCGCCGGGAATCGCGCTCGCCGTGAGATTCAAGTCCACCTGTGCCGCGCCGGGAGCATTGTTCGTTGCGGCAGGTCTCACATCCCGCGAGTTGATGTTGGGAGGGCCGGCCGGGACGGCGGCGGTATGGATTGTGAACACCTTCTCGACGGTCTGCTGATCGATCCCGCGCTGCAGCCACGCGATGATCAGGAACGACAGAAACGTCAGAAAGAAACCGGCGGCAATCTTGCGCAGCGGCGTGAGCGTCACCACCCGACCCGCCAGCGGGTACACCACGTAACTGAAGAGCGGCACCAACACGAGGATGAGGAACGGATTGATCGCCTGCACCGTCTCGACATGCAGCGGCTCTCCCAGCCAGCCGAGGGCTCCCGCGGTGTTCCACCCCGGCACCAGGCGCCGGTCGAGGTCCTTCGCCTGGAGAACCCACGATGACCCCGACTGGTCGTAGAGCGACCAGAAGATGGCCACAAACGCGAACAGCGGAATGAGTTTGAGCAGTGCTCCCAACCCCTCCCCGGCCAATGAGGCGAACACCTTCTGCGGTCCCTGGGCGGGAACATGCACGAACACATGCCGACCCATCCAGAAGACGAATGTCGCCAGCAGCATCAGAACGCCCGGCAATCCAAACGCCAGGTGGGGCCCCAGCAGGGCCCGCCCCAGTTCGTCCTGAGGCACGAGGTGGGGATAGTTGGTCTCAAGCCACTTGGGTGCCGTGTTCATCAGCCAGGGGGTGATCAGGTTCGACAGGAAGGCCCCGAGGTTGATCGCCAGGTAGAACCAGCCGAAGACCTTTTCGAGCAGGTGCGAGTTGGTCCGCCCGAACTGGTCTCCCACGTGGGCCGAAACGCACGACTTGATCCCCCCGGACCCCAGGGCAATCAGCCCGAGACCAATCACCAGCCCGGTCCGCATGTCTCCCAGAAAACCAAGCCGTGGATCATTCAACGCCAGGGCCAGATGCCCCAGGCAGTAGACAATTGACAGCCAGAGGATGGTGCGGTACTTGCCCCACCAGACGTCGGCGAGAATCGCCCCCAGAATGGGAAAGAAGTAGGCCGAACCCACGAAGAGGCTGTAGGCACCCACCGCCTCTTCCCGGCTCATCGCCTGCAGGGTGCCGTTGGCGGTGAACAGAAACTGGGTCATGAAAGTGACCAGCAGGGCCCGCATGCCATAGAAGCTGAACCGCTCGGCCGCCTCATTGCCGATGATGTAGGGAATGCCCGGGGGCATTCCCGTGATGGCGGGAGGAGTGGTCAGGATCTGTTTGCCCGACATGGCATCGTCCGGAAAGCGTTGGTTGGACCCGGTGAGAGGCCCGATCCCACCCTCCGGGGATCCGATCGGACTGCCCACATGACAACCCCGATCGGTCGAGCCGCGAGCTTACCGCGCCGTACGGCGGCTGGCGATTCCACCGGCGGAAAAAACAGTCTCAAAAAAATGGGCCTCGGCAACCAGACCGGCCCGGACCTGCACCGCTCAGCGATTCGCCGCCGTGTCGTCGGATGGCGACTGCGGATCGGACTCGTCCGTCCCGGCTTCGTCGCCTGGGGCTGCCGAATTCCCTTCCGCCGAGATTTCCCCCGGAGAACCCCCTTCCACCGCACCCTTGTTGGCCGAAGAGGCGGCTGTTGATTTGTCGTCGTCCGACTTCTTGTAGAACGCAACGATGGCCCCCATGTCGGGTTTCAGGTGAATCCCCACGAGTTCCCGGGGAATCAGCACCTTCACCCGCACGGGAATCGACCCCTTCGACCGGTTGGCGATCGGCATGAGTCGGGAGACGTAGCCGTCGTAGGGATGATCCTGGAACGCCTCGGACCGCACGACGCACTTCTGGCCTACGAAGATGCGGGAGATGTCTCGTTCCTGGATGTCGAGTTCGATCTCGAGATCGGCGAGGTCGGCCAGGTCACAGATGCTGAACGATCCGTTGAACGCCCCCGGATTGACGATGTTTCCCTCTTCGACATTTTTCTTGAGAACCGTACCGGTGACCGGGGAGACGATGATCGTGTTGTTCAATCGCCATTGGGCCTTCGACAGGTCGGCCTTCGCCGCCTCGACTTCCGACTCGGCCACCGCCAGACGCTGTTCCTGCGGTTCGGTGATCAGGTCGAGAG
>JBKDUK010000139.1:0-5856 GCA_046339535.1 Planctomycetaceae bacterium | reverse complement strand
GTTGGGCATCACGACGACCATCGGAACCATCTTCTTGTCGGCCAACAGGTTGTCGAGAATGACGGCCGCCGCCCCCTTGGTGTTCCAGCCGGTCTCGTCATCGCCCGAACCATGCAGCAGGTACAGCACGGGGTATTTCGTGTCGGTCGAATACCCGGGAGGCAGGTACACCGAATACCGGCGATTCGCCTCGGTCACTTTCGACTTGTAATCGACAAACTCGACCTTTCCCCGCGGTGCGTCGGCCCGCGGCTCATCGAATTTGGGCGGCCCCTGCTTGAGACCTTCAAAGTCGAAGCTGCCGCTTTGGCCGAGGTATTCGTAGGTCGCCATCCCCTTCATCGCGGGGCCGTCGATTTTCCCCTTGAACGTCACCTTGGCGTCGCCAGCCGAGACGACGAAGGTCAACACGCCGTCGGCGAACTCGACTGACTTGAGCTCCGGATTGGGAGAGTCCGAATCGGTCGGCTTGTAGTTTCCTTTGAGGCGATCGCCGTCGCGGGTGACGGTGACCGTCCCCGCCCGCTCGCGGTTGTCGGGAGTCTGAAATTTGAGTTTCCAGGCCCCCACGGCGGGGTCAACAGATTCCGCCCCGGCCAGAGACGAAACAGAAAACAGCCCCATCAGCAGGGCCATCCAGGCAGCCCGCGGTACAAACGAAGACAACATGTGGTCGAGTCCTTTCCAAAGAGAACCAAATCCGACGATAGCCACGGCTGCGCAGAGGGTCAAGCAGGGCCAAATCGTGGGAAAAATCGCTCAAAACAGTCGGCGGCACTTTGGGCTGCTTCGGGAGAAATTCCGACGGTGGCGGGGCTGGCCAGCGGCCCGGCGGTCGGCTTGCTTCCCCCCGGCCAATGCGCCATCGCAACAGCGGGCCAAAGCGTATAGACTTCGCGGCGTTGAAGGCGTGGCCGATTGTGGGCGATGCCATCAGACGGCACTGGATTGCCAGGGGAACACTCGTGACCGAATTCGAAGGACCGATTCCGTACTCCCGGGAGTGGGTCAAACGCGCCCGCGAATTGCTGGGGGATGCCGCCTGCCGACAACTCGGGCTCTATGAGATCCCCGCCGGGTTCCGGCTCTCCATTGTGGTTCCGGTCTACAACGAAGAGAAGAACCTGCCGACCATTCTGTCGCGGGTCGCCAGCGTGCAGATTCCCAAAGAGATCATCCTGGTCGACGATTGCAGCCGCGATCGCTCGCGGCAGGTGATGCAGGAGCAGGCCGACCGGCTGGCCAGTCCGTTGACCAGCTTTCAGTTGGCCCATCACGAGGTCAACCGGGGCAAAGGGGCCGCGTTGCGGACAGGCTTCCTCAAGGCGACCGGCAGTGTCGTGATCGTGCAGGATGCCGACCTCGAGTACGACCCCGACGAGTACTCGAAGCTGATCCAGCCCATCCTGGAAGACAAGGCGGACGTGGTGTTTGGCAGCCGTTTTCTGGGGGATGGACCGCACCGCGTGCTGTATTACTGGCACTACCTGGGAAACAAGTTCCTCACGACGCTGTCGAACGCCTTCACCAACCTCAACCTGACCGACATGGAGACCTGCTACAAGGTCTTCCGGTCCGAGGTGATCCACGAGATCGCCCCCACGCTGCAGCAGAACCGCTTCGGGTTCGAGCCCGAGGTCACCGCCAAGGTCGCCCGGCGTCACCTGCGGATCTTCGAGATCGCCATCAGCTACTCGGGCCGCACCTACGCCGAAGGGAAGAAAATCGGCTGGAAAGATGGCTTTCAGGCGCTGTGGTGCATCGTGCGCTACTGGTGGGCCGACTGAACCACACCGAGTGGCTCTCCCATTCGCCGTGCCTCGGGGAGGTCCGCCGCATTCCCCTGATAAGCGGGTGTTATGGACCTGTGAATGGATCAATTGATCGATCGGGGCCGTGATCCGATGAATCAACGCGCTCGATGTCCGGGAATCATGGGCATGATTCTGGCGAACGCCATCAGCCGACGTGACGGCCATCGTGATCGGGCAGGGTACGCTGGGACAAGGACGATTGGCCTTCGGTAGAAACCTGTCGCCATCCCACGGCCTACCTCGCAGAGGTTACTTCTCTCAGCCCCGGGTTGCCGCCTCAGCGGCTACCCGGGGAACGCGATCCCCACCAAGATCTGAACCCTGAAAGTGGTTCCTTTCGTCGTGGGCTCGCTCAATGATCGGTCCCCATTCCATCAGACGGGTGTGGAAAGCAATCCTTACAGGATAGAGATCGGGAGGGGGATGACGTCCTGGGGTAGTCGCGTGCGCGACAACCCCAGGCTGAAGGAAGTATCCCCTACGGGGAAGTTTTTTTTGGCGAGGTGGTTGCTGGTGCGAACTTTACGAACTCGCGTAGGAATCACGGGATCTCCACTTTCCGTAATCCGATGAATCATCGCGCTCGATGTTCTCAAAATCATGGGCACGATTCTGGCGAACGCCGTCGGCCGAAGTGGCGCCCCCCGGGTCACGGCTGGGCCATTCACTTCCAATCGACCGCCACTTTGAAGACCGCCTTCACCAACGGCGTTCCCACCGGGGCCGCCATCGGGGCGTGCACATCTTCGGGGAAGAAAATCGCGAAGGTGCCGGCGGGGACGGGGAACCACAGCATCGGCTTGTCGGCGAAGAGCCAGAAGTCTTTCGCGTCGTCGTAGGGGGTGTCGATCGTCTGGCACGCCGCGAGGGGACTCCAGCCGATCTCATCCGGCCCAGTCAGCGTGTATTGGATGTCGATGTACTTCTTGTGGGCCTCGAACTTCACTCCGTCACGCCCCCGACCGGGCCCTTGGTTCAGCATCAGGTAGAGACGGTCGCCGTCAATCTCGTGCCGGCCCGGCTTCAGGGCCGTGAGGTCGGTCCGCTGCAGGTATTCAAACGCCTTCCGGAAGCCGGGGTTCAGGGCAAACGTCCGCTCCGCATTGGCCAGCGCATCGAGAATCATCGGGAAGCAAGTCCATGACAGGTGACAGCCCGGGCGGACATCGCCTGAGCCATGCCCTTTCTATAAGGGATCGAATATCGGTTCGTCGAGAAACCCCTGCCGCCGCGGGGCCCCCAGGCCTCGTTTACGGTTCGCTGCCGAGGGGATCGCACCGCGGATAAGTGGCCGAGGAATGTTGCCGCCGGAACGCCTGGGTGAGTTGCTTCCCAACCGGGATGCCAGGTAAGGACCGTGGTGCCCAGCGCCGTGTTGACGAGCAATGGAACGTTGAAAACATGATTGCCGAATGCTCGCCATTCCATCCGCAGCCGGCCTGATTGACCCCGGTTCTCAGGTGGCCATAGACTCGCGCAGGCAGGTCGTCAGTGGGCCTGCGCATCGAGTGCCCAAGGCGGAAGTCACAGCGCGCCTGAGGGAAGCGACTTTCGTCCGGAGATACCACGGGTAGCGATTCCCGTTCGAACCCCCTGATCGCGGCTGCGGGTTGCCTCCCTTAACCCGACCGACGCCTCCATCGATCCCTGGCAATTCCATGACTTCGCAGCCCGGCCCGACGGACGTCCTGCTGATTGCGGGGGCCCGTCCCAATTTCATGAAAATCGCCCCGTTGATGCGGGCGTTCGCGGCGGTTGGATTGCAGCAGCGGCTGGTCCATACCGGCCAGCATTACGATCGCCTGATGAGTGACACGTTTTTTGACGAACTGGGAATACCCCCGCCCGATCGCAACCTGGGGGTTGGGGGAGGGAGTGCCGTCCGGCAGATCGCCGAGATCCTGCAGGGGCTGGAGGTCGAACTGCAGGCGCATCGTCCCCGGATCACCATGGTGGTGGGGGATGTGAATTCGACCCTGGCGGCCGCTTTGGCAGCGAACAAACTCGGGATTCCGGTGGCGCACGTCGAAGCGGGGCTGCGCAGCTTTGACCGGCAGATGCCCGAGGAAATCAACCGCATTCTGACCGACGCCCTCTCGGATTGGCTTTACGTGTCCGAGCCCTCCGGTCTCGAAAACCTCAAACAGGAGGGAATTCCCGAGAGCCGGGCGACACTGGTGGGGAACGTGATGATCGACACCCTGTTCCACCAATTGGAGCAGGCCCGCAGCGGAGCCCCCTGGAAGCAACTGGGAGTGACGCCAGGCAACTACGCCCTCGTGACGCTGCACCGCCCCGCGAACGTCGACGACCCCGCCCGTCTCGAATCGATTTTGCGGGCGATGCAAGCGATCTCCCGCGAGTTGCCGGTTCTGTTTGCCCTCCATCCCCGAACCCGGTCGCGGATGGAGTCGTTTGGATTCGCCGCGCGCCCCAGTTTCCAGGGCTTCCTCACGGTCGATCCGCTGCCATACCGGGATTCGCTCGCGCTGTTGGATTCCGCGCGGCTGGTGTTGACCGACTCGGGAGGCCTGCAGGAGGAGGCGTGTGTGCTGCGGGTCCCCTGTTTGACGTTGCGCGAAAACACCGAACGGCCGCTCACGGTCGCCGCGGGGACCAACCGGCTGGTCGGGTGGAAGACCGACTCGATCCTGGCGGCGTTCGGCGAAATCCTGCAAGGCCCCCCGCGAATCGGAACTCCGCCCCCCCTCTGGGATGGCAAGGCGGCCGAACGGATTGCCGATCATCTGCGCCTGGTTTTGGGCTGAACTGGGTTTCGGATCAAAAAATCCGAATCCGCATCCAACCCAGCATCGCGGGAGCGCGGACCTCTGTGTCCGCCCCGCTGCCCCATGGCCGAAAGATACCCGCCCCAATGGGCAGCCAAACCACTTGGGCCGAAAACCCCAATCCGCGCCCATCCACTCATACCGCCGCAGGGGCCCGGAACCAGCGTCGCGGGGGGGTGGACCTCTGTGTCCGCTCCGTTGCGCCATGGCCAAAAGTCACCCGTACCAATGGGCAGCCAAGCCACGTGGGCGGAAAACCCCCTCTGCAACCATCCCAAGAAAATCGCATGACAACTCGCGCACCGACATCCGCCAAAGCCGTTCCCTGAAGGGGAACTCTTCGATAGCCCAGGGTTCGTCGCGCAGCGGCTACCCTGGTGTGGGGAATTGCAGAATCGGCCTGAACCCCAACGCGGTTCGCTTCCGTCCGGATCGCTGGAATCAGTCTTGTCGATCGATTTGTGCACACCACAACAACGTTCGCATTCAGCCCGCACCTCATCCCGTCCGCACGCTTGAAGCCAGCCCTTACAGGGCTGAGTCGACTTGGGTGCCGTGATACCCAGGGTAGTGCTGCGCACGAACCCTGGGCTATCGAAGAATGTCCCTTCAGGACATCATATGGAGGGACGCTGTTGGTACGAGGACCACGGAATGTGACATGAATCGATCGGGGGGCGCTGGGCCGATCCAGGGTTGGTCTCTGCCCAGCGGGACGGGCGTCTTCGGAAGAACGCCCACTGGAGCGGACACGGAGGTCCGCCCCCCCGCCACCCTGTCTCTGGGCCCAGGCGGACAGTGTACTTGGATGGACGCCCAGCGGAGAGGGGGCTGAGCCGATCGAGGTTTGTTCTCTCTCCATCGGGGTGGGGGCTTCCGACGTGGGCGACCGTCTTGGTGGCCGGCCACGGGTTCTTCCCATTGCGAGAAAGCCGGGGGGCCAATCCGCCGCTCGCCCCCGGACAAACTCCGCACCCGAGAACTGGCTGGGGAGCCACCGCACACGTTTGGGAAATGTTCCCTATTTCTCAGGATGCGGTAAAAAGAGGTTTGAGTTTGGTGTGAAGATTACGCATGGCGGCATCCATCGGACGACCCTGTTTCACAAAGTGATCGAGGATGGCAAAGCACTTCGCACGGCTGTCCTTGGCGGCCTGCTCGTCACCCCTCTGCCGGTGAAGTTCGCTCAGTTTGAAGTACGAGACCGACACGTCCCGCGCGGCCTGGGCCGACTCGGGGTTGGCTGTCAGCAG
>JBKDUK010000138.1:0-8491 GCA_046339535.1 Planctomycetaceae bacterium | reverse complement strand
TTGTCCCAGGGGATGATCCTTGGCCCGCATCAGGCCCGTGCAGTAGGAAAAAGTCCGGCAGACCAGCTTGCGGTTGAGTTGCCCGGTTTCGGCGAGCGAGCGGGCGAAATCGGGATGCGAGAGCGTGGCCCGGCCAAACCCTGCGAAGGCGGCCTGCCCCTGGGCGACATTGGCCGCGGCCGCCTGCGGTGCGAAATCCTGCAGCCAACTGTAGCCGCTTCCCGCGACGGGTGTTCCCGGAACCGCCCGCTGGATCGCCGCCGTGATCCGGAAGTGCCGCAAGACCCCCAGCAGGGGATGCTCGGGGGCATGGTAGCCGTCAACCGGCGGAAACTCGGCGGGGCGCACGAGGTGCGGATTGGCGTAGGGGTTCCCCATGGTCACGTTCAACAGCGAGACCCCGGCCTGCACCAACTGGGTCGCGAGGGCAATCGGTTCCTCCAGGTGTTCCCGCGCGGGGGCCTGCAGGTCGGTTCCAAACCCGCAGACCAGCGGCAGTTCGTGCGGCACCGGTTCACCAATGAAGTCTTCGCCCGTCCCTACCCCGCGATGGGGAATGCCATCGTAGGCATTGAAGCGGGAGGCCAGGATCAGCCCGGGCACCTCGGAACGAATCCGGCGGACGACGTTGAGGATCAGCCGCGTCCGGTTTTCGAAACTTCCCCCGTACCTCCCCGGGCGGTTGTGCGCGGCCAGCAATTCCGAGAGCAGGTAGCGATGGCACTGCTTGAGGTCGACGAAGTCGCAGCCGATCTGGTGCGCCAGCCGGGCCGCCGCCACATACTGGTCTTCAATTCGCTGGAGATCATCGTCCGAAAGCAGGGGATACGAGGCATCGACCTTTTTTCCGGTGGTCTTGTCGATCGTCAGCGGGTCCAGCAGGGGGTCGTGCGTGGCCAACCAGGGACGGGGCACGCTGTAGCGTCCCGAGTGTGTCAGCTGCAGGCCAATCAACAGATCGTCTGTGGAGTGACCGGCCGCACGATGCGCCGCCCGGGCTCCGTCGAGCATGCGGCCCAGGTCGGCCGCCGTGCGCTCCGCGATCCACAACTGCCGGGTGTTGGCCCGCGCCTCGGGGGCGATGGCGGTGGCCTCTCCCCAGATGATCTTCGCCCCACCGGCACCAAACCGCTGATAACGCCGGCAGGTGAGCTCATCGGGGGCTCCGTCGAGCGTCCCGTCGCACCCTTCCATCGGCTGGATCAGCAGTCGATTCCCGACTTTGCGCCCCGCCACGGTGGCGGGCCGGAACAGCGGCGCGAGGTCTTCCTGAAGAACGAGCTCGCCGCCCAGACGCGTGGCATCGTGGACCACGTCCGCCATGGTCTTGTACTTGAAGTAACGCGCCATCGGAATTCTCGGGTCAACCAGAAAGGAAAGCCGCTGCCAGGGCGACCGGCCGCGGTTGGCATGGGGGCTGCAGGGGGTTACTCTCCTGCCTGCAGACGTGCGGCCAGTTCGGGGCCGGGGGGGGCATCCAGGAACGCGAGGTGTCCCTCCACCCCATGCAGCCGATAGATCGAACGGGTGTCTTCCCACGCGTCACGCAGCGCTTCGGGTGAGAGGGGGATGCCATCTCCCCGCACCCCACCGGCAATGACCAGTTTGCGGGGGGCCAGCAACGCGGCCAATTGGGGAATGTCGCCGGCATCGCGGAGGATTCCCGGGGCGAACAGCCCCATCCATTGCCCCGTGTAGGGGGTCTCGGTGCGGAAGCTGGCCAGTCCCTGCACCGTCACCACCCGCTGCACCCGGGGATCGTAAATCCCCACACCGAGGGCGATCATGCCCGCCGGCCCCAGACCCACCACCGTGAGCGATCCCGCCGCAGATCCCCCGGTTGCCTGGTCACTGTGCCGGTGGATGGCCTCGACCGCCACCGCGGCGTCGGCGATCCACTGACCCAGCAGAGGCCGCCCCGTCCAGATCGACCATTCGGCCGAGTTGTGATCTGGCGCCTTGCCAATGGTGTCTCCCGCGAGGGCGTGGCGACCGCTCGCCCGCAGGTCGGCACACCACACGGTGGCCCCCCCCTGTTCCAGTTCCTGCACCAGGGGTTGGGTCCGGGCGTGCTCGCTGCCCGCCAGGTCGAGCACGAGGTACGTCCCCCGCCCCCGGGTTCCCGGTTTCCCCAGCAGGGTCAATTCGAGACCCGGTTCGGTCTGGTATCGCAGGCGGCGTACTCCGTCGGTCTTCGACTCTTCCAGCAGACTCACCCGCCAGTCGGTCCAGTCTCCCCCGCCCAGCACGCCCGATCTGAGGATCTGGCGGGTTTGCAGGGTATGCGTCTTCCACATCTCAAGGTGCGTGGGCCAGGCGGCCCGATGCTGGGCGATCTGCTTCGCGGCCTGTTGGGCGGCGAACCGCGGCAGCGTCATGAAATCGTCGGGACGACTCTCTCCCGGGAAGCACCGCAGCGTCTCGGGGTCTTCGGGTTGCACCGGCGGTTCGGGAATGGGATTGCCCTGTCCCTCCCCCTTGAGGTGCAGTGTCATCCAGCCGTACATCGCCTCGCGCATCGGCCGGTTGTAGTCGTGCCCCGATTCGAAAACCGTGTGGGCGATCTTGCCCGCGTGGCCTTGCAGGCGGTAGACATGCTGGGCTTTGGCGACCGATTGCTGCGCCTCTCCCACCGAGAACTGGAAGGCATCGCGGGTGGCGTTCTGGACCAGCAGCGCCCGCGGGGCGACGAGCGCGAGAATGGCCCATTCTTCGGTGTAGGTCATGGCGTCGGGGACCAGTTCGCACACACAACAGGCGGCCCCCAGGTACGAACGGTAAGTCCCCACCGAACAGGTTGGGACAACGCAGCCGAAACGTTCGTCGAGCGCCCCGGCATACATCGTCTGGTTGCCGCCGCCGCTGGCCCCGGTAATGCCAATGCGGGTGCCATCCACCTCGGGGCGCGACTGCAGGTAATCGACCGCCCGCATGTTTTCATAGACCTGCAGTCCGGGCAGGGGCATTCCCAGAGGCAGCAATGTGGCTCCGGTCATTTCGCCATGGTATTCCCCCAGGGCTTTGCCAATACCTCGTTCCCCGGCCCCAAACGCGTCGACCGCCAGCACGAAAAAGCCCAGCTTGGCCAGGCCAATGCAGCGTGCCTGCGGGACCGGATCCTGCTTGGCTCCCTTCCAGTGACCATGCACGCACAACACCGCCGGTCGTTTCCCCTCGCCTTGGGGAACGTAGGCGTTGGCAGTCATCAGGACGCCGGGCAGAGTCTGAAAGACCACTTTCTCGACCCGGTACCTATCCCGGGCCAGTTCCCCCAAAACACGCGGTTCCAGTGGGCATTTCTCGGCGGGAAAGTCTCCCAGAGAGGCCCTCAGTTGCTGCCGCAACGCCGTCCGTTGGGTCTGCCAGGCCTCTGCCGATTCCGGCAAGCGGTCGAGGGCACGCAGCGTGTCGAATCGCTTGAGCAGGGACTGGAGAAACCGCTCTCGAGTATCATCGGCCATCGCGCACTCCTCAAATCGCCGCTGGGAACCGTTCGGTCAACAGGGGGAGGATATCGGCCCCCACCGCCGGTTGTCGAACAAGCTCCCCCGGGCCGGCGTGACAGACCCCTGCCGGAGCAAGGTCCGAACGGATTCCGCGGACCTTGAGGTGCGACCGGAGAACTCCGGACGCAGGAAACAGACCCGAGGACTTCATTCTGAGTCGCGACCGTACGCAACACCCCTCTCGCAGCTGGTACACGCGGGGGATTGAGTTGGGACGGCAGTGTGAGTTGCGATGCCCCGACTGTGCGAATTCCAACATCCCGCCGCAACGCGGCTACTGGCCCCCCAGGCGTTCCTGGGCGTGATACTTGACCGTCACGTTGGTGCGAATGCCTCCCCGGGGGGTAAACGCGGCGTGCAGAGTCATCCAGCGAGGGTGCGACACCGCCACCAGATCGTCGAGAATCGTGTTGGTAACGTTTTCGTAGTAGGCACCGTGATTGCGATACTGCTGCAGGTACATCTTGAGCGACTTCAGCTCGATGCACACCTTGTGGGGCACGTAGATCAACGTCAGGGTGCCGAAGTCGGGCTGGCCCGTCTTGGGGCACATCGAGGTGAATTCGGGGCAGATCGTCTCAATCTCATAATCCCGGCCCGGATACGGATTGTCGAAGACCTCCAACGTTTCTCGCAGAATCTCACTCATCACGGTTCCTGAACTTGCTTTTGTGCCGACCTGTGCCAGTGGTCTATCATAGTGCCCCGTCCGCCCCTGTCATCACCCGATGCGTTCTGTCCCCTGGGGTCGGACGCCCGGCACGGTCAGATGGGCGGAGGGGCCTGGCGGGAGCGTGTGAGATGCTGCCCGGCGGGGCTCTGCGCGGGGTGACAGCCGCGTTGACACAGTTTTCCGCGTGCCGGATACTCCGGCCCCGCGTAACCCCTGCCGATCGGGGGTTGCCAGCGGGAGGCTTCTTCAGAACATGGGAGAGTGGGACGTGGTGGGTGATTCGCCGGGAACCGACTTGGCAGCTTATGCCGACCTGATGGCCAGCCGGGCCCAGGCTGCCTCACGCGCCCTGTTGCTGGTCGATGGAGCCCGGAAAAACGCCTGGTTGAAAGAGTGTGCCCGCCGGCTGCGCGAGGCACCCCAGGCGGTCCTCTCGGCCAATCAGATCGATCTCGATCAGGCCCCCGGTTTGGGATTGAATGCCGCGGCGATCGACCGGCTGCGTCTCAACCCTGCGCGGCTCGCCAGTCTTGCGACCGCCCTCGACGAAATCGCCGCCCAGACCGATCCTGTGGGTGAGGTGATCGATGGTGAGGTTCGCCCGAACGGATTGCAGGTACGCCGGGTGCGGGTCCCGCTGGGAGTCGTCTTCTTCATTTATGAATCGCGTCCCAACGTCACTGTCGACGCGGCGGCCATCTGTGTCAAAAGCGGAAATGCCGTCATCCTGCGGGGGGGCAAAGAGGCCTTCCACAGCAATCTCGCCCTGTATCACCTGCTGCGTGATGCCCTCGAGGCCACGGGGCTCCCCCCAGCCGCCGTCCAGTTGGTCGAGACAACCGACCGGGGCGCGGTAGGGCATTTCCTGGCGCTCTCCGACAAGATCGCGGTGACCATTCCCCGGGGGGGCAAGGGACTGATCGAGCGGGTGATGGCCGAGGCCCGCATGCCCGTCATCAAGCACTACGACGGGATCTGCCACGTCTACGTCGACCGCTCGGCGGACCTCGAAATGGCCCGGCGGATCATCGTCAATGCGAAGTGCCAGCGGCCGGGGGTCTGCAACGCCGCCGAGACCCTGCTGGTCCATCGCGAGATTGCCCCGGCGTTTCTGCCCCAGGCAGCCGCCGAGTTGCAGGGAGCCGGGGTCGAGCTGCGGGGTTGTGAGGCCACCCGGGCGCTGCTCCCCGGCTGTCGCCCCGCCACCGATTCCGACTACCGCACCGAGTATCTCGACCTGATCCTCTCGGTCCGGGTCGTCGACGATCTGGCGATGGCCATCGCGCACATCGACACGTATGGCTCCCATCACACCGATGCGATCGTCACCACCGATCTCGGGGCGGCACGTCAGTTTCTGCTGGCGGTCGATTCTTCGGCGGTCATGGTGAATGCCAGCACCCGGTTCAACGATGGGGGCGAACTGGGCCTGGGGGCCGAGATTGGGATCAGCACCGACAAGCTGCACGCGCGCGGACCGTGCGGCCTGCGCGAGTTGACCAGCTACAAGTACCTCGTCGAAGGGACGGGCCACATCCGCGGTTGATCACGGGTGCGTCGAACTGCCCCGCAGTCTGTCTTCGCTGCCCGTTACAGGAGTTGCCCAGCCATGTCCCGCGTTCCAGTCCACGAAGAGCGCTCGCCGGTTCGCGGAGACATCCGCCCGTCCGAAGTTCCGTGGGGTGTTTCCCGCTCGGTGAGTGTGCCGTGAACGAGACCCCGCCCCGACCGCGCCCCCTTGTGGGACCGTTGTGGAATGCCGTGCGCACGCAGTTGGCACCGCGCCTCGAGATGGCCTGGGGTGAACTGGTCCGCACTACTTTGGAGTGGAGTGCGATGGGGCCTGCGGCAGCCGAGGGAGGAGACTCGGGACCGTGCTGGGAGGGCCCGCTGGAACCGTTCGATGAGTCGTTGCGGGTCGAGCTGTCTCCACGTCTCTGCCAGGGGGTGTTGGGGCGGATGCTGGGGGCGGCGGAAACGGGACTTGAGTCCGGAGACCGACGTGGGGCCAGGCCCTCCTGGGGCCGTCTTGAACTGCAGTTGCTGGAACGGCTGGCTGTGCGGGCGGCGGTGGAGTTCTGTGGTGTGTTGCATGAAGTTTCCGGCCTGCCGCTGACCATTCCGTGTCTCTGGCCCGTCTCAATCGAAGGCACCGCTCCCCAGCGGGGTACGACGGGTGGGTTCCCGGGGAGGGGGCTGGGTGCGGGCGTTGTCGGGCTGGGAAACGCGCCTGTTTCCCGCAGGGAGAGTGGTCCTGTCGTCCCTTCTGCCCCACCCGATTCTGTGCCAGCCACTTCCTCTCCCGCCGCAGTGTGGCGCGTGCAGGTGACGGGGACGGGATTGGCGGGCGTGTTGACCTTCGGTCTTCCGCCGGGTGTTGTGGCTCTGCTGGAGGAGACCCGTGAGGGACATGCGACATCGGCTGCCGAGGCCGGGACGGTGACGGCGGAGGTGGTGTTGGCCGAAGTCGAACTTCCCGCTGCCGAGGTGTGGAACCTCGAGGTGGGAGACGTGATTCCGCTGGGGCGAGAGCCGGGGCGGGAAGGGGAGACGGTCTACCTCGACGTGCCGGGCGTCGGCCGATGGCCGGGGGTGGTGATTTTGAATGAAGGCGTCATGGAATTCCGTCCGCTCCCGCCGACGGAACCCCCTCCGAACTCGCAAAGCTGACCGAGTCGGGGGGGAGGGTGTGACGGGCTGCGGGTGTTGCGGCTGTCACGGAGTTGCCGAGTGTTCGGCGAGAGAACCGAACCCGACGGAGCGGATGCCGCTGGAGCGGAGTTTCCCGGGAAAATGCCTGAGCCTCTGGGGGCCTTGCGGTGACGAGTCGTCGACGGGAGGAGGTCGATCGGGGCGTCCTGCGGCCCCTTCGAATTGCAAGGTCCCGCCAG
Organism: Planctomycetaceae bacterium; assembly: GCA_046339535.1. Classification (GTDB taxonomy): domain Bacteria; phylum Planctomycetota; class Planctomycetia; order Planctomycetales; family Planctomycetaceae; genus UBA10511. The sequence goes on along the minus strand of JBKDUK010000138.1, from coordinate 1,421 downwards.
TTGCTGCCGGGATCAGAACAGAGAACAACCGTCGGAAAACGGCAACCGGGCAGAACGGCAGACTGGCTGGCGAGGCCGGTTGGTTTGCCGCGAAAGCTCATCCGTTCTGGCCCGGCCCAGCGGACCGGTCAGAGGCACTCCCCGCAGCGGGGTGACCTGCAGAAGGTTGACTCACCGGGCGGGGATGGGATATAAACCAAGGTGGATAAGTCCCCGGTGGGGGGCAATCACGCGGTTCACAGTTCGTGCACGAAAGGGTGTCAACGATCGAAGCGACGCATCGTATCAACGAGCAAATCCGGCTGTCGCCGGTGCGCGTTGTGAGTCAGAATGGCGAAATGTTGGGAGCGATGCCGACGGCCGAGGCCTTGGATCTGGCCCGCCAGGCAAGTCTGGATCTGGTGGAAGTGGCCCCCGATGAGCGGCCACCTGTCTGCCGGATCATGGATTACGGCAAATTCAAGTATGAGCAGAAGAAGCGTGCGGCCCGCAATGCGAAGACGCACCAGGTGCAGATCAAAGAGATCCGCCTGCGTCCCAAGACGGGTGAGCACGACGTGGATGTGAAGGTCCGGCAAGCCCGAGGCTTCCTCGCGGACCGCGACAAAGTGAAGGTCACCGTCCAGTTCAAGGGGCGCGAAATGGCCCACATCGATCGGGGCAAGGAGATCATCCAGGGGGTGATCAATCTGCTGGAGGATGTGGCCAAGGTCGAGAAACCCCCGCTGATGGAAGGTCGAAACATGACCGCCGTCCTCACTCCCAAGTGAGCCTCGCCGGTTCTGTGCCACCGCGGTCGGATTTCTGATCTGGCACGCTCCAGGGTCGGTCGGCAGCCTGCGGATTGTTTCCCATCCCATCCCCCCGCCGGGACCCCCGGCGTGGTCTGGGGGAGCGTCCGGACTGGAAAGTCTCACAATGCGGGGCGGACCACCCGGTTTTGGTGAGAGGCGTTGTGGGACTGGCGTTATCCGTCGGTTGGAGCCCTGAATTTGGGGTTAGGGCGTGAAGAACGGGGGCGCTGAGGTCGTCTGCCGGCGTTTTGGAGGCAGGCGGTCTTGGTCGAGGGGTGGGGTAATCTGGGGCTCTTGAAAGTTCTCGAGTCCGAAATCCTTGAGCTGAGCGCCCGGTTTTGTGCATTTGAATACATGAGCTTTTGAATAGTTTAGGGCGGTGGCTGGGGATACCAACCCCCCACGCTGTCGGGTTTTGGGAAGGCTCGGCGATTTTTTGGCGCCGTTCCCACTGGCATTACCGAGGCTCCTCCGTCTATACGGCCCGTTTCCCGACTTTCCGGGAGTCTCTCGTCTTTGAGTTCGAGTCATGCCCAAGCAGAAGACCCACAAGGGAATCAAGAAGCGGTACAAGCTGACTGCCACTGGCAAGGCGAAGCACCGCAAGTCCTCACGCGGCCACTTGTT
>JBKDUK010000137.1:0-31270 GCA_046339535.1 Planctomycetaceae bacterium | reverse complement strand
GGAGCATGTCTGGCTCGCATAGCGGTCGAAATCGCTCGGCCGACGGGAACATAGAAACCTCGACTCTAAAACCGGGTGAGGGGATGGGGACGATCGGTGGTGGAGTGGTGACCCGACGGGAAACCGCCGGTTCCCAGCCCGAATGCACCGGTCGAACCGGCGTCCAGGGCCGACATTCAGGAATGCCGGGAGTCCTGGAAAGGAGAGGGGTGCCTGGATGGGACTGGGGGAAATGAGGAGAGGGCGGGTAGATACTTTGTATTCCGAACAAGAGTCAATACGTTTTGTTGTCAAAAAATCCCGTTTTGTGCCGTTTTTACAATGGGTTGCCATCTCTCTCTCCGCATCGGCTGGCAGTCCCGGTAGGTCGGGTGAACTGCGTTCGTCGACAGACTGCGCCGCTTGCCAACTCACCCCCTCACGCACTCGTTTGCCTCGGAGCCCTGGTCGTCCCGGTTTCCATAAATTCCCGGATCGCAAGTCCGCCGGTCCGGTTTTCGCTGGTTCCTTCCATCCGGCCATCTCCCTCCCGGGGCCACGCACCGGGGAGGAGCGGACCCAACCAGGGTCTTGCCCGCGAATTCCCTCTTCGCCATCACACGGGCCGAACCGCGGGAGCAATTCAGACGCATCCCAGCCCCCGCATCAGGCCCCACTCCCTGTGTCCTCACACACACAGTGCCGTCCCGAGCGTTGGCTTCGCCGTCCTCAATGCCGGTGTCCCGCCCAAATCGTCCTTCCTGCGGCAGGCCCCCCGGCATTTTCTGACAGTGGTCCGCCGCGCACAGGTGTGGGCCCACGCTCGGAGGGCACTTTAAGCAGTCCGTGCCCCGGGACGCCGGGGATCACCCAGCCCGAGCCCGCTGCCGCAGCGAAACCCGCCCGAAGAGTCACGCCCGCTGTCGCACACGTCGTCGGCTCGGGAAGTCGCGGGGCTGGTCTCTCGTCGTCGTGGTGGGCGATCCCCGTTTCCCTCGCATCAACCAACGTGTATGCTTGTGGTTCGCAGCGCGGTGTGAGCTGCGGTTCCTTCTGGCGGGTGGAGTGGCGACATGCAGACTCTCGAAATGAATCGACGGCAAGCCCTGATCGCGGGGGGGCTGGGAACGCTGACCATGGGGTCCCCCGGCCTGGTGATGGGGGCCGACAAGCTCGATGCCTCGGGCCGGGCGGTTCCCGCCGACAAGTCGTGCATCTTTATTCTCTTGTGCGGCGGGCCGAGCCATGTCGACACATGGGACATGAAGCCCCAGGCCCCCCTCGAATACCGCGGGCCGTATCAGCCCATCGCCACCAAGGTGCCGGGGATGCTGATCAATGAAATGCACACCCGCCTCGCCCCCCTGGCCGAGCACTTCACGCTGATCAACTCGATGGCTCACCCCAACGCCATCAGCAACCACTTCGACGCGATGCACAACCTGCTGAGCGGCCAGTCCGACAAGCGGGTGCAGGAAGGGGTTCCCGACAGCCAGCCGTACATCGGCTCGTTCATCGCCAAACACAAACCCAGCACCCGCAACTTCGTTTCGAACGCCTGGCTCATCAAGTGCGTCGGGCCGCCGGTGTTTTGTGCCCCCAACCTCGGCATCGGGGGCTACCTCGGCTCGGCCTACGCCCCGGTCTTCGTGGGGGGGGCCGACAACCATCCCGCGATGCCCGACTTCAAACCCCCCTCGATCTACGACGCCTACGACGAAGTCCGTTTCGAAGAACGCAAGACGCTGGTCAGCCGGCTGGAGTCGAACCGCCTCGATCGCGACCAGCGGGTGAAGGACTGGTCCGACCTGCGCGAGAAGACCTACGACGCCCTGACGCGCAACGAGGGACGCGAGGCGTTCGATCTCAGCCGCGAGCCGGTCACGATCCGCGAGCGGTACGGCATGAACCCGCTTGGCCAGAACCTGCTGCTGGCGCGGCGGATGGTCGAATCGGGGGTGCGGATTGTCACTGTGAATGGCTGGGCCGGTCAGGCCGAGCACGACAAGGCCGGTCCCCCCAGCAGCAGCTGGGACATGCACGGCGGCAACATGGGCATGGGGAACGCCTTCGGCAACGGGTCCTACGGGATGGGGTTCTGCCTCCCCCGGCTCGATCAGGCGCTCGCCGGTCTGTTCAGCGATCTCGTGGAACGCGACCTGCTGAAGAGCACGCTGGTGGTGGTGACCGGGGAATTCGGCCGGACGCCGTATGTGCTGAAGGAGACCCCTCCCGGACGGCAGCATTGGCCGCAGTGCTTCTCGGCCATTCTGGCCGGAGCGGGAATCGCCGGGGGACGGGTTTACGGCAAGTCGAACAAATACGGCGAGTACCCGACCAGCAACCCGGTCCATCCCGAGAACCTCGCCGCAACGATCTACCACGCGCTCGACATTCCCATCAACAATCCGCAAGACGCCAGCGGCATCTCGCGCACGTTGACGACGGGCAAGCCGATTATGGAGTTGTTCGGCTGAGCTCCGACCGGCTGAGCTGCTGAGCAGCTTGTCCAAGGACACAAGTCCGTGGGGTCGAACCGGCACCCGGCGTCAAACCGCCCCGTTCCAAGAGCCAGCGTCGCGTGGAGCGCGGACCTCTGTGTCCGCTTCGCTGGGACCGGATCAAACAACCCCCGTCACTCTGGCCAGCCGAAGCCCTCGAACGAAAGCAATTCGAGGGAACTCATTCCGCGCGTGACCGTCGCCACCGTCGGGGCGACGAGTGTCCGACCTGAGAGGGGTATCACGAGAGGCGACGGCGGTTTCGCAAGCAGCACACGGGCTCGGCGCAAACTGCCAGAACTCGGTGAACAGCCCCGCTGCCGACAGCGTGTGGGCTGTCGGGTCGGCAGCGGTGGGGGTGGGATGGACGACGCTCCAGTCTCCCCAGCGCGGATAGAGCAGGGCGTTGGTGCCGCGCAGGTCGTCTTCACCAAAGGTATGCCCCGCATTGAGCACAACGTACTGCCCGGGGTCGGCGGGATTCGGAAAGATCAGCGCGGGGAGGTGCTGCCTGGGATCGTAGGTCTTCCCCCCCACAACCAATCGCTCCTCGGTCCACTCCACCGGCAGGCGGGGAAGCAGTTGGGCCAGCAGCGGATTGCTCTGCGGGTCGCCGAAGAGCACGAGGTGTTTCCCCAGCGGGCGCGACAGATCGATTTGCTGCGGGTCCCGCAGGGGCAATACCCCGCGGAAGTAACGCTCCCACACTTGCCCGAACTGCCGCAGTGTCGCGCGGGTCCAGTCGTCGGTGAGGGAGGACCACCCCGGCTCGGTCGGGCCGACCACCACGAACGGGCCCCGGAAGGCGTCGTCGATCGGGCCGGTCAGCCCCCGCCGTTTCTCGGGCCGGGCGGCCAGACGTTGCTGCAGATCCCCGGCCGTTACGATCCGCCAGCGCTCTTCGTCCCGTTCCACCACCACCGACCCGGACAGCGACCGATCAAGGGCCGACGTTCCGAAGAGGGGCGGCGGGGTTACGGGGGAGGGGGTGGCCCCGGGGGTCACGGCGGGGGCCTGCAGCGTCTGGCCATCGATCACCACCGTGACCGGAAGGTGACCCTGCGTGGGGGTCAGCGCGAGCCGACGGATGTTGTTGGTCGCGAGGGTGAAGTGGTTCCCCTCCCGGCTCCCGTCGACCAATCCCCGCTGCAGCGTCTGCCGCAGGGCGTCGACCGTCAGCCAGTCGCACGCCCCGTAGGCGGGGGTGTAGGTGACGAAGCGGACCCGCGCGGGGCTCGCGCGGCCGGGCCCCACGAACTGGCGGTAACCCGCCTCGGCCCGCGCCTGCCATTCGGGTGGCAGCACATGCTCCAGCCCGGGAGCGACCAGATGGGTGAACCGCAGCGGCTCCGGAAAGTCGCGCAGCGCCGTTTCGATATTCACCGCCGCCTGCCGTTGGGGGTCTTTCTCGCCGCTGTAGCAGACAATCGGAACATCGAAGGCATTCTCGGCCCAGTCGACCGCGTCGTAGATGTGCAGCCCGGCCTCGACGTGCGGGGGGAGCGCGGGGGGCAAGTCGGCCACATAGCCCCGCGTGGTGGTGAAGCCCGCCCCCGGTCCCAACACGCAGAACAGACCGGGATGATGCAGGCCGATGTGCCAGGTGCCCGCGCCTCCCATCGAGAAGCCGCGCAGCACCAGCCGGCGGGGATCGACCGGGTCGTGCTCCCGCTCGGCCACCCCCGGCAGCCCCGCCCGAAACGCCGCCAGGGCTTCGAACAGGTCGGTCTCTCCCGACCAGCGATAGGCGTTGTTGCCCCGCCCGAACAGTTCGAGCTGAATTCCCGGCAGGTCCTCCGGGGCGCGTCCGCGGTGGGTGGCGATGAACTTCGCTTCGGTCAATGCCGAATCGCGGCCATGCAGCACGAGGTCCAGCCGGTGCGGCCGCCTCCGCTGGTAGTCGCGGGGCAACAGCACGGCATATGGATGGAGCGATCCATCGACCTGCGAGCGGTAGGCCCGCACGGTCCATTCGCCGGGGGTCTCGGCCCAGGGGGCGGTTCCCTGTTCCGCCTGGCGGGCCCGGGTCAGCCCTTCCTCGAGCGTGGCGAGAGTCCAGCGGCCGGCGTCGCGATGATACCACTCGTCGAGTCGGTCAATCCGCTCGGCCGCCACGAGGCAGATCTCGACCTCGGCCAGCACTGCGTCGGGAATGTGTCGTTCGCGCAGCCGCGTCACCGCATCGCGCAGGGCCGCGGTCTGGTCGGCGATCTGGGCCCGCAGTTCGGCCGAGGGGGCCTGCACGGCGGGCGGTGCGAAGTTGCGTCGCGGGGGGGCCGTCGGCGGAGCGGTCTGCCCCCGGGCGGATGCCAGATGCAGCAGGCCCACCTCTCCCACGAACCAAAGTCCGACCAACCACAGGCGTCGCATTTCCCGGTCTCCTTCGCGCAGGCGGGCAGTGTGTTGAACGGGGCCATCAGACTCGAAGGGGACGCCGGTTGCAAATGACCGCGGACCGGCGCGGTGTGACCTGCCGCCCAGGCATCGTGCCGGGGGAAGACCAGAAGGCTGTTCCATCCCAGGGCATTGGGAGGGAGGTCGTGCCCAGGGACGTGATGATTTCCGTCCAGACGGTCGATGGGCATTTCTGTGGGCAGGTTCCGCATGACGAGTGAGCTTCCAGCTGAGACATCCGGCAACGTGGTTGAGCAGCGGCGGCCGAGCGGGGCCGGGCCGAGGGTCGGAGCCGGGGTGTGGCTGCGGCTGCTGGCCGCGTTGGGGGCGACGGCCGGGCTGCTGTATCCCCTGGGGCGTTCGATTGTGATCGGGATGTTGTCGGGGTGGCCCGAGCAGCGATTTCTGGCGCTGGCGGGGGTGGGCCTCGTGGTGGTCTCGGTCTTGTGTTGGGGATTGGCGGCCCGGTTCGCCCCCCGCTGGTCTGGCCGGTCGATCGATCTCCTGGTGGCGGGGCTGTGGACCGCATTGGGGTTGGGACTGTTGTGGTTCGCCGCCGCCGACCGGTTCGGGTTCCTGGTTGCCGGGCCGTTGTTCGTGGTGTCGACTCTTCCCGTGATTGCCCTGGCCTGGGTTCCCTGCGACCTGGCGAACTGGAAGGCCCGGCTGCGGCGGGCCTTGTGCGCATTGCCTCTGGCTGCGGTGTTTCCTGGCTTGATGACCGTCCAGGGGCTGACGGGGGGGGCCGAAGTGCAGTTTGCCTGGCGGTTCGCCCCCCAGGTCGATCCCGGGGCACAATTGCAGGGGGAATCGACGGCGAGCGCGGCGGTGATCGAGATTGTTCCCCGGCCCGAGGAGGATTTTCCGCAGTATCTGGGACCGGATCGCACGGGAGTTCTGGCCGCCCGGTCGCTGGCCACCGATTGGATGGCCCAGCCGCCGCGCGAAGTGTGGCGCCGCGAGATTGGGGCGGGGTGGAGTGGGTTCGCGATTGTGGGGGACGTGGCCTTCACCCAGGAACAACGGGGCGAACTGGAATGCGTGGTCTGTTACGCCCTGGACGATGGCCGCGAGCTGTGGCGGCACGCCGATGCGGTGCGGTTCGAATCGGACATGGGGGGCGTGGGGCCCCGGGCGACCCCCACCTGGCATGAGGGAGCCCTCTACACCGTGGGGGGGACCGGGCTGTTGACCTGTCTCGATTCCCACACGGGAGAGCGGCGCTGGCAGGTCGATCTGCTGGCCGACAATGCCGGGGGGGCCATTTCGCACGGCGTGTGCGGCTCGCCCCTGGTGGTGGGGGACCGGGTGATTGTGAGCCCGACGGGAATGGCCGCGGGTGGCCTCGCGGCGTACGACCGCACCACGGGAGAGCGGCTCTGGCGGGGAGGACGCCATCCCGCCAGTTACGGCTCGCCGGCGCTGGCCACGTTGCGTGGTGTGCCACAGGTGCTGTTGATTACCGCCGATGGCATCGAGGGGGCCGATCCCGAGACGGGAAAGTCACTCTGGAGTTACCCGTGGTCGAACGAGGTGCGGGTGAATTGTTCGCAGCCGCTGGTGTTGGATGCCGGGCGGGGGCGGGTCTTGATGTGCACCGGCTACACGACGGGAAGCGTGCTGCTCGAGGTCCAGCCGGGTGAGCAGGGAGAGTGGCGGGTGAGCGAGGTGTGGCAGGCGCGCGGTCAGATGAAGACGAAGTTCATGACGGCGGTCGAGTTCGAGGGGCATGTCTACGGACTGGACGACGGCATCCTGGCCTGTCTCGATCTCTCGACCGGGAAGCAGGTGTGGAAGGGGGGGCGGTATCGCCACGGGCAACTGTTGCGGCTGGGGGAGCTGCTGCTGATTCTGGCCGAGGATCCGGGGGATGTGGTGCTGGTGCGGGCGAATCCCAAACGGCATCAGGAACTGGGGCGCGTTCCCGCCCTGGCGACGATGACCTGGAATACCCCGGCGGTGTCGGGACGGCGCTTGCTGGTCCGCAACAATCGCGAGGCGGTCTGTTTCGAATTGCCGGCCGGCGCGGAATGATTCCGGCAGCCTCGCGCGGTCACCCTCCAGACGGGACCGCACAGGCGGGGGACAGATGCCTGGCTTCGGAGCCGGGAATGGTACCGCGGTATCGAATCGAGGTCCCGGAGAATCGGAAGTCCCCCCATCTGAGAGCGAGGGAGGCTACCGAGAGGCGTCCTACGGAACGAAAACGTTCAATGCCTCGGCGTTGGCCCGGTTCTGCAGCAGTTGGCGAAGCCGGGCGTGGCAGGCCATACAGCCATCCCCAGCCCCGGTCGAGCACTTGAGATCGCGAACGGTGGCGGCACCGCAGACGTCGATGGCGGTGGCAATGGTGCTGAGCCGGACTTTCAGACACCGGCAGACAATCTCGTCGTGGGCGTCGAGCGCCTCGGCGAACTGCGTCGTGGGGGTGTCTGAGAGGGACATGGCCAATTCGGGCAGGACGTAGAGCAGCAGGAAGTTGCCGAAGTCTTGTTGAGAATGAGTCTCAGTAGCAGAATTGTGGGAGGACCCCCCGGAACTGTCAAGTAGCCTCCGCGCATTTTCGCTCCGCTGGGGGGGGCTGCCCCCCGCCCCTGTGGCGTCAAACCTCCAGTTGGTTGGGCTTCGAGGCCCCTGCCGAGCGGTCTGCAGCACGACTTGGGTCAGCCCCGGAAACACCATTGCGAAGACTGAGATCGGGCCCAAGTCATCCGGTTCCGGTTCCCCGGGGGCCTTTGCGGGAATGTGGTCCGGTCGCACTCTGGACCGCTCCTGTCATCCGCCGGCCAGTGACGCTCGCCGTGCTGCCACGGCCTCTTCCAGTTGCTGCAATCGCACGGGGTCGGCGGCGGCCAATAACAACCGCACGGGCGGCAATTGACTGGCCGGGCCGCGGGAAAGTGGCCGCTGCGATGCCCCCCGGGTTGGCGGGCGGGTCGATCCCTCCTTGCCTTGCATTGCCCCGGCAGGTGCCCACGTCGGCGTGGTCAGCCAGGCCCGCACATCCTGCTCCCCGGCCCGGGCGACTTCGTCGCAGAATTCCCGCACGATCTGGGCGATTCCCCCGGGAAGAACCCGCCAGGCCCCCGACCAGCCAGCGGGGAGCCAGTCGCGCCACGCCAGGGTCAGGCGTCCCATGGTGAACCGGGCGTTGAGATCCTGCAGCGGACGCAGGCGTTCGCGACCCGCTGCATCGCGATACCGCATCACATCGATCCCCAGGGGGCCGAAATAGCCGGCTGCCGCCACCCGCTGGGCCACCCGCTGCGTCGCCTCAATCGCCTCGCTCCAGGCCGGTGGAACCGGCTCGTTCGACCACCGGCTTCCCTGCCAGCTTCCCCCGGCCGCCACCTGTTCAGCCACGCCCACCAGGGTGATGGTCCCTGTCGCAGAGAGTTCCCATTGCACCCCCGCCTCGGCCACAGCGTTCAGCAGCGGTTCCAAAACCAGGGGGCCGGTCGCTGCCAGTCGTTGTTCGACAAACCGGCGCTGGGGCTCGGTCACCGTGGTTCCCGTCCCCCGAATCGCCTCCCGTCCCGACATCCCGAAGTTGGCTTTGAGGATCCAGCCGGCAGCGGGTTCGGGGAGCGCCTGGAGGGCCGGGGGGAGGTCGGCGAGGCGGGCAATCAACCGGCTGCCGGGAAGGGCGATCCCCAGTTCCTGTTCCCACTCCCACCGCTGTGAACGCGAATTCACCGTGGCGACCACAGCCGGAGAGGGAATGGCCGGGGGCCGTCCCAGCCGTCGCGCCAGCTCCGAGGCTGTGAGAGTCCAGCCCCAGGGAACAAGCGTGCCGGCCGCGCCGTCGGGGAGTTCCCGGCGGAACTCGATCCCCTGCCACCGGCTGCGGGGGAGGAACGGAAACCCTGATTGAAGGGAGAGGCCCGCGGGGGATTCCACTCCCAGCACGAGGTCACCCGGCTGCACCATCGGCAGCCAGGACCAGGCGAGGCCGGCATTCAGCGGACGCAGGCGGTCCGTCAGCGAGACCAGCAGGGCACCCCCCTCTGTGGACAATTGGAGAGACTGGGAGGACTGTGCGCGGAACCACTCCTTCCCCCACTCCAGCGCGCAGGTAAAATTCCCCAGAAACACCCGGCGTTCCGCGATTGGCAGCCCCGTCAGCTCCCCCTTCCGGCAGTCCGGTTCGGGGTTCCGCCCCAATTCGGCAGGAAATCCAGACATCCTTGGGTTCCTCCCCGCTGCGAATCTGTCAGTTTGGCAGTCGCGTATCTGCCGTGTTCCGCAACGATTGTCCTCAAGATCTTTGCAAGAAACAACTTACAGCACTCCAGAAGAGTTTGGCACACCGATTGCAGTTTGGTCTCGCTCATTCGGATCCACGTGCGGACTACGGTCCCCCCATTTGGCTGCGAGTCTCTAAACGTTCGAGGAGAAGCTGTGGCGAAGTTGATGATCTTCGATGATGACGTTCATAAGAGTCTGCTGGCGGGAGTCGGCAAGTTGGCTCGTGCCGTGGGCAGCACGCTGGGCCCCCGCGGCCGGAATGCCGTGCTCGACAAGGGCTGGGGAGCTCCCAAGGTCACCAAGGACGGCGTGACGGTTGCCGAAGACATTGACCTGGAAGACCCATACGAAAACATGGGTGCCCAGTTGGTCAAAGAGGCGGCCTCGAAGACCAGCGACGTCGCTGGCGACGGGACGACCACCGCGACCATCCTGGCCGAGGCCATCTACAAGGAAGGGCTGCGCTACCTGGCCAGCGGTGCGGATGCGATGTCGCTGCAGCGCGGCGTGCACAAGGCAGTCGCGGCGGTGATTGAAGAGCTGAAGAAGCATTCGAAGAGTGTCGACGCGAAGGACAAGAAGTCGACCCAGACCGTGGCGACCATTGCCGGGAACAACGATCCCGAAATCGGCGGCATTCTGGCCGACGCTCTGGTGCAGGTCGGCAAGGACGGTGTGATCACCGTCGAAGAAGGCCGGCAGGTCAGCACTTCGGTGGAACTGGTCGAAGGGATGCAGTTCGATCGCGGCTACCTCTCGCCCCACTTCGTCACCGATCAGGACGAGCAGACTTGCGAGCTGGAAAACTGCAAGATCCTGATTTACGAAGAGAAGATCACCACCGCCAAGGCGCTGGTCCCCCTGCTCGAGAAGATCTCGAAGGCGCGGGCCAACCTGCTGATCATCGCGGAAGACATTGAAGGCGAAGCCCTGGCGACCCTGGTCGTCAACAAGCTGCGTGGCATCATCAATGTCGCGGCGGTCAAGGCTCCCGGTTATGGCGACCGTCGCAAGGCGATGCTCGGCGACATCGCCGTGCTGACCGGCGGCAAGGCGATCTTCAAAGATCTGGGCATCAAGCTTGAGAACGTCGCGATGAGCGACCTCGGCGTGGCGAAGAAGATCAACATCGACGCCGAGAACACCACCATCGTCAAGGGGGCTGGTGCGAAGGACGAGATTGAAGGCCGGGCGGCGCAGATTCGGGCCGAAATCGCCGTCACCGACAGCGAATACGACCGCGAGAAGCTGCAGGAACGGCTCGCGAAGCTGGCCGGCGGCGTGGCCCAGATCAACGTTGGGGCCGCCACCGAGACCGCGATGAAGGAACGCAAGGACCTCATCGAAGACGCTCTCGCCGCCACCCGCGCTGCTCTGGAAGAGGGGATTGTTCCTGGCGGCGGCGTGGCTCTGCTGCGTTGTGCCGGGGCGATTGAGAAGCTCGGGCTGACGGGTGACGAAGGCTACGGTGCCAAGATCATCCAGAATGTGCTCGACATTCCCCTGCGGTACATTGCCACCAACGCCGGCCTCGATGGCTCGGTCGTGGCGAACAATGTGCGGAAGCAGAAGACCAAGACGCACGGCTACGACGCGCTGAACGACAAGTACGGCGACATGTTCGACGCCGGGATTGTCGACCCCTGCAAGGTGACCCGTTCGGCCCTGCAGAATGCCGCCAGCGTCGCCTGCCTGCTGCTGACCACCGACTCGATCATCGTCGAGGAGCCCAAGAAGGAAGAAGACACCCACCACGACCATCATCACGATGGCGGCATGGGTGGCATGGGCGGAATGGGGGGCATGGGAGGCATGGGTGGCATGGGCGGGATGCCCGGCATGGACATGGGCATGTAGTTCCGATTGGTGTCGGAAGCCCTGGGGGGCCCGCGCCAGGGGGCGCGGGTCCCGGCCAAGTTCGAGCCTGTTTTCACATCACTTCGCAGCCACGATCTGCGGATCACATAATTTCTGGAGAAGAATTCCATGAGCTTGAAGCCTCTTGAAGATCGCGTGGTGGTTCAGCCCGTTGAAGCCGAGACGACCACGGCCGGTGGCATCGTGTTGCCCGACGCCGCCAAAGAGAAGCCCCAGCGCGGCAAGGTGACGGCGGTTGGTCCGGGCCGGTTGCTCGAATCGGGCGAGCGGGCTCCCTTGTCGGTTGCCGTGGGCGATCACGTGTTGTTCAGCAAGTACGGCGGCACCGACATCGAGGTTGACGGCAAGGACGTGAAGATCCTGCGCGAGAGCGACATTCTCGCCAAGCTGGTCTGATTGTTCCCTTTCGCAGAGATCCTCCGCAGGAGTTAAGGCGTGGCTAAGCAACTGTTGTTTGAAGACCGTGCCCGGCTGAAGCTGCAGCGCGGCGTGAATATCCTGGCCGACGCAGTCGCTGTCACCTTGGGCCCCACCGGCCGCAACGTGATCATCGACAAGAGTTTCGGCAATCCCCTGGTCACCAAGGACGGCGTCACCGTCTCGAAGGAAGTCGAACTCGACGATCCGTTCGAGCACATGGGTGCCAAGCTGGTGAATGAGGTGGCGACCAAGACCAGCGACATCGCTGGCGACGGCACCACCACCGCGACGGTGCTGGCCAAGGCGATCTACGCCGAGGGGCTGCGAAGCATCACCCTGGGAGCGAATCCCACGGTGGTTCGCCGGGGTCTCGAGAAGGCTGCCGCCGCCGCGATCGAGCACTTCAAGTCGGCCGCCAAGCCGGTCGACAAGCCGGAAGAGATTGCCCAGGTGGGTGCGATTTCGGCGAACAACGACCGCTCGATTGGTGACCTGCTGGCCGAAGCGATGCAGAAGGTCGGCCGTGACGGTGTGATCACCGTTGAAGAAGGAAAGGGGAACGTCACCACCCTGAAGCTGGCCGAAGGGATGCAGTTCGACAAGGGCTTCATCTCTCCCTACTTCGTGACCGACCCGGCCGAGATGAAGGCGATCCTCGAAGATTGCTACATCCTGCTGCACGAGAAGAAGATCTCCAGCCTGCGGGATCTGGTTCCGCTGTTGGAGAAGGTCGCCCAGTCGGGCAAGCCGCTCTTGATCGTCGCCGAAGATGTCGACGGCGAAGCGTTGACCGCCCTGGTGGTCAACAAGCTGCGGGGTGTCTTGCGGATCTGTGCGGTCAAGGCCCCGGGCTTCGGCGATCGTCGCAAGGCGATGCTGGGAGACATGGCGGTTCTGACCGGCGGCACGCTGTTGTCGGAAGATCTCGGCATCAAGCTGGAGTCGGTCGAGGTCTCGCACCTGGGCCGCTGCAAGAAGGTTGAGATCACCAAGGACACCTGCACCCTCATCGAGGGAGCGGGGAAGTCGGCCGACATCCAGACCCGGGTCGCCCAGATCCGTCGGCAGATCGAGAACACCGAGAGCGAGTACGATCGCGAGAAGTTCCAGGAACGGCTCGCGAAGATGACCGGCGGCGTGGCGATTATCTCGGTGGGTGCCGCGACAGAAGCCGAGATGACGCAGACCAAGGCCCGGATGGAAGACGCCCTGCATGCGACCCGCGCCGCGGTGGAAGAAGGCATTCTTCCCGGCGGTGGTGTGGCGTACCTGCGGGCGATTCCCGCGGTGGAAGCCCTGAAGTCGAAGACCAAGGGAGACGAACGGATCGGGGTGGAGATCATCGCCCGCGCTCTCGAGGCTCCCATCCGTCAGATTGCCTCGAACTCGGGGCTGGACGGAGCGGTGGTGGCCGACGAGGTCAAGCAGGTCGACAAGCCCAACTACGGCTACGACGCCCGCGCCGGGGAGTACTGCGACCTGGTCAAGCAGGGTGTGATTGATCCGGCCAAGGTGGTCCGCAGCGCGTTGCAGAACGCCGCTTCGATCGCCGGGCTGATGCTCACCACCGAAGTGCTGGTCACCCGCACCGACGACGTCGGTGGGGGCGCCAAGCCCAAGGTCGAGGGAAGCATTCGCTAAGGCCTCTCGCGAGGTCCATTGCTCGTGATGGGACGGGCCACTCCACACGGGGTGGCCTGTCTTTTTTATGTCGGTCCTGTGATCCACAACCACCATGCCCGGGAAACGCGATTACTACGAAGTGCTGGGGGTCGCCAAGAGCGCCTCGGCCGATGAGATCAAGCGCGCGTACCGCAAATCGGCCGCAGCCAATCACCCCGACCGCAACCCCGGAGACAGCGCCGCCGAAGAGCGTTTCAAGGAAGCGTCCGAGGCGTACGAAGTCTTGTCGAATGACGACAAGCGGGCGGCATATGACCGTTTCGGGCATGAGGCGTTTGCCCGGGGGGGGCGTGGGGGGGGCGGGGCCGGGTTCCAGGACCTGAACGACATCTTCGGGCAGTTCGGAGACATTTTCGGCGATCTCTTCGGAGGGCAGGGGGGAGGCGGACGTCGCAGCGGAGGGGGGCCGCGGCCCACCCAGGGAGACTCTCTCAAGACGCGGTTGCAACTCGAATTGCGTGAGGCGGCATTCGGCTGCAGCAAGACAGTCGAGATGACCCGCGATGAGCTTTGCGACACCTGCGATGGCTCGGGAGCCAAGTCGGGTACCTCGCCGGTCCGCTGCGATCTCTGCGGCGGCTCGGGACAGATCGTCCAGCAGCAGGGTTTCTTCCGGATGCAGCGCCCCTGTCATGCCTGCAAGGGGCAGGGGAAGATCATCCGCGAACGCTGCCCCTCCTGCACCGGCAGCGGCCGGCAGCCCAAGAAGTTCTCCATCGAGATCAAGATTCCCGCCGGGGTCGATGAAGGGATGCAGGTGGTCGCCCGGGGCGAAGGAGAGCCGGGTGATCATGGAGGTCCACGCGGCGACCTGTATTGCGAAATCCAGATCAAGAAACATCCCCTCTTCGAGCGTGATGGATCGGATCTGCACTGCGCTGTGCCGATCAGCTTCAGCCAGGCGGCCCTGGGGACCGAGTTTGAAATTCCCCTGCTCGACGGCAAGCACACCCTGGAGATTCCCGCGGGGATCCAGCCGGGAGAGGTGATCAAGCTGCGCGGCAAGGGAATGCCCCACTACCAGACCCAGCGCAAGGGAGATCTGCTGGTCGAGGTGCAGGTGGAGGTTCCGCGCAAACTGTCGGCCCGCCAGCGGGAACTGATCCGCGAACTGGCCGAGATTGAACACAAGAATGTCAGTCCGCACCGGAAGTCGTTCTTCGAGAAGTTGAAAGAGCTCTTCGTGGCGGATGAGAAACCGGAGGAGAAGACGTGAATCCGACTGAATCGACCGAGCCCCATCCGGGGGCCGATCCCGCCGAGCCGACCCACGCGGGGGGACCGACCGACCCGTCGGGAACCGCAGCGGACGATCCGGCTGACGCCTTGCGGCGGCAGGTGGAGACTCTGGCGGCCGAGCGCGACAGCCTGCACCAGAAGTGGATGATCGCGATGGCCGATCTCGACAACTACCGGAGGCGGGCCCGCAAAGAGGCGGACGAGGCGCGGCGTTTCGCCGTCCTGCCCCTCGCCGAAGACCTGCTGCCGGCGCTCGACAATCTGCAGCGGGCACTGGAGGCGGCCAAGACCGCGACCGACGCCAGCCAACTGGTGCAGGGAGTGCAGATGGTCGCCCGGCAGTTCGATGAGATCCTGGGCCGACATCAGATCACCCCCATCGAGGCGCTCGGCAAGCCGTTCGATCCCAACCTGCACCGGGCGCTGCAGCAGATTCCCGGTTCGGACCAGCCTCCCATGACGGTGCTGATGGAATACGAACGGGGCTACCAGATGCATGATCGGGTGGTCCGTCCCAGCACGGTGATTGTCGCGGCCCCACCGGCCTCCTGAGCCCGCGTGTCCGGGTCCCTGTTCCCGGCGGATCCTTTTCCCCTGCGAGTCAGCATGCCCACTTACGATTACATCTGCGAAGCCTGCGGTCATACCTGGGAGGAATTCCAGTCGATCACCGCCGATCCCACCAGCAAGTGCCCCGAGTGCAAGAAGAAGAAAGCCCGCCGCCGGATCGGCCCGGGGGCGGGAATCATCTTCAAGGGCTCGGGCTTCTATCAGACCGACTATCGCAGCGATTCTTACAAGAAGGCGGCCGACGCCGACAGCAAGGGATCGTCCGGCGGGGGCGAGTCGAAGTCGGAGGGGAAGAGTTCCGGCTCGGGCGACAGCAAGAACTGAGCGGGCCGCGCGATGATCAAGCCCCAGACCTGCCCCATCTGCCGCAAGCCGGTCAGCTCAATGACTGAAGGAAGCACCGGCAACCGGTTCTTCCCGTTCTGCAGCGAGCGCTGTCAGCAGATCGACCTGTTGCGGTGGTCGAAGGGGCAGTACCGGATCGTCGAAAATCTCTCGCCGGAGCAATTGGCCGAGGAACTCGAAGACCGCGGCCTGCTTGATGAGGGGTCGCTCTAGCGTCAGCGTGCCCGGGATCCGGCGCTTCGGCCGGGTCGAGAGGCTGGCGCGGCGGTTGGTTGGGGGGTGAAGTGTCACTGGGGGCCAGCGTTCGGGTGCTCCGATCGTTGTCGAGCGAATTTCCGCCAGAGGTTTTGCCATTCATCCCGCGCGAGGGGACTGGCCTGTCCCTGCACGAGTCGGTGACCACTCACCAACGTGCACCAATCGACCAGATCATCATGGTCGAGGCTGGGAGGCTTGAGAAACTCGGCCAGGTCGAGAATCGTCAGCGACGGGGTGCCCCCCACCACCATCAGGTCGTCACCGGGCCGGCCCGAAAACCGGAAGCCCCCCTCTTCAGGCATGATGGGACGCTGGCCCAGCGACAGTGTGGGCGCCAGCGCTTGCCCATCCTCGGGAGACAGCAGATCGAGATTTCCCCGCATGTTGCAGGCCACCAGCAGGTGGTCGTGCGCACAGAATGTGCTATGGGAATGAAACTGAAACTCGGAAATCGGGACGGAGACCGATCGATGAGGAACGTCCCAGATCCGGAAGAAACGGTCCTTGCCCCGGGTGACCAGATACCGGCCATCACGGGTATAGGAATCAGGGACCGCCCAATTGGGGTGGGGCAGACGGATTGGTTCGGAAGTCGGTTCGGTGAGGTCGTATAACCAGACTTCCGACTGGCGGGTTCCCACCGCGATCTGGTTGCCATCGGGAGAGACGATCACTCTGAGCACATTGGCGACGGGAAGACGCCGCTCGGTTTTCCCGGTTTGCCAATCCAGCAGCAGGATCCCATCGGATTGCCCCGTCACACCCCCTGTCACCACCAGCAGACTGTTTCTCTGGGGCAGATTCACCAACCATTCGGCCGCAATCGGCAGACGAACCGGCGGGGATGGATTCTGGTCGAGGGAAATCAGGGTCAGGCCGACAGCCTGGTTCTCAACCACCGCCACCCGATCTCCCCGGGGACTCACCGCCAGGAACTGGTGAGGACTCTCTTCGCAGTTCCGTGGGTCCAACTCCAGGCGGATGGTCGGCTGGCAGCGCTCCCCGGTCAATCCCTGCCAGACGTCGAGGTGCGTCAGCACACCACCCGTCTCACCAGGACGGGTCGCGAGGGTCAGGATTCGCTGTCCGTCCGGGAGCCAGCGGGCATCCTCCAGGCGTCCTTCAGGGACCAGGGGCGGCCCGGCGGCCGCCCCGTCCGTGAGCTTGTGGAGTTGGGCATTGACGGCAAACCGCCGCACCAACACCAGATTCCCATCCGCAGACACCTCTCCCCAATCCGATTCGAGAACCGTGGGGATGCGGGCGCGCACAATCCGCTCGCCCGGTGCCGGGGGCATGCGCCAAACGCGAAGTTGGCCCCGGTTGCTGATGGTGGCCAGCCGTGTTTGGTCTGGTGAGAGTCTCAGTCGGATTGTTCCATCGGACTGGAAGAGGGGCCAGGGGGTCATCTGTCCCTTCGCGACATCCAGCCGGAAGAGCGTATCTCCCTCGGTCGCTCCCAACAGGGCCGTGCCATCCTCCAGCCAGCACGCACTGTAGGTGGTGGTGCCACTGATACGCCGCTCTCCCTCGGGCGTGTACAGCAAGGCGCGAAAATTCGCCCCCACCAGGATGGTTCCGTCATGCGGCGAGACTTCGAAGGTGTAACCCCCATTGGCCGGTCCGATCGGGATCTGCTGCTGTCGGTCCAGATCGAGACGAGTCAGCTGAAAGTCCGACCAGACCACCAGCCGCCCCTCCACGTCAAACTGGGGCCGGATCAGGGACCAGTCGAAGTGATTCAAGCCAAACCGGACCTGTATGCCCGGTTCGCCCGTCGCCGCCTGGCGGGTTGTGAGCCAACGGTCTTGGGTCCACGCCAGGCACCAGCGGCCGGAGGGGTCGAACTGCAGGTCGACGACGGGAGCCGGCAGATTCCCAACCTCGGCCACCAGGCGGGGGGGGGCCGGCGGATCGACCGGGGTGGTTTCCGGTTCGCGTCGCCAGATCCATTGCCGATTGGCGGTCGCCGCCGCCAGGGCGGTTCCCTGGGCCGACACCGCCACGGCCCGGACCGGTTCCGCGGTGTGATCGTCCCAGATCACCTCGAAGCCAGGAAACCGCGCCTCCCTCAGCCGTCCCTCGGCGGTTCCCACCAGGATCCGGTCTCCCGGTCCATTCCAGGCAGCCGCCGTCACCCGCCCCCAGTTGGCGGGCCACTCCATCCGCTCCCCTGTTTCCAGGTCGTAGATGTGTTGCGTGTCGGTGCGGGCGTATGGTTGGCACAGCAGCCACCGGCTGGAGGGGTGGAAAAGGACGTCATCCAGCCGGACGGCATCGGGGTGTTCCAGCAACGCGATGGGGACGGCGCAGCGGTCGAGAAAGTGCCTGGCTCGGATCGAATCTGCCAAGTCATTCACGGCGGTCGCCAGATCGCAGGTCTCCTCTGCGGCATGGGACAAATAGAGCGCCGCCAGATGGGGGCGACCCATCTGCCCGGCTGCCAGGCCCAGTGCGCGATACGAATCGGCCAAAGCCAGACGCTTGTCGCGATTGGTCAGTCGCAGGTCGTCCTGACGGGCCAACAACTCTTCCTGGAGCTGTCGTTCCTTGTGTTCGGCCAAGTAGTAGTAGCGTGCGCTCCCCAGCGACCCCAGGACCACGGTTGCCACCAGCAGGCCGACCATCGCCAGCAAGGCCGCCACCTGGCGATTCCGCCGGGCCCAGCGCACCATTCGTTCCACCGATCCCACGGGACGTGCCGCGATGGGGCGGTGGTCGAGGAACCGATCCAGATCCTCCGCCAGATCGGCTGCGGTCGCATACCGCGATCGGGAGTTCTTCTCGAGGCACTTCAGGCAGATGGTCTCCAGATCCTGCGGAACCCGGGGATTGATCAGACGCGGGGAGACGGGTTCGACCTGCTGGACCTGCTGCACGGTCTGCCACAGGTCTTCTCCCTGGAAGGGAGCCCGGCCGGTGAGCAACTCATACAGGATTGCCCCGAGGGAGTAGATATCGGTCGCCGGTCCCGCCGGCTCCGTCCCACCCAGCAACTGCTCGGGAGGAGCATACGACGGAGTCCCCAGCAATTGACCGTGCCGGGTCCGTTCCTGGTCCGAATCGAGCAGCTTGGCGAGTCCAAAATCGGTGATCTTGGGAGCGACCAATTCGAGAGGCAGCTCCCGCGATGACGGGGACGACGCCGGCACCGAAACGTCCAGCAACACATTGCTCGGTTTCAGGTCGCGATGGATCACCTGCTCGTTGTGGGCGAAGTGAATTGCCCGGGCCAGCCGGGAGACGAATTGGGCACTGTCGTGGGGAGCATGGGGCCGCCCAGTCAGCCGATCGAGGAGAGACCCCCCGGAGACATATTCCAACTCGAGGAAGGGACGGTCCTCCCATGTATCGATCCGATGGATCTGGACGATATGCGGGTGCTTCAGCCGGGCAATCGCCTCGGCCTCACGACGCAGCCGGGTCAAAGAGTCCGACTGCAACTGCCGTTCTCCCAGCATCTTGATCGCCACCCGGCGCCGCAGCCGCAGATCTTCCGCCTCGTACACCAGCCCCATGCCCCCCTGTCCCAACACCCGCAGGAACCGGTACCCGGGAATCCGCGGCATTTCCATTGGCTGGGGAGAGCGATCTGGTATTGAGAGGGGCAGCTTCAGTGGCAGGGCGGTGCGTTGGGCCAGTTGCGAAATGTAATCCCGATCCTCCTCGTTGATGATGACCGACCGTTCCTGGCCCGCCGCCAGCCGGAGTGTCTCCCAGTCCAGCGCCGGATCCGTCGTCAGTTGCTCGAGGCACCTCACGCACGCCGGGCAGCCATTCAGGTGCAGCTCCACCGTACGTTCCAACCCGTGATCGAGGGTTCCCTCGATCAACTGCTGCAGCACCTCGACGTCAGGGCACGGCTCGGGGGTCATTCCTGCTTCAGGCTCAACAATTCATCCCGCAGGATTTTCTGCACCCGGTGCCGGGAGACGTAGACATTGCTCAACGACATGCCTGTTTCCCGGGCCACATCTTCCCCCGACGCTCCCTGCAGGGCCTGCATTTCGAAGGCCTGCCAGGTTCGGGGTTCCACACGCGATTTCGTGCGGGCGATGGCCACTTCCAGCAAATCGCGATCCACCTCGATCTGCAGCCGTTCTTGCAGGGTCTTCCAGGTGGGCTTCATCGCCAGCACGCGCTCGGCCAGGCCCCCTCCCAGCGCCTCGGGGAATCCCCCCTCCTCACTCAACCGGTTCTGGACGCGCCACATGACCATCTTCAGCCAGGTGCGAAAGGTCTGCTGCTCGGTCCGGCGGTATCGTCCGATCTGCACCACCAGGTTCAGCAAGACCTCCTGAACCAGGTCCCGCGCATCCTCCGGGGTCAGTCCCGATTCCCGCGCCCAATCGAGCATCAGCCGCCCATAACGGTCGATGAACTCTTCCCAGGCCTGATCGTCATGCCCGTCCTGACGCAGCCTCTGCAAGAGGGAGATCGAGGTGCTGAAACTCATCTGGACAGGGACCGGATGTCTGGGGAAGAGTTCGCCGTCGGAACCTTGTCCGAGATCCCGCGCACTTGGGGAACAGCCGGGCGGCGTGGTTCCGATTCCTGTCCCATCACTCGCCGCTCACGCCCGCACCTGTCCAGAGGAGCAGACCGGAACCGAGCCTGAAAACTGCGGTTCTCTCTCCCGTACTTCAGCAGCCTCATCACCCACACCGCTCCTCGCCTCAAAAAGTTCCCCAGCCAGGCCTTGAGAAGTGCCTCAATGGGCATACGGAATGTAACCGTGGGCAGACAGTTCAGAAAACCAAACGGGACAACTTTGTGGAAATCTTCACCGTGCGTTTGAGACCAACCGTCCTCTGCGGCGTTGTCGGACCCTGCGAACAACAGGACGCTGTCAAGGTGGGCCGTTGGCCTCCCGCTGATGGACAGCAATCTCCCCAGCCAGAATCCCGGAGTTCGACAGCTCAGGAATCGGGCATTTGGGAAATGAAACAAACCCCTGATCGACCCTGAGACTCCGCCGGCAGTGCCGCGTCGTCATCCGGGGTTCGAAGTTCGTTCCTCAAAAACCTAAAACGCATGATTTGAGCATATCCCCTAAGCGACATAACCGAAAGACTCTCGCATCTCTTGTTTTTGGAAAATGGAAATTCGAGCCCGTATCGGAGCCACCTGGACTGGATCGCAATTTCGAAAACTTGCCTCCATATCTTCTAAAGAGGAGGTGATAGTGGACCTTTGATCAAAAAAAAGAGCCGTGATCTCCCCAGACGCCTTCCTCGTGGGTGATCGAAAGAAGGCATCGCAAAGAGTCACGGCCCACCGCACGGCCGGTTCAGTCTGGCTGGACCTGAACTAACCGCACTCTCTAATTGGGGGGACGGGGCGAAAACCTAGCAGGCATTTGACAATGATCCCCTGTATTCCCATTTATGGGAACGGGTTGCCGCCGCAGGCTGGTTTCTGGGGTGGGTTTGGCTTGAAAAAACGATACGCATGTTCATTATTGTGGGGACCAACCCGGTCTATCCCCCTCCGCCAATCAATTTGGAGCCGGGTTGGGGGTGGCCTCCAGGAGCCTCCGCTCCCCCTCTTTGACCAGGCGCGAGGCCTCGGCCATCGATCTCACGTCGTTCCGAACCCGCGCTGCGGCCCGCCGGGCTCCAGTCAGATCCTGTAATCTCAGATGGACCACCACCAGCCGCAGCAGCGCCGCATTCCGGTTCACGTCCGCCGACCGCGCCACCACCTGTTCCAGGTGCGACAGGGCTCCTGGAAAGTCCCCCAGCGCCTCACAGGCCTGCGCCGCCAACCAGTGCGAGTCATTCGCAAACCAGACGGCCTGCTTCCCCGGCGGCTCTTTTCCCTCCCACTCCTCTGCCAGCGCAATCACCCGCTGATATTGGGTGAGGGCCGCCTGCGCCTGACTCAGTCTCACCGACACACCCGCCCGGCTCATTCGGGCTCGGCATTCCAGCTCAACGAGATCGTAATTCGTCGGCTCCCGTTTGCGCGACCGCTCGATTCGCTGGAGGACCTCGTCGATCGCCGGTTCGGCCAGGACCTCTTCCCCACGCATCGCCCGCGCCCGGATTTCGTGGATCACCAGGTCGACCTGAGTGGTCAGCTCGAGTTCGGGGTTTCCCCTGGTTCCCGAGCTGGACTGCCGCAACTGGTCAATTCGCGACAATGCCCCGGGCAGCCGATCCAACCCAATTTCGAGCTCAATCTGGCGCAGGGTGATTCCCACCGTCTGGCGTTGGTGCGTTTCGAGTTCCCGGGGAAACCTGTCGACAAACCGCCGACCTACGTTTTGCCACTGTTCCAGGCTCGCCGCCGCCGCCGCGTGGTCTCCCAACTCCTGGCGCAGCCGACCCTGGTTCGACAACAACGTGAGCCAGCGGCGCCAGACCTCGGGATACTGCTCGCCCGCCTTCCGGACCGCCTCCTCCTGCAGGGGAAGCGCCGCGTCCACCACCTGCAGCGCCTCCTGGCGGCGTCCGACCCGCAGCAGGGCGCCACTCCGTGCCACCGCCGCCAGACCCGTGTCGGCCAATTGCTCCGCCCGCCGCGCACCCGACAACTCGCCGGCTTGTGACGGCGTCTGGGCCGCCTCGGCCGACCGACCCAATTGTTCCAGCAGGGGCCGCTGTTGCTGCAGACCCTGCAGCCGCAGGTCCTGCAGTTGCGCCGATTGGGGAAACCGGTCCGCCAACCGCACCAGCAGCCGGTTGTCCTCCAGTGCTTCCTCCAACCGGGCCGCCCGTCCCTCGAGGTACGCCACGTTGCTCAGCCCCAGGCCCACGGCCTCAGCCGAGGCCTCCGCCCCGTCACCCAGTGCCGCCGCCTGCTCCCGCAGGTAATGCCGCAGCGACGTCAGCAATTCGTCGTCCTCTGGATCGGGAGTGGTCGTTCGCTCCAGCAGCAGCCGTGTCAGTTGCGTCGTCATCAGCAACTGGTCCAGGGACTGCGCCCGCGAGACCTGCTCCGAGGCGATCGCCGTCGTCGCCTTTTCATCCGCTCTGGTCGCCCGGCGCGTCTCGGCCTCCAGATTCGCCAGAGTCTGGTTCAGGGTGCGAACATGGTAATAGGTCCCCCAAACCCCCCCGGCGACCAGCAACCCGGCCAGCCCCGCCGCGACCGCCCCCGCCGGATGGCGCCGCGCCCACTTTCCCACCCGCTCGATCCACGTGTACGGCCGGGCCGAGATCGGCCGCCCTTCGAGGAACCGCTCCAGATCGTCCGCGAGATCGCCAGCCGAGCGATACCGCTCGCCGGGCTGCGTCCGCAGGCATTTCGCCACGATTGTCGCCAGGTCGCGGGGAATCTCCGGCCGCTTCCGCGCGAGCGACTCGGGTTCCTCCCAAGCCACCCGCACCATCGTGTCGAGTACACTGTGCCCCTGGTGCGGGGGGCGGCCCACCAGGGCCGCATAGGCCACCGCCCCAAGGCCATACAGATCGCTCGCGGGGCCCACCTCTCCCAACGCTGGAATCAGCCCGGTCTGCTCGGGAGCCATGTAGCTGGGGGTTCCCAAAACGACCCCCGTGGCCGTCAGACGCGGGCCCGGATCGAGATCGCGCGCCAGCCCAAAGTCGGTCAGCTTCGCCACAACAGTGGGGCCCGGTTCCAGCAGCACGTTCGCCGGTTTCAGGTCGCGGTGCACCAACCCCAGCGCGTGGGCCGCCCCCGCCCCCTGCGCCAACTGCCGGACCAGTTGCGCCGCCTCCCGCACGGGCAACGGACCCTCCTGCAGGCGCGCCTCCAGGGTCCCCCCGGCAATCCATTCCATCACCAGGTATGGGACCCCGTCCACCTCCCCCGTCCCGTATATCGACACCACGTGCGGGTGCTTGAGACGGGCCAGGCACATCGCCTCGCGATGCACCCGTGCCGCCGCTCCCGGAATCTTCCCCCCCGACAGCACTTTGATCGCCACGGGCCGCCGCAACTCATCGTCCATCCCACGGTAAACGATCCCCGTCGCGCCCCGCCCCACCTCGACCAAATCGCTGAATCCCGGAATGCGTGGGGGACCCTCCGCCGGCTCGTGGCCTGCCCCATGGGGGCTGGGCGGGATGGCCTGTGCGCCCCCTGGCAACGCCTGCGCCACCACCGCCAACATCTCCCGCGAGTCTGGCCCCACCGGTACCAATTCGGGAGTGAAATCCCATGGCCCTTCCTCGTCGGCCGCCAATTGACCCAGGCGCTCGACGCACGCGCGACAATCGGCCAGGTGTCCCTCCAGCCAGAGTCGTCGTTCGTCGGGAAGTTCTTCATGCAGCAGGGACCGCAGATCCCCTTCGGACGCACATGCGCGGTCCCCCGACATGGGGCCGTTCGACCCCGGCTCGCTGGTCCCGTGCATTACGCCTCTCCGCCAGCCTGCTCCAGCCGGGCGATTTCTTCCCGCAGCATCCGTTGCACCTTGCTGCGGGCGGCGAACAGAGTTCCGACCGGCATTCCCAGTCGGGCCGCACTCTCTTCCCCCGACAGACGCTCCAGTGCCAGCAGCTCAAATGCCTGCCACGTTTGCGGTTCGACCCGCCGGCGGATCCTTTGCATGGCCAGCTCCATCAGCTCGCGGTCGTACTCCGCTTCCATGCGGGCCAGCAGTTCATCCCGGGCCGGGGTTTGCTCGAGCACCGTCAGCATGGCCGTATCGGCCGCCCCTCGCTCCCGCCCGAGGTTGCGTTCAACCCACTGGCACCAGGCCCCATGGACCACCGCCCGCAACCAGCCCCGAAACCGCCGCTGGGGATCGTATTCCAGCCGCTGAATCTGCCGCGACACCTGCAACAGCACGTCCTGGGTCACGTCCCGGGCGTCGGCATCCTGCAACCCATACTTGCGACACCACGCCAGAATCTGCGGTCCATACAGATAGACGAATCGCTCCCAGGAGTGCGCATCCGCAACCCCCGACGTGATCTGGTAGATCAGCGCCTGGCTCGTACTGGGTGAAGCGGAGAGCGACATCGCGGCAGCCAGACCATCCGGACGGGAAACTCTTCGGACGTCATTCTCTCCCTGACCATGGGGAAAAGCCAGTCCGCTTTCCAATGGAAAATCCGTTGCGCGGCAAAAAAACTCGCGCTCCGGCCGAACCTACGGACTCACGCAGAACCGATAGTAGATTTCCTCCGCCTGCCGCAGTTGCTTGAGGTCAATCCACTCATCAATCGTGTGCGCCTGGTCGATCGAACCCGGGCCAAACACCAACCCCGGCACCCCTGTGGTCGCGATCCGCGAGGCGTTGGTCCCATACCAGGCCCCCTGCTTCTCGCGGGGTCCCGCCACCGCCGTGATGTGTCCCATCAGCCGGTCGGCCCAGCCGTGGTTGTTATGGTCCGAAAGGGTGGCTCCATCCAGCCAGGGGGGCAGCATCTCGAAGTCGACGTCGAGCCGTTCCCGCAGCCAGTGCCCGACATGGCCAATCACCCCCGCGGGGTCTTCCCCGGGGACCACCCGCCGGTCAATCTCGATCACACACTCATCGGGGACCGTATTCACACTGATCCCCCCGGCAATCCGCCCCACGCTCAGCGTGGCTCCGCCGCACAGCGGATGGGCCGGCACCATCTGGGGAAGAGCGGCGGCGTAGTGTTCGAGGGCCGTCAGCACCTCGGCCATCCGGTAGACCGCGTTGTTCCCCTCCTGAGGCCGTGAACTGTGGCAGGCGCGGCCACGGGTGCGCAGCTTCCAGCGCACCGCCCCCTTGTGGGCCACGATGATGTTCAGTCCCGTCGGCTCGGCCACCAGCGCCAGGTCGGGCGCGGTGGGCAAGAGGGGGCTGGGGGGTTCGGCTCCGCTCCACAATCCCGCCAGGGCCTTCACTCCCTGCGCGGTCGCTTCTTCGTCGCAGGTGCACGACATCACCACGTGGGCCGCTCCCGCCGGCCGCTCGCGCACCAGCCGGGCGAACGCCGCCAGCATCGCCGCCATCCCCCCCTTCACATCGCACGCCCCCCGGCCGTACAGCCGGCCGTCGCGGATGGCCGGTTCAAACGGGGGAATCACCATTCCCTCGACCGGCACCGTGTCTTGATGGGCATCGAGCAGCAGGGTCGTGCGAGCCCCCGGCGAATCGAACCGGGCGAGTACGTTCGACCGGCCGGGGAGCACTTCGCGGGTCTCCCAGGGTACCCCCAGTTGGCTGAAGAAGCCCTCCAGCCAGGCGGTCAGCCGGGTTTCGAGGTACTCGGGCCCCGAGACGTCGCGCCCCATCGGGCTGACACTGGGAATGGCGACCAGCGTCGCCAGCAACTCGACCACATCGCTTCCGGATGACGCAGGCACAGTCTCAGGCAATCAGTTCGCGGACGGTCGAGTTGTGATCGACCAGATATTGAGGACGTCCATTGTTGTCGACCAGCGTGGTGTACCGCGGATCGACCCCCATGTGCTGGTACAGGGTCGCGAAGACCTCCTGCAGGTGCACGGGACGGTCGGCCGGCTGCTCGGCCAGTCGGTTGGTCGAGCCAATCACCTGCCCGGTTGTCAGCCCGCCTCCACCCACCAGCACGCTGGCGGCCCGCGGCCAGTGGTCGCGCCCCGCCGTGCCGTTGACCCGCGGGGTCCGGCCGAATTCCCCCCACACAATCAGGATGGTGTCGTTCCACAGGCCATGGGAGACGAGATCGTCGACCAGGGCGGCCAGCCCGGCGTCGAACGGGGGGAGTTGCCGCCGCAGGTGGCCGAAGTTGTCGCTGTGGGTGTCCCAGCCGCCCCACGACAGGCTCACGCAGCGGACCCCGGCCGAGATCAGCCGGCGGGCCAGCAGGAAGCGGTCGTTCTCGCGGTTCGGATTGGCGGCGTTCCCGATGTAGCGGTCGCGGATGCGGGGATCTTCCTGGTTCAGGTCGAGCGCCCTGGCGACCGCTCCCGAGGTGATCACGCTGACGGCCCGTTCGGCGAACGAGTCCATCGCCCTCATCGCCCCGCCGCCGTCCGCCTCGCGTTTCAGCCGGTCGAGCCCGGTCAGCAGCCGGGTGCGGTCATCGAGACGGTTGACGGTCACCCCGCCGGCCAGCGAGAGGTTGGCCCGCCCTTCACCATCAGGACGGAACGCTCCATACACTGGGCCGAGGAAGCCATATTTGGTGTGCCCGGTCAGGTCGACGAAGGTGGGGCAGGCGCCGTTATTGGCCCCCTGCAGTTTGGCGACGACGGAGCCCAGGCTGGGCCGGCCGCCGGTCGACCGCAGCGAACTCTCGCCCCAGCCCGACTCGGTCGGATTGGGGGTGTGTTCTTCGTTCAGCCCGGTCAGCGAGCGGATGATCGCCAGCTGGTCCATCCGCCGGGCCAGTTCGGGCAGCAGTTCGCAGATCTGGATCCCGGCGACGTTGGTCCCGATCGGGCGGAATTCTCCCCGGAACTCCTGCGGCGCGTCGGGCTTGAGATCGAACGTGTCGAGGTGCGAAGGCCCCCCTCCCAGATACACATTGATGATCGACTTTTTCTGCCAGCCGGCGAACGACTCGGGGCGCTCATCCGCCCGCAGCAGGCCCGCCAGGGTCAGGCCGCCCACCCCGGCGGCCCCCATCGACAGAAACTCCCGCCGCCGGATCCCGTCACACGTCACCCGTCCCGGCATCTCAATGGCAAACATGGCGACCTCGCTTTCGGAGCAGAGAGTTTCGAACGGAAGGAACCGAACACAGTCCACGATCCCTGAGTGTACAACGACCTGTCGGGAAAGGCAAAAGTTTTTTGCGGCGGGGGACTCTGCAAAAGGGGACAGGTCCATTTTCGCGGTCATGGGTCTTGTCCGTGTGACTGTTGTCCGCCCGGAGACTTTTGGACGCAGGAAATGAGTCGGATTTGGACGGGCCTGTCTGTAGGACATCACAGGTGTTCGTCCCGAGTGGAGGCTTCCGCATCGGCTCGGCTGCTTTTTCCACCAGAGACACCCGACCGCCGGGGACAACCAGCCGCGTCGCGAGATCTGGTCGGCATGAGGGGCCCATGGTCCGCACGCGGACCGGAAGGTGGGACGGTGTGTTTGTACGATCGGTTTTCAACTGGTCGGTCCCCTGGCCAACTGGCCTGGGGAGTCCAGGGCCGATCGAATTCCAGGCCCAAGAAAAAAGCCGCCCACCGGTTCCGGATTCGGTGCCCAGCGGATCGTCTGTCTGCGGACGCAAGCCCGGCGGAGCGGACACAGAGGTCCGCCACTCCGCACGCCGGGGTTGGGATGGTCAAATTCGAAAGCCGGTTGATCCGCCACATCCAGCGACGGGGACTGACCGACCTGGAGGTCTGTCACCACAACAGGGCAGCCCACCCGTGCCCGCGCCTCCCCCCGTGCACTACACTGCCAGTCACTCCCGTGTTAGGCCGGGACTGGTCCGTGGCCGGGGTCGGGGGATTGGTTCTTTTTGAGGTCGGAGGCTGTTCGTGGTCCGGAAATTGTCGCTGCGCCCGGTCGTGGTCACCCTGCTGCTGGGGTTGGGGTTGCTGCTCCCCGCCCGGGTTTCGCTCGGCCAGGCCAAAACCGGCCCCTTCACCCAGCCCCCCCGCTCGGTCCGCGCCCGGGCCATCGATCAGAAACACATCCGCCTCGATCTCAACTTCGACTGGCAGAAACAGCAGCTCCAGGGACGGGCCACCAACACCCTGTCGCTGGTCACCGCCGCTTCGACTGTGGAACTCGACGCCCAGGAGATGACCATCCGCGGCGTCCAACTGCTGCCCGACAGCCTCGCCGGTCAGCCCCAGCCGCTCGAATTCACCCACCGCGACAACAAGCTGACCATTCAGTTGGGCCAACAGCTCCCGGCGGGAACCCCCCTCAAGCTGGCGGTCGACTACACCGTGACCGAGCCGGTGCCTGGCGCCCACTTCGTCATCCCCGACCAGGCCGAACCGCACCAGCCCCAGATGGTCTGGACCCAGAGCGAGCCCGAGTTCGCCCGCTGCTGGTTCCCCTGCTTCGACTCGATGACCGACCGCCTCACCAGCGAGATCGTCGCCACGGTGCCGTCGGACTACGTCGTGCTCTCCAATGGCGTGCTCCTCGACAAAAAGGTCAACAACGACAACCCCACCACCTGGCACTGGTCGCAGACGCAGACCCACGCCCCCTACCTGCTCTCGGTCGTGGCAGGTGATTTCGAAGTCTACGAACAGGCGGGGGATGGCATTCCCGTGCAGTCGTACGTCCCCCGGGGCCGGCTGGCGGACGCGCCGCGCAGCTTCGAGAAGACCCCGGCCATGCTGCAGTTCTTCAGTGAGAAAATCGGCTTCCGCTACCCGTGGCCCAAGTACGCCCAGATCTGCGTCGATGAATACGGCTGGGGGGGGATGTAGCACACCTCGGCCACCACGCTGAACCTCAGCACGCTGCATGACGCGCGGGCCCATCTCGACGTCTCGAGCGTCAACCTCGTGGCCCACGAACTGGCCCACCAGTGGTGGGGCGATCTGGTCACCTGCAAAGACTGGGGCGAACTCTGGCTGAATGAAAGCTTCGCCACCTACTTCGCCACCCTCTGGACCGAACACGACGAAGGACTCGACGAGGCGACGTGGCAACGGCACAACGAGGCGCAGGCCTACATGGGCGAAGACGCCAACTACCGCCGGTCGATTGTGAACTATCGCTACGACAACCCGATGGTCATGTTCGACTCGCATTCGTACCCGAAGGGGGGCCGGGTGCTGCACATGCTGCGGTACGAACTGGGAGACGACCTCTTCTGGCGCACCATGCAGGTTTACGCCCAGGCCAATCAGTACCGCACCGTCGAGACCGCCAACCTGCGGTTCGCCATCGAAGAAGCGACCGGGCAGGGGCTCAACTGGTTCTTCGACCAGTGGATCCATCACGGGGGGCATCCCGAATTCACCGTCGAATGGACGCACGATGCCGCCGCGCAGGATCTGAAGGTCACCATCAAGCAGACCCAGAAGGTCGATGAGGTGACCCCGCTGTTCCGGACCTCGGCCGAGCTCGAGCTCGCCTTCCCCAACGACACCCAGCTCAAGCGGATCCAGATCTCCAAGGCCGAGGAAACGTATCACTTCCCGGCCCCGGTCCCGCCGAAGCGGGTCTGTCTCGATCCAGCCGACTGGATCCTGAAAAAGCTGACCCCCACGAAGAGTCAGGAGGAATGGCTCGATCAACTGGCCCACAGCCCGTACCTGATGCCGCGGGTGCAGGCGGTGGCCGGCCTGGCCGAGAAACGGGACGAGCCGGCGGTGGCCGCCGCTTTGCGTCACGCCGCCCAGCACGACCCGTTCTGGGGCGTGCGTCTCGAAGCGGTCCGGCTGGTGGGGAAGCTGGCGGGAGACGATGTGCGCGACGCCCTCCGGCACATCGCCCGCCATGACGCCAAGGCGTCCGTCCGCCGCGAGGCGGTCAACGGTCTGGCGAACTTCACGGGACCCGAGGTGGTGGCGACCCTGCGGGAAGTGGCCGACCAGGACCAGTCGTACCACACCGCGTCGGCCGCCCTGCGGGGGCTGACCAAGCTCGATCGCGACAACGTGCGCGAACGGCTGGTGGCGGCCCTTGGTCAGACCAGCGACGGCGAGACGCTGTTGCGGACCGCCTGCGACGGCTTGATCGACCTCAAAGATGCGACAGCCGCCGAGCGCATCTCCCAGCTCTTGAGTGGCCCGGTCTCACCCGAGCGGCGGGTGGTGCTGCTGGGGGCCCTGGCCCGTCTGCAGCCGGGGAACACGCCGATCATCGGGCAACTGCACGCCCAGCTCGACAACAAACGGCGGGAAGTGCGGCGAGCGGCGATTGACGCCGTCGTGGCAGTGGGGGATGGCAGTTCGATCGCCGCGTTGGAGGAGCGTCGGGGGAAGGAATCGCGCCCCCGCTCGGTCAAGGCGTTGGATGAGGCGCTCGAGAAGCTGCGGACTAAACGGCGGGTGGCCGAGCAGTTGCAGGCCGAGGTCGAGACGCTGCGGAAGCAGAACGACGAGCTGCGGGAACGCCTGAAGAATGCCGAGAAAACGCCACAGCAGTAAAGTGCCGGGGAACCGGCCGGTGGGGACGGGACGCGTGGTTTTGACAGCGCCTTTCACCCCCCGATAGACTGCGGGAACCGATCGACGTCGATCCCTGCATGCCCCACGTGGGTTGTGGGGCAGGCGGGGATCGCAACTTCGCTTCGCAACTGGAGGAGAGTGACAATGCAGCGGTTCCATCTGTCGGCAGGTCTGCGGTTTGCCGTGTTGGCGGTTTGCTTGGGAGGCGTCGTGGCCGAGGTTTCGGCCGCTGGTCCGATTGCCGACAAGGCGCTCGAGGCGGCGGTCCGGCAGCAGGTCTTCGAAAAGCGCGACAAGCCCGATGATCTGACTGAAGACGACCTGAAGAAGGTCTTCATCCTCGAGGGGCGGAACAAGGGGATCAAAGATCTGTCCGGGCTCGAGAAGTGCCCGAACCTGGCGTTGATCAACCTCGCCGGGAATGAGATCGAAAAGGTCGACCAACTGAAGGATCTGAAGAACCTGCAGTCGCTCGACCTGTCGAAAAACAAGATTGCCGACATTACCCCGCTGGCCAACATCAAGGCGCTGCAGTTTGTCGAGCTGTCGGACAACCAGATCGCGGCGGTCGACGCCCTGGCCGATCTGCCCAAGCTCTCGGCTCTGTACATTGCCGGGAACAAGATCACGAACGTGACCCCGCTGGCGAACCTCAAGAAGCTGTCGTCGCTCGATCTGGCCCGCAACGGCCTGAGCGATGTGGCCCCGTTGGCACCCCTGGTGCCGAACCTGATGACCTTCAAGCTGTCGGAGAACAAAATCCAGAATCTGGCCCCGTTCGCGGCGGCCGCTCCGCG
>JBKDUK010000136.1:0-2035 GCA_046339535.1 Planctomycetaceae bacterium | reverse complement strand
CCGATAGACGACGGGGGCTCGCAAAATCCCGACGGCAACACACCGCCGGGGCTGGATCACTCAATCGCCGCCAGCATCTGCCGGGCCGTTCCCGCTGCGTTGCCGCTCAGGCTGGCCCACTTCCGCGACTCCGTGCTGTGACTGAAAGAGTCCGCCCGGGCTGCGTCGTACTTGATCTTCGCATCCGTGAGCGTCTGCATACTCCACCGCTGGCCAGTCGCCCGCAGGACCATTTGCTTGCTGTAGATCGCGTACCACTCGTCGGCGATGTCGGCCGACTGCACAGCAACAGCCGCCTCATTCAGGGCGAGTTCCGCATCCGACAGGGCCAGAGTCCGCCAGTACTCGTAGTTCGGCCACGGGGTGAGAACGGGCAGGCTCTTCGCCTCACACCACGCAAAGTTCGCCGAGTCCGTCGCCAACACCGCCGCGTCTCGATAGTCGCCCGCGAACGCCGCAGACGCCGCCGCCAAGATCACCACACACTCAATCACTGCCAATCGCATCGCTCATCCTCCTAGAAAAAGTCATCGTCATCGAAAACGTGCAGGCCGCTCACATCGTCCCGCATCACCTCACGTCGCCGCTCCTCCTCACGCCGTGCGAACCGTGCCCACACCAGCAGCAGCACCAACTGCACGACGCCCCAGAGAACTATCATCAGGGCTGTCTGTTCCCACGCCGTCAGGCCCCACATTGCTCATCCTCCGCGTCCATCTGCCGCTCACGTTCCAGCACCAGATCCCCCAGATCAGACCGCATCGCTGACGCCTGCGATAGTGCATCATCAAGCCTGCACATTGCGCCCTCCAGATCGGCAACGTCCGCAGCCGCAATCGCTCGATTCAGGAACTTGAACACACTATCTCTTCCGCACGCCAGATCATTCCGCCGTGCCTCCAACGACTCCGCACAGAAATTCTCGCCCGCCATCGCTCATCCTCCCAGAGTGTGAAATGAACCTCGCCAGATGCACTCGATTCCCTCGTCTGGCCGAGGGTTGATGATGCTGCCGCGAGGCTCGTCATACCTCGCCGCAGTTCGCCGCCCGTCCCGCTCAGAGGCTCACCCGACGGGGGCTACCAGTTGTCAGGGGCCATCCGTGGCCGTGCCGCATCATGCTGGCTCGCATCCCTGCTATCCCTCGCGAGAAGTTCTTCCCGCAGGATCTGTACCTCACCGGGAGCGTCGATTGCCAGCCGCACGGGGCCGCCGCTGCCGACCACCAGACGCGTGATCTCGTTTGTTCGCCGGTCCGTCAGCCGCACTGCCTCTCCCGACCGCAGCGTCACCACCAACATGCGATTCCCTCCGCTGAAAGATGTCCACGATTGCCAGCCGCACCCAGTCCGACATGGTCCGCTGGTCGACCGCCGCCGCTGCGATGATCTTCGCGTGAACGTCGTCCGGCACGCGAACGAACAATGTCTTGCCGCCGACCTTAGGCCGTCCTACTTTTCCTGTCACAGCTTCTCCCGAATCATTTCCAACTCAGCCCGCAGAGAATTCCGCAGGGCTCCGATCAATCCGCAGCGGTAGATCCAGCAGTCGGCCGCCGCGATGTGCTCTCGCTCGTCCGGGTAGTCGGCCTGCAATGGACTTGGCAGACGATTCTCAATGTCCATCAAACAGGCCAGCATCGCGTTAATCTCACGCTCCGTGGCATCTGGACGCAACACCGGCTGAGGCACCGTCACCGGCTTGCCGACACGACGCTGAATCCAGTCGAGGGCAGCACCCTCCGCCTCTTGCGAGGTGGTGTAGCCGGGCAGATGTGTCCACGCCACACCGGGCCGACGATCGTAGACATACGCAAACCAGCCACCGACTGCATAGTATCCGACACTGACATCAAACCCATCAGGCCACTTGCTCATCATCATTCTCCCGAGGTTGGCCCCCGGCGAGATTGCACGGGGGCGGGTTGTGGGTGGACTCAGGCCAGCACGATGCTCTTGCGATAAAACACCGGCTGAATCCCATAGTCATCCGCCCCGAGAAACATGCCGTCCTCGAAGTAGTCGGCGACGTGATA
>JBKDUK010000135.1:0-7961 GCA_046339535.1 Planctomycetaceae bacterium | reverse complement strand
TAGTGGTGATAAAAATAGGATTGAACGTAGAACTCAAAGTGTTTTAATAAATGGTGATGAGAATATTAATTCAAATCCTGGTAGGTCTACTTTTATAAATGGTGCGTCAAATAGTGTATTTAGAGAAAATATAGATATATCTATTAATGGTGATTTAAATACACTTTTAATTGAACCTTTTTTAACTATTTGTGGTACTGCAACAGTTTGTGAAGAAACTTGTACAATTATTACATCGGGAATATTAGATACTGACCCAACACAGAGAAAGATATATTTAAGTCCTACAATACCACCTTGGTTAACTTGTGAACAATATGCTGCAATTATTAATGGTCTATATTATATAAATGTATTTGATTGTGAAGATAATTTATTAGATACTGTGCAAATCGGTTTTGATGGTTCAGCAATTAATTGTGATACTCCTCCAACAGAACTTACTTTAAGATATTACAATGTAGACCCTAATGCAATAAATGATGCTTGTTATTTTAGTTATTGTGAAAATGGTACTACTGTTTTAGACCAAGGAGAAACAGTTGAGGATGCATTTCCTGGTGATACAACTATAATTATACCTGATACTTGGCCTGATGGTAATTTAAGTGCTTTGGTAGGTAGAACTTTAACACTAGCATCAACAGATTTCCCACTAGCACCAGATGTTCAATTTGTTACTATAGGAGGTGTAACTAATAATTTTGATGGAACTTATACATTATTATTTACACCATCTTTAACTTTTACTTTCTCAGCACCTGCTTTTTATAATATTAATTATTTTACCAATCCAGAAGATTTCATAACTCAATGGTGTTTAAATGGTGACTTTACAGCGTATGACGGTTCATCTATAGAATTAATTCAAGCAGGTGTTACTTTTAGTGGTTCTGTTTTAGTCAATGGATTCACTAATAGTATAACAAGTGTTAGTATACTTGACCCAGAGACAGGTTTACCTTATGAAGTTCCTGGTGAAATAGGGGCTACTAGTAGTTTTTGTATTAGATATTCAACTGGTCCATCTATAAACAAAGATATATTAATAAACGGTGATAATAATTTTATTCACGGTAGTTCATCTAATTTGAATATATTCGGTAATAATAATGATTTAGGATTTGCTACTAAGAATATAAGTGTACATGGTAATAATAATATTATAGAAAATGGATTAGAAGATGTATTTATAATAGGTAATAACTTAAATATTAAAAATCCAGGAATTTATATAAATAGTAGCTCACAAATTACATATGAGGGTCAAATTCCTGCATTATTTCCTGGTACTTTAGATTTATTTATACCCACAAATCAAGATTATAGTGAACAGGTAACTTGTGTTAATTATAAAATATTTTTACAAGCAGTTGGAGACCCATTAAGAAGATGGTATACAGAAATAAGACAAGAAATTTGGAGATATTTTCCTGGATTTGCAACTGAATTAGATATGGAGCAAATAAATGTTATATTACAAGATGAAAATTTTGCCTGGGGTGGATTAAATTTAAATAGTTATATTTATGTCAATGGGCCTTCTCCATTACCAGCTAAAGGATATTTAAGTATTGATGCTGGTTTATTTACTTTTCCAATAAACTATAAAATAATAGTCGAAACATTATAAAAAAATTCATAAAAATTATATTTAATAATAAAATTAGATTTCAAAGATGGCAGATATAGTTAATCAAATATTACTTAATGTAGATGCAGGTGATGCGAGTACCAAAATTGGTGATATAAAAAGAGCCATTAAAGAACTTGAAGGTGTTGCACTTGCCTCAGGTGATGCGAATAGTGAAGCTTTTTTAAAAGCCACACAAGCTGCTGGTCAACTTCGTGATAGATTAGAAGATGTAAAAGATGCTACTAAAACTTTTAAAGGTGACCCACTTGAAGGTTTATCTAAAGGATTAGGTTCTTTAAAAGGTAGACTAGCTGATTTAGATTTTCAAGGTTTTAATGATGAAGTAGGTAGATTAAAAACATTGTCAAAACAAGTTAGTTTTAAAGACCTATCATCATCAGTAGGTGAAACTGGAAAATCATTTGCATCATTAGGTAAAATTTTATTAACAAACCCAATATTTTTAATAGCAACTGCAGTTACTACAATCATTGCGAATTTTGATAAGTTGGTAAATGCTGGTGGATTAGTAGGTAAAATATTTGGTTCTATTAAAGATGCTATTGATGGTGCAATAAATGCTATAACTACTTTTACAGATGCTATTGGTTTAACATCTATTAAGTCTCAAGAAGAATTTGATAAAACAGTTGAAGGTCGTGGTGAAGCTTTAGATGAAATTGAAAGACAACGTAGAAAGGCAATATCTGATGCAAGAGCTAATGGTAAAACTGAGGAAGAAATTCTTGCTGCCTCGAATGCTGCTAATGCTAAAGCAGAACAAGATAAACGAGCAGAATATCAAAAAACTATAGATGCTGGTAATAAAAGGATTAAAGAACTTGAAGAACAATATAAAAAAGAACTTTTACTTTACGAAGCAGGTTTATCACTTTCGAAACCAACTCAACAAGGTTTAACAGAAGATGAATTAAATAAAATAAAAGAAGCAAATATTGCTTTAGAAGAATTAAATATTGATGCTAATAATGCAATTGGTGATGCGAATCAAAAAGCCAGAAATGATGAAAAGGCAAATAGAGAAAAGGCAGCTGATGATGCAAAAAGAGCAGCTGAAAAAAGAAAACAAGAATTAGAAAGAGCACAAGCTGAGGAATTGAGGTCAGTAAAGGATAATTTGGCTAAACAATTACTTGAGAGAAAACAATTTTATGACAAAGAAACTGCTGATTTAATTGCTGCAAAAACAAAATTAGGAGATTTTAGTGATGAAGCAGAGCAAGATATAGCTAATAAGAGAAAAGAAAGCAGTTTAAAATTATTACAAGATAGTTTAACTATTTTAGAGAAAGAAAGAATTGAAGTTGAAAATAATAAAAAACTTTCTAATAAGGATAGAATAGCTTTAGAGCAAGAACTAGCTAATAAGATATTAGATACTAGAAATCAAATTACTGTTGGACTACGAGATATTGAAAAAACAAATGTTGAAGAACTTCAAAAAGATGTTGAAAAAGCATATGCAGGAATTGCTGCTGGTATTACTCAAGAGACAAGTCAAGAAACATTAGATTTAACAAAATCGACAAACGAACAACTAGCTGCTTTAAATGAACAATATAGAAATGGTGAAATAACATCATTAGAAGATTATGAGAATAAAAAGTCTCAAATAATTGAAGATGAAGAGGATAAACGTAGACAAATTGAACTAGATGCTGCTCAAAAACGACTTACAAATATTGAAAATGAGGCTAAAAATGCTCTAGCACTTTTACCAGAAGGCTCAGAAGAATATAAAAATGCTAAGGCTCAATATGATGCTGAAAGAATTGCTCAAGAACAAATAGTTGCCGATAAACTTAGGGAAATAAATCAAGATTTAACTGATGACCAAATCGCAGCAGAGGCGAAATTACTAGCAGAACGTGAGAAAAATAGACTAGCAGCTATTAGTGTTGCAGAAAAAACATTTTCAGATGTTAGTTCATTAATATCAGATACTTCACAAGGTTTTGAAAACTTAGGAAGTGATATATTACAAGCAGCTTCTAATATAGGTGGTGCAGTTACTACAGCAGTTAATACATTTACTGATAAAAATGCAGATGGTTTTCAAAAAGCAATTGCTGGATTCCAAGCAGCTTCAGCAGCAATTGGTGAAATTAGTAATGTATTGAGTGCTCAAGCAGATAGACGACTAGAAGAAATAGAAAAAACTAAAGAAGCTGAAATACAAGCCTCTGAGGATAGTAAAGATAAACAATTAACCGATTTAGAAGACCAACTAAATAGAGGTGTTATAACTAAAGCTCAATTTGATGCTAAAAAGATTGAAATTGAGCAAAAAATAGCTACAGAACAATTCAACATCAATGAAAAGGCTAGAAAGGCTGAATATGATGCGAAGAAAAAAGTTTTTGAGCAAGAAAAGAAAGTTAGAATTGCTCAAGCAATATCTGCTGGAGCTCAAGCTGCTATATCTGCCTTTGCTTCTGGTGCTCAAGTACCACTTGTAGGTCCAATTACAACTGGTCCAGCGTTTGCAGCTATTGCAGCAGCCTTCACAGCTGCTCAAGTTGCACTTATTGCTTCACAGAAGTTTGAGGCATTTCAAGCTGGTACACCACCAAGTTTTCCTAGTCCAAGTGTTTCAACTCCTGGTGGTGGAGGCGGAGGTGGTGGTAATGATACATTTAGTCCACCACAGTTTTTTGGATTAGGTCAAGGAATATTCCAAAACCAAGCTGCTGGTCAACAAACTCAACAAGTAGTTGTACTTGAAAGTGATATAACTCGAGTTCAAGATAGAGTTAGAGTTATTGAAGATAGAAGTGTAATAGGTTAAAAAATTAATATAATAAAATGAGTAAAAAGAAGTATAAACTAGACGAATTACCAGTATATGAAATACTTATAGATGATGAGGATGAAACTGGTATAAGATATCTATCTATAGTACAAGACCCTGCTATAGAAATGAAAGGTATGTATTTTAATGATGTTGAAGTAAAGGAATTTAGATTCTTTGCATCAAAAGAACAACAAAAAATTGTTGGACCAGCACTTATACCTTATAAGAAAATCTATAGAGTAGATGAAGATGGTGAATATTTTGTAATGTTTACTCCTGAGACTATTGAAAAGATGGTTAGAAAGTTTAATTCAACTGGTAGTAATAGAAGAATTAATTTCGACCACACAAATCAAATTATAGATGGCTATATCGAACAAAATTGGATTGTTGAAGATACAATGTACGATAAATCTAGAATGTATGGTTATGAATTACCTAAAAAGAGTTGGTTTGTTGAAGTTAAAATAGATGATACTAACTTTTGGAATACTTTTGTAAAAGAAGATGGATTTTTCTCTTTTTCTATTGAAGGAATTCTAGGTCAACGTCTAGTTGCAATGGCTACTCATATGGATTTTTATATTGACGCATTAACTGAAGGTGAAATTATGGAACTTTACAATGAATTTGTAATAGAACCTAAAAGTGGTGAGTCTGAAGATGAATTTATTGGTCGTTGTATAGCAAACGAAATAAATGCTGGTTATGAAAACGACCAAGCAGCTGCAATTTGTTATTCAAAGTGGAACGAAATGGGTTCTGATAAAAAAAAAGCTGAAAAATTAGCGGAGTCTTATACAGATTACCCACAGGCTGCCTCTGAAAACGCTAAGATTGCACTTAGATGGGTTGACGAAAATGGATGGGGCGACTGTGGAACTGCTGTAGGTAAGATTAG
Source organism: Planctomycetaceae bacterium (assembly GCA_046339535.1). GTDB lineage: Bacteria > Planctomycetota > Planctomycetia > Planctomycetales > Planctomycetaceae > UBA10511. The sequence continues at coordinate 2,609 of JBKDUK010000135.1, read as the reverse complement.
AGCTAATCAACTGGCAAATAGAGAACCTATTAGTCGTGATACAATAGCTAGAATGGCTGCTTTTGCTCGACATTTACAGTGGGAAGATAAGCAACTTGGAGATGGATGTGGTAAACTAATGCTTTATGCATGGGGAGGAAGAGAAGGTATTGAATACGCTCAAAGAAAGTTAAAAGAGATAGATGAAGAAAAGAAAAAATAAAAAGGGAGTAATATGGGCTTAATATATAATATATGAATTACATAATATATACAATAACTAGTCCATCTAATAAAATTTATTTAGGAGTGACTAATAATTTTAACAGAAGAATGAGTGAACATAAATATCACTGGAAGAAAAATACACAAAATATAGCTTTACATAAAAGCTTTACAAAGTATGGATTTGACTCTCATATAAAAACCATTCTATTTAGTAATTTGGGTAAAGAAGAAGCTTATGAGTTAGAAAAAAATTTAATAAATGATATGAATTTATTAGATTCTAAAATAGGTTTAAATAGTAGAGATGGTGGTATGGGTGGTAATATGATTGATTGGAAATCAGAATTTGGAAAATCTTGTCTTGATAAAATTAGAAATGTTAAAAAAATAAAATATGACCAAAAATGGGATAAACTACATGATAATATAATATCCATGATTGATACACATACATATTATGAAATCTGTGAAGAATTAAAAATCTCTAAAACCTCTTTATTTAATTATTGTAAGAGTAAAAATTTAAAAATAAAATATAAAAAGAAATATAATCCAATTGATGTTATTAAAGAATTTGAAGATTTATTAAAAGATGGTAAAACTTACAAGGAAGCACTAAAAATAACTGGATTATCTAATGGTACTGTATATAGATATAGAAAATTAATTAATTAAAAAAGTTTAATAGCAAATTAAAAAATCAAAAAATACTTATATATATACTTATAAGATAAAAATTATAAATTAAGATGAACAAACAAGAAGCTATACTTAAAATCAAGGAGACTTTAAAGTCCTTGATGAAGTTCGAGTCTGAAGTTGTTGAAAATACTTTCGCTGAAGTTTTAACTCAAGATGGTTTAAAACTTTCATACGATGGTGAATTTACAACTGACGCTCCTATATTTGTTGTTGATGAGCAAGGTAATAGAACTCCTTGTGAAGATAACGAGTATGTTTTACAAAACGGTCAAACTATAGTTGTTAAGTCTGGTAAAATTTCTGAAATTAAAGAAGAAACAGTTGTTGAAAACGGTGGTGAAACACCAGTTGAAGATGCAAATGTTGAAGAGCTTAAAGAAGAACAGATGGAAATTGTAGTTGAGGATATTGAAAAAATTGAAGAAGTAGAAGCAAATCCACTTGAAGAAAAAGTAAAAAAGATTGAAGAGGATATGGCTAAAGTACTTGAAATGATTAGTGGTCTAGTCAACAATTCTGAAGAAATGTCACAAAAATTTGAAGAGTTCTCAAAGCAACCAGCTGAAGATGCAATCGGTACAAACCGTGTTACTTTTTCAGAGAATATGACTCAGGAGCAAATAAGAACTGAAAGATTAAAGCAATTGAAAAATAGCTTAAAATAAAAAAAAATAAATAACTAAAATGGAAAAAAGAGATTTAAAATTTAGTGCAACATATACTTCCATTAACAAATATGTTGACCAGCTTTACGATGGATTCATCGCTTCAGTTGTAGGTAAAGTTAGAACTTTGGATTTTATTACAATCGTACCTGATGTAAAATATTCAAAAGTTGTACCTACAGTTGATACTACTTTGGATTTCGTAGCTGCTGACACTTGTACGACTTTTGCAAACGGTGCAACAACTTCAGTAGTTGGAGTTACTTTGACTGCTTGTTACTTGAAGTCTGAAGAGTCGTTTTGTTTAAATGAAATGGAACAATACTACTTCGGTCAGTATATGAGAAGAGGTTCTACTCAAGAGCAATTACCTTTCGAAGAAGCGTTCATGGACGAGAAGATGGGTAAAATCGCTAAAAAACTTGACCAGATTTTCTGGCAAGGTAACAGCTGTGTAACTGGTCTAATCGCTGGTGCAACTGCTGGTGGAGCTTCATTAGTAACTGCTTCTTTCTCAGTATCAACTGCAGCTAACAACGGTGTTATTGCAACATTCGATGCTATGGCAGATGCTTTGAATTCAGATATGCTTTCTGAAGAACTAGTATTATTCTGTGGACAAGATACTTTCGATAAGTATACTCGTTCAATCAGAAACTTAAACTTATATCACTTCTCACCAGATGAAATCAATGGTGCGTCAGTTAGAATGTTCGGTAAGAGAAACATTACTATTGTTGCAACTGTAGGTTTGGACGGTACAAACAGAGCTATTTTGACTAAACCAGAATTTATCTTATGGGGTACTGACCTTGCACCAGCTGATGAGGCACTTGCAGGTGAGTATAACTTCCAACTTGACAGATATCTTATGAGATATAAGGTTAAGATTGCTGCAGGTATTGCTTTCCCAGCAAGAGCTGTTGTAGCTAGATAAAATTAAAAATTATATTGACAAATACACTGGTAGACCTTAAAATCTACCAGTGTTAAAGTCAAAGAAAAATTAAAATAAATAAAATGGCTTGTAGTTGT
>JBKDUK010000134.1:0-3550 GCA_046339535.1 Planctomycetaceae bacterium | reverse complement strand
TGTTGTATCGCAACCAGCGGGTCTGCGAGACGTTTCATTTCGCCGACGAGCGGATTGATGAAACTGTCAGCACCACGGTCGTCGAGGCCGTGCAGGCTCTGGCCGAGGGGCGGTCCAGTTGACCGGGATGACCAGGCCTGTCGGGAAGCACACAGCGGACGGAATCCAGCATGAGATTGGGGCTGTTTGGCGGCACGTTTGATCCGGTGCATTTCGGACATCTTCTGCTGGCCGAGAGATGTCGGGAGGAGTGTCGGCTGGATGAAGTGGTGTTCCTCCCCGCGGGGCGGCCGCCGCACAAGCAGGGCCAGCCGATTACCTCCGGAGCCGATCGGGCCGCGATGCTCGAACTGGCGATTGCCGGACAAAGCCGGTTCCGGGTGGACCGCCGGGAGCTGTCCAAACCCACCCCCAGTTTTACCGTTGAGACACTGCGTGAATTCCGCCGCGAGATGCCGACAACGGAATTGGTCTTCCTGATGGGGGCCGATTCTTTGGCCGATTTTCCCCAGTGGCGGGAACCGCAGGAGATTCTGGGGCTGGCCGAGGTGGCTGTGGTGGGGCGCTACGGTTCACCCGCAGCCGATCTGGCGGCTTACCGCCAGTTGTGGGGAAACCGTCTGGTTGATCGGATCTGTCAGGTCCAGATTCCACGGATCGAGTTCGCGTCCCGGGAGATCCGGGGTCGGGTTGCCGCCGGCCAGAGTATCCGCTTCATGACTCCCCGGGCCGTCGAATGTTACATCGAACAACGGAGGCTGTATCGATCCTCTGAATAAGCCCGCTTCACCAACCTTGAGCCCGCAGCCAGCGCAGCAGCAGTTCTTCACCGGGAGTGTCGGCCTCGGACTGGGGACGGGCAATGAGACTGAGATCCTGGGCTCGTGTCAGTCGGCGGGTAAATTCCTCCCGGGCACTCGAGTCGGCAGTCAGTCGGGAGCCCAATACAGACGGTGCGATCACCACCACATCCCACTCTTGCCGGCCGAAAGAAAGCGCGTGATTCAGAATCCAGCTGTAGCTCGAGATCTCGCTGCTCGAAGGATTCTCCGTCGGGATCACAGGTTCGGGAACACAAACCAGAACCAGGTCAATCTCGGGATTGCCGCGGACCCGGCGCGCCGACGCCTCGATCTCGGCGAGAGTCTTCCCCTCGACCTCCCAGCGCTGAATGGCGAGTTTGGGTTCCGGAGACAGGCCTCGCACCGCTTTGGCCAGAAGCTGGTCCGCGGGGGGCATCGCGAGGACTCGCAGCACCTGGTTGGCGTCGCGACGCGCGCGGCACTTGGGAGTCTTCGGATCAGGAGGGTTCTCCGGAGCCAAAGGGGGCTCCGCCCCGGAGATCGTCTTGGCCAGCAGTCGGGCGGTGAGTCGATGTCCATCCATGTTGGGATGGATTTCGTCGCTGAATAGCAGTCTCCAGGATCGGGGTTCCAGCATCCGCAGGGATTCGTACGCCTGAGCCACATCGCACACAGGGGTACCTTGTTCTGCGGCGGTTTCAGACATCAGCTGACAGAACCGTTGGAAGCGGTCGCGCGGACGGCCAGGATTCTCCATGATCCCGTTGGGAGTGCACAGAATCACCTCGGACCCTGCCGCACGGCACTTTTGCACGAGGCTCACCAGGTTCGCCCGGAATTGGACGGGATCCAGGCTTCCCATGTCATTCAGCCCGAACATCAGGCAGACCAGATGCGGCGAGTGCGCGAGCACATCTCTTTCCAGGCGTTTCAGGCCGTCGGTGGTGGTGTTGCCGCTGATTCCCGCATTGAGCACCTCAATCTGTGTGTCGGGAAACTGGCTGCCGAGGATCAATTGCAGCATTTCCGGATAGGCCCTGCGGCCTCCCGTGTGATAGTAGACCCCTGTCACGCTGTCTCCGAGGCAGACGATTCGGGTGGCCGCCCGCGATGCGAGACGCTCCCGGGTTTTAGGGATCAGAGAATCCTCAGCGTGTAGTCCAGAACAGAAGAGCGAGAGGCTCCCCACGAAAGCCAGCCAGACACTTGTGGCAACACGCCGGCCGCCCTGCGGGGGAGGAGAGGTCCCGGAAGAAACAGCTCCAGCGCAATTTGGGATGGCGCACACGGCGGATTTGGTTTTGGGCACAGGATTTCCGCGTTGGGGAGTCCGGTGGGAAAGACGAACGGAACGATAGTCCATTTGCCCAGGCTGATCCAGTTGCCCAAGACCTTGCTGTGCCGGGCTCGGACGTTTAGAATCTTCTCCACCGGAGAGGTGACAGAGTGGTCGATTGTGCTAGTCTCGAAAACTAGTGTGGGTGCAAGCCTACCGCGAGTTCGAATCTCGCCCTCTCCGCTTTTGAAAGTTTGGAATTGAGTGTTGGGTTGGTGACAACTCCCCTTCACCCGAATTGATCGATCGTGAGGCTGCCGGTGGTGCCACACTCATATCGGGCCGCCATTCTGGGGCTGGGCTTCATTGGAGCCGCGGATCAGGTGTCTGGTGATCGCCTGGGCCAGCATGTGGGCAACCTCGACGGCACTCACCTGCAGTCGTATGTCCGCAACGCGCGGGTCGAACTTGTTGCCGGGAGCAGCCGGGATGAGGGGCGTCGTCAACGATTTGCCGACCGGACTGGGGCCCGTGGGTATGCGGATTGGAGAGAGTTGCTTCAGGCTGAGAATCCCGAGATTGTTTCTGTGGCGTCGTACGCACCGGCCCATGCGGAGATGACCATCAAGGCGGCTGAAGCAGGAGCCCGGGTGGTCTGGTGCGAGAAGCCGATCGCGACCACGCTTCGCGACGCCGATCGCATGTTGGAGGCCTGTCGCGCGACGGGAACCCTGCTCGTGGTCAACCACAACCGGCGGTTTCATCCGCAGTTTCGGGCCCTGCAGCGGGCGATTGCCGACGGAACTCTGGGAGTCCTGCGGGGGGGAAGTCTCGCCTGGCCGACCGGAAGGTTGGGAAATGTCGGGACACATTTCTTCAATGCCCTGTTGATGCTGGCCAACCGTCCTGCCGAGGCGGTCTCCGCCAGCCTGGATCTGTCCGGACGGCCCGATTGTCGCGGGTCCAATTTTCAGGACCCGGGAGGCTGGGGATCGATTCGCCTGCAAGGAGGGCTCACCGTCACCTTTGAGGCTCCCGATTACTCCAAGGCACCCCCTCGCCTGAGTTTGCACGGCGATCTGGGACGGGTGACTGTGGAGGGGAGCGAAGTGACCATCGACCAGTGGGGGCGAGCATCGCAGCGAGTTGCACCCCCGCCGGAGAACGAGTCGTCAATGGACCGGGCGTTGAGCGAGATCATCAGTTGGCTGGATGGGATCCCGTCGTTCGTCGACTCTCCTGAATCGTCGCGGCAGACCCTGGAAATCATCGTCGCCTGTCACAGCTCACACGAAAGACAGGGTGCCTGGGTGAAGTTGCCCCTTTCGGCCGAGGAACTCCACCGGGAAATCAAGACCGGGTGACGTGGCTCGATCGGACGTGAGCCATCGTCCCGATGAAAGGGCACCGCACTCGCCGACGCTGCAGATGCGGCGAGACGGTGAGGCTCATCCCCGGTTCGTGCCTGGAG
>JBKDUK010000133.1:0-10166 GCA_046339535.1 Planctomycetaceae bacterium | reverse complement strand
CATGTCCTGAAGGGACATTCTTCGATCGCCCAAACCGCCCGTGGCCACAGACCTCCAGGTCTGTGAGTCCAAGTCACACGCTGCGGCGAATGAACCTGCCTTCCCCATCTCATGCTGCCGCCCCTCTGACAGCTCGTCATGCCGTTGATCCTCGCCATGTTCACGAACAGACTGACAAGCCTGTTCCCCGGCCCAGCCATGTCCTGAAGGGACATTCTTCCCTAGCCGAGGGTTCGCCGCGCAGCGGCTATTCTGGGGACCGATCCCCCCCAGCGCCTCAGCCCTCAAGGGGCTGGCTTCCACCGGCCACCATCCGGAACCCCCCTCTCTTTCTCAGATCCCTCGGCCTCCGACCGTGCGCTACCCTCCGGAATCGAACCGCCGTCTTCCGCTGCGGCCCAAGGCCCCGTCCGCACCGTGCGGCTCACGCTGCCGCCTCCAAGGCATTTCACTCCTTGAAAGTGTCTTTTCCGCTCCACTGAAACAATGACCTGTGTCCCTTTCCAGACGTTGGACGAGCGGACCCTGCGGGGAAATCGGCCCGGGCTGGCGGATTGTTCTCGGCTCTGGCGGGACTCTCTGGTAAGATGTCGCTCGGCGGATCGATTTCATAACCCGTTGTGGTGTCTGTCGATGACCATCACGATCACACTTCCTCCCGAGACCGAACGACGGCTGCAAGCCGAGGCCGAGGCGACTGGCAAGAACATCAGCACGCTGGTGGTCGAGGCGGTCGAAGCCCGGCTCTCCCTGGCCCATCTGAGACTCCGTGACCTGCTCGCCCCGGTGCATGTGGACCGGCGTGACAGCCGGATGACCGACGCGGAGTGGGAGGCACTGTTGCAGGACACCCTCGACGAATCCCGATCTGAGCGCAATGCTGGGCTCGGCCGACCTGCATGATCGCGGCCGTCTTCGACTGCATGGTGTTTTTGCAGGCGGCCACCAGCGAGCACGGACCGGCTTTGGCGTGTCTGGAATTGGCCGAACAGCAGCGGATTGTTCTGCACATCAGTCCGGCGATCCTCGCGGAAGTGCGTGACGTGCTGACGCGACCGAAGCTTCAGACGAGGTTTCCGCATTTGACCCCCAGTCGGGTTGATCTGTTTCTTCTGAAACTTGCCAGCTTCGCGATTCGGGCCAGCTCGGTTCCGGACGTCGGCTTCCCGATCCGGGACGCCAACGATCTGCCGTATCTCCATCTGGCGATCGCCAGTGGGGCTCAATTCCTGGTCAGTCGCGACAGGGATCTGCTGGATCTGCAGGCCGATCCCTCGTTCCTGTCACGGTTTCCCGATTTGCGCATCGTCGACCCTGTGGAGTTTCTGGTGAAGGTCCGTCAGAGCCAACCGACGATTTCCCCATCGTCCAATCTGGGCGATCCACAGTGAGATCGGTGACGACAAGTCATGGCGGGTCCTGATGAACGAGAATGAAATGGGCCTCTTCCTGGATGGCGAGACCCGAAGAGAGTGCCCGACCCAAACCGATTCGCAACAACGGCTCGTGCTTTGTCACGTCAACAAACGTGGGTCGTGGGGACTTTTGGGGGAGACGTTCGTCGCGCCCAAGCGGTAACCGAAATTGGGCCTGGCCCAGCGGAAGAGACCCTGGGGCCGGAGCAAGTCTGAAGGACTTGGATACCATAGCCCGGGGTTGCCACGGCACGTGGCTACCCCGGGTCACGGACCCCAGACAGAACTCAATCCTGTAGGGATTGCATAGGCCGGGGCGGGGTACTTGCGCGGGGTGGCGGGTGACGTGGGGCCCGAAGCGTGGACCGGTCGGCGAGGTGCGGGCACGATGGACTGTCGTTTTCAAGAGCCGAGTCGAAGCCAGGTCCCCAGATGCATTCCCTACAGGAATGAAGCGCTCTTGGGGATCGGACCCGGGGTAGCCGGCGCTTCGCTGGGCAACCCCGGGCCAGGGTCGGCAGTCCCTACAGGAATGGTTCGGCCGGGTGGTTGGAGTGCACAGGAGGGTCATAAATCGTGGGGCCGTTTGGGGAATTCGTCATCGATCCCCCATCGAAAGCGATTTCTGTGCCCGCATCGCACACCTCCAGAGGTGTCGCCATGGACCTCATCGCAACTCATCGATCACAATCCCTGTGTGGTGAGGTGACAAAGCACGAGCCACAGACCCGCTTCACCACGGACAGAAGGTCCGTGGGGTCGTGCTGCTTCCCGAGAGCCATTCCCCGCAACAGCCCCGGCCCAGCCATGTCCTGAAGGGACATTCTTCCCGAGCCCAGGGTTCGTCGCGCCGCGACGACCCTGGGGACCGGCCCCCCCCCAGCGCCTCAGCCCTGAAAGGGCTGGCTTCCACCGGCCACCATCCCGCGCCACCCCGTCTTGCGCCGATCCCTGACCACCCGCCCCACGCAACGACCACCCCGCACCGGAAACCGACGTCCGGCCCAACGGGCCAGCCCTTCCCCCAGCCCGGCCCAGCGGGCCGGGAAGCGTGTCCACACAACACGGTTCGTCGGCCCAACGGGCCAATCATTCTTCGTCGCCCGGGACGCACGCACACGGAACGAGCGGGGGCCGGTGGAACCCTTCGGCGTCGACCGATTCCGATCCCACTGGCCCAGCGCAAACACCGCCCCACCCCGGCACAACCGACGCCGGCCCGTCCAACCGCACCCCGTCCGACCGCAACCCGTCCAACCGCAACCCGTCCGACCGCAGCCCGCCCGACCGCAACCCGTGCGACCGCAACCCGTCCGAAATGGCCACGACCGACCCCGGTAAGGGTCACAGAGGGTAGCCGGGGGTCGAGCGCAGCGACCACCCCCGGTGACGCCCCCATAAGACGCCTGCACCCCGAAGGCGGTGCCAGAACGCGCGGGTCGACAGGACCGACGTGGCGACCACGGCACCGACAAACCAGAGGGTTCGTCGCCACGGTCCGTGGGGTAGGCCTCTGGCCTGCCGCGTCAAAAGAATCAACGGATCGATCCGCGCGGCTGTCGCTTCGTCGATAGCGATTGTTTGACCGACAAACCAGAAGGTTTGTCGCCACGGGCCAGTCGCAAATTCCGCCCCGACCCCATCCGCCTTGTGCGGATCGGTGAAGCAGGTCAACGGCTAAGGCAGGCCTTTTCGCGACTGGTAAGACCCCATCCAGCTTGCCTGGATTGGTGAATGAGGTCGCCGCTGCGGGATGACCACACGGCTCGGCCTGAGACGGGGTGACGGACCGTCATAATTGGGAAGAGGTGCGCGGCCCGGCTTCCAGCGGAGACCTCATTCACCGATCCGCACGAGGCGGATGGGGTCTTGTCGCGACACGGAACTCTCGGTCTAGCCACAGACCTTCTTCACCACGGCCACAAGGTCCGTGGGGTCGGGCTCGGCTGCAAGAGTTTGGCCGGAAGTCACGGCCAAATCCCTCGACGAAGATGAACTCGTGGCGACGACAGGACCGACAAACCTGCAGGTTTGTCGCCACGGTCCGCGCCATTTCGCACACCAACCCCCGGCCGCACAATCCCTGAAGGGGATTTCTCCCATCGCCTGGGGTTGCCACAGCGCAGCGCCGGCTACCCCAGGTCATCGTCCCCCACGCACGACTCAACTCGGAAGGAGTTGTCTACGGAATCGCGTTGGTGGACGGACGCAACACCGGCACACAGGCCGCAAACGGTCCTTCCTCCTCGAGGGGGAGCAGGAGGCCAACGGCCGGATGAGGCTGCCCACCCGCCCCTCCACCCACTGCGTTGCTTCCGGGATGTATCGTTCCGGGAGGGCGAGGCTCCGTGCGAGCCGGTCCGCTGGGCGTGCGCTGTTCGAACACCGAGCCGATGGGCCGCCAGTGCCGTCGAAACGCCAAGCCGGCTCAGTCGCCAACCCAGGAACACCGCCTCCCGGAGCGGTCCGTCAGCTCCACAAACCACGCTCAGCGCGACTGCCGAGACGGCAGCGTGTGGGGTACCGCGGACCGTGGCCTTCGGCAAGGAGGGGCTGCCGGGTGGCTGTTGTGACCGGGGGTGTGGTCAACGGGAGACTCATTGGCCAAATTTCCAATGGCATCGTAAACCGTTGGGGTAAAACGTATTGTGGCATTTGATGTGGGTTCATAAACAAAGGGTAGCCGCCAGTGTCCGGTGGTTTCACTGTTTTCCGAAAGGCGAACTGATCGGCAGACATTGTTTAACCTGCCGTCAGCCATGTCCAGACCGAGTCCCAGAGTTGTTTGATCCGATCATTCACCAATCCGAGAACTACGCCACCCACCCATACCAAGACTCCTTGTCCCCACGCAGTCCAGTTTCTGACGTCAAGCCAATCCAGAATATTCGGCGAGTCAATACTGTCATACTCGGGAACCTTGATTTCGTCCTTGATAGGCGACTCCAGTGATGGCGAGCTGAGATCAACGGTGAGTTTCCCGAGGTAATTGTGATCCTTTGAAAATTCCTTGAGAGCCGCTGAGCGAATGGCATTGGCAACTCTTCGAGGGGTTGCTTCATTGCACACCAATAGGCGGCGACAACCGAGAGTCCGTATGTTATCGGGACAAAAGCGTGAACTTTCCACATCGGGTGTGTCGGTATAGACATTGGGAACGAACTTAGGAAAGATGAATCGGCCATTGTTGCTGACTGCATAGTTTTTCCCGGTCTCACCCAGGGACACCAGTGAGTATTTGCGTCCCTTCGGATCAGCAGAGTCACGCGCCAGGTCCTGGATCGTCTTTGAGACCACCGGACCCATATAAATCAGAACGGCGATTTCACGGTTGCGAAGAGCCGCCACGGCCTCTTCGTAGTTTCGAAGGCCGGGCAACTGGAGCTGATCGAAGTGTTTTTGTTTGATTCCATGCACTGAGAAAAGATCGAGGGTGAGTTGGCGTGTCGCACTCTCTCTTTCCCCGGCATAAATGCGAAGTGGTCCTTCCTTCTGTTCAAATGACCTGCGGAGTGCTGAACACACATCATTGAGGTGCTTGTCGGTTGAGTTGGGCTGCGTGTTGTCTTCTGTCTTAACCTTGCATTCGCTCTCGAACACGTCACAACGGCAGACAATATGCATCAAGTCGTAGTCCATGGGCGCAATCAACCGCATCGCCGCCGGTTTCTCTGGTTGATTATCAATAAAGCCGACACGCACCTTATCCGATGGCTCCGATAACAGACGACTATTGTGAACAAATCCATCCGTTGGTTTGATGGAGGGGCGATACGGAACTCCAGGATAACAATCTGTGCTCTGGAGTTGCGACTGCAGACGCTCGGCCAGACGCGAGCCTGCTGTGCCGGGAGGTCCCCCGAGTATCTCGATTTCCAGACCCCGCCGAGCTCTATTGACACCGTATTGCATCAAGAGGCCCACAGCCAGGCCGCAAATCGCCCAACCAATGATCCGTGCCGCAAACTTGTTACCAAAACCTGTGCTTTTGAGCCGTGCTGCCACCATGATCGATCCTCACCCATGTGCCTTTAAAGAGCAACCAAACGAATCACAAGACTGAGGCTGACTCGGCTGTCTCTTGCTTCACATCAACCGTACGCGCATAAGCTTGGGTTTGTCAAATGCGATTCTCGATGCGCTGCCTTGGGATCTATTCATTGATGCGGATTCCGGGATTCCCTGATCTGGAGGCAAGCTGGGTGCTGAGTGGATTAAGACCGCCCCCACCCCAGGTGTGGACAGCACGCGAGATAAAAACAAGAAAACCAACCTCTTCGCTTGACAGGGTCCCACGACATCATTGGAATCGTCTGACACAACCGATTCGGTCCAGTGGCACGCACAACTTTCACGCCTGCCCACGCCTAGCCGCCTCGAGCGGCCCTATATATCAATATCACGCCTCTCTGCACCTCCAACGGAGCAATCCATGCACTTCGAATGGCTCGAGTTTCAAGTCGTCACTCTTCCACATGCGACGTTCCACTGTTTGAGCGATCTGCAATTCAAGGCGGTGCGCCAAATCTGTGGCAAACAAACCCCCCAAACGACATATCGCTTGGTTGACCGCTCCGAAAAAATCGTGTGGCATCTCCTCACAGATGCTGAACGGGAAGCTCTTCATGCGCTCTGGCCGCTGCCCGAGCAGTTTGTCGGTCTTGGCATGAAATCCAAAAAAGCTTGGGCGATGGCGGTGATCGACCCGGAAGCCGCGCGCGACCGATTTGTCGAAGGCATTGTCAGTATCAGGCCGCGACTTGTCTGGATTTTGCCCGGGGCAAAACTGGGAAAGGTGGAGGACTCTTTGAAGAGTGAGCCCAGACAACGGCGACGGCAACTTATCGGGGGCTCCGGAATGTTTGAATCCCTCGGGCCAAGGACGCTTGACACAGCGGAACGCTTTTTCAATGCCACCGAGGCCTTTAGTTTTGTCGTCGGTTCACAGCAGGCCGCAAAAAGCTATGGCTTCGACATCGACGGCATTCCCCTTGCAGAGAAACCAAAACGGCAGCTTCCCAATGAGTATTTCGAACAGCGGTTGGCGTCTGGTCGTCCTGCAACCCGCTTGCCTTAACGTTGCTCCCAAACTCAATTTACCCCCAACCCCTTGCTCGCCGCAGTCAGCGGGTCTGAGTAAAAGACCGGGTCGACTCGCTCCACGATGTCCCCCGAGACTTCCAGAAAGTTCCGCTTGTTTTCCAGTGGAATCAGCGCCCGGCGGGCGCCGTTGTCCATCGCCACCTGCAACGGCTCCGCCAGCGAGCGCACCGCCTTGATGTTTCCCTGGATGCTCAGATCCCCCATCACCAGCAGGCCGGGCTGGGCGGGGTGTTTGCGCAAGGCCGAGTACAACGCCACCACCAGAGCGATGCCCGCTTCGCACGGCACCCGGTTGTTCAACAGGTCAATCGCCTCGACGTGGAAGTCGGTGGTGTCGAAGGGCTGGCCGACCCCCAGTTTCACCTTCTGCCCCTGCAGATAGGCGAAGGCACGCTGGATCGATTCCTTCATCGCCCCTTCGATGCCGCCGGCGATCCGCAGCTTGCCTGTGCCGGGTGAACACCCCACCTCGATGCGATACAGCCCCACCCGCCCCGCATCGTCGACCGAGGCGGTGTAAATCGTTCCCGGAGCGAGGGGATCGCTCGAGATCATGTCCCGCCCTCCCTGCTCGGGACACCCCACAAACCGCTCTTCCCTTGTCTCGTTGTCAATCACCGAAAACGACGTCTGGTGGTATTCGAAGGCCCCCATCTTCTTCAACTGCTCCTTGACCCGGCGGCGTCCCTCCAGGGCCAATTCAACCAGTTCCCCCAACTCGGCCCGCGTGATCTCGCAGTGAGGATAAAGCAGCTTCACCAGCCCCGACACCGTCTTGCGCACCGCCTTCACATCCCGCGCGTTCAGATGCGAGCCGAGCGAGAAATCGCGATCGAGAATCTCGGTGTAGTTGTGCCGGCGCAGTTCGCGCAACGCCTCGGCCAGGTAGTCGACCACGAAGCCGTAGTGATTCGTGAAGAACTCCACCCGCATCTTCGGGATTTCCCACCCCGGAATGTAGAAATGAATCCGGTCGAGAAACGCCATGTCTTCCCGAATGACGTCGGGCAACGGCATGAACAGATGCGATGACCGCACCATCACATCCACGGGCTGATTCGTGTTGCCGAACATCGCGATCGACGCCAGCCCCGACAGCGAGTCCTTCCCCCGGGCGAATGATCCCGATTCGCAGAACGTCTTCAGGGTAGTCACTACTTCTTTGGGCATCTTCTGCAGGTCGGCGACCTCGTCGAAGGCCACGGCGTCCCAGATTCCCACCAGCCCCATCTTGCCGGTGACCATGTTGAAGAACAGGTTCGCCACCGTGGTGGGACCGGTCAGCAAAATCGTGTACGGCGACAACTCCTGGTAGCCGTAGCTCTTGCCGGTTCCGCGGGGCCCCAATTCGATCAGGTTGTAATTGGTCTCGCACAACGCCAGCAGCCGCACGAGGAACAGCAGCTTGACCCGCCGTTCAAAGTACGACGGCTCCATCCCAATCGTTCGCAGCAGCAGATCAATCCACTCGTCGGTCGAGAAGCTCGCCCGGCACGCGCGGTATTCTTCGAGATCGAACGAGGCAAGCTGGATCGGCTTGAGCGACTCGATCCAGAAGGGGCTGCGCTTCCCCGACGCCTCTTCGTCGTATTGATGCTTCAGTTCGAGCTGCGCCCAGATCCCCCCCATCAACAGGCGATCGTACTGCCGCAAATAATGCTCGGGAACATGCACGAACCGGTGGCCGAAGTTCTTCAGCTCGGCCCAGTACTTATCGTCGTCCGACACATACCGCACCTGCACCTTGTCGATCAGCGTGTGCTTGCCGCGGTCCTTCACCAGCGACTGCGCCTTGTTCGCCTCGTCGGGACGCACGAAGTTCGCCGAGAGGGTGTTGTGCACCACCTTCAGCCCCGCCTCGATGGCGATGGGATCATCGGTGGCGCAGTACTTCCCCAGCAGGTATTCGAGCACGAACACCGGCACATTCGCCCCCACCTTCACCTTGCGGACGAGGTCTTTGCGGACCACCTTTCCCGCAAACACCGAGGTCGCCTTCTGATCCAATTCCGCCATGGGTTCCATCTCACATCGAAATCGCGACTGGAATCGTCACCGGTTCCGCCAGTTCCTGCCCCGTCACCGCATCCACCAGGTACAGCCCCACCGACTTTTGCGTGATGTCGTCGGTCAGCATCAGCGCCACGGTGTTCGGCTCAATCTCCTTGGGATTTCGTTCACTCACCTTCAACGCCACTTCCCTCGTTGCGTCTTCGAAGCCGTACGACGCACTCACCGGTTCAGACACACATTTCTTGTCGGCCCGTAATTCGATCCGCACCCGGGGGGGCTGCAGGGCGAACAAGACTCCAGGCTGGAGGACCCCGGTGATCTGAACCGACAGAAATCGCGTCGTCAGTTTCGCCGTTCCCAGAGTCAGTGTCCATCGGATCGCCGCGGGCTTTTGTGCGGCGGCGCTTGCCGAAGGGTGCAACACCATCACGGGAATCAACAGTTCCTGCGGCGAGAGCCCCCCATGAAAATACGCCCGTCCCCCTCCCTTCGAGCGAAACACGGCAAACGTCCAGGGGGTCGCAAGGTCGAGATCACTGTCGACCCCCAGGGCGGCCAGGGGCATGCGCAGGTACGACGACTCGGCATTCCCCCCCTGACCCACCCACACCCGACGGTGCAGATCCTCGATCTGACCACCGGGCGACTCAATCTTCATGTCTTCGCCAATCTCGTCGCCAAACAGATGCCCATGATCGGCCACCAGCACAATCGTGCGCACGCCATGCTCCGCCAGCAGACGCAAACCGCGGCGCAGTTGCCCCAGGACCCCGTCAATCTGCAATCGTGCCTGGGCCACATTGTCGGCCTCTCCCAATTCATCAATCTCCTGCGAGGTCACCAGAATCAGGGCGTGCTTGTCGAGCCCCTCCCGGACCTTCTTCGACGGTTTGGGAAGCAGATCTTCCAGTTTCGTGTCGAAGACGGCGACCCCCGCCTGCTGTTTCAGAAACGCGACCCGGTCTTTGCGGTCGCGTAGCACGCTGTCGCCAATTTGCAGCGCCAGTTTGCCCGCACCGGCCGAGACGACCCGCACCCCGTGTTCGGCACCGGGCAACAGTGCGGCCATCCCAATCTCGGTGATGGTGGGAACCGTGGCGATCGCCGGCTGCAACTCGCGGGTGAAATCCTCGGCCAGCAGACGGCACAGCTCGCGGGCCATCTCGTAGCGCAGGGCGTCGACCCAAACGTAGGCCAACTTCCCCTCGGGCAGCTTCGGTTGCACGAACTTCGCGAAAATCTCCCGCTGCGGCACCACCCCCTCGACCGGGTGCCGGGCCCGGGCATACTGGGTGACAAACGCCTTCGCCAGATTGCCCCCCACCTCGTTGTACCGCTGCGCCGCCCGAGTGAGCAGCCGTTCCAGACCATGGTGGGCATCCCCCGCGGCGAACTCAAAGTGGTACTTCCGGCTTTCCATCTGCCGATGGTGCGTGTCGAGCAGGCACCACGGCTGTTCCGCCAGGGCATACGCCTGCACGAGCCCGGCGATCGTGGTGGGGGCGGTCTTCAGCTCACGCGCGACGCGGTTGGCTTCCAGCAGCACTTCAGCCGCGGCACATATCAGCGCCCAGCGGGCGTTCAGCCCCGGGTCCACCTCCGCCCAGAAACCCGACCGGCGTCCCTGCGCCAGGT
>JBKDUK010000132.1:0-7910 GCA_046339535.1 Planctomycetaceae bacterium | reverse complement strand
GGGGGTGAATGTGCTGCAGATGGCCGGCGACCTGATCATTGGCACCATCACGACCGACAGCACCGCCACGGTGACCCTCGCGGCCCCCCTCGGCTCGATCGTGGGGAGCGCGTCCTCGGGCAACGTCTCCAGCCTGGGGATCATGGCTGTCCAATCGGCTTCTCAGGGATCGGCAATCGACCTGACCGCCGGCACGGCTCATCTGTCGGCCCTCGGCCAGATCGGCGCGGTCGGCATCCCACTCGCAACCCAAGTCTCCGCCCTCTCGGCGACCGCCCACTTGGGCCGACTCAATCTCGACAATCGCGGAGCCCTGACGATCATCCCCGGCCCCGAGGGGCGCGGAGTGTCGGCTGGCAAAACGGCACAGGTCCAGACCTCTGAAGGACTGACGGTGGATGCCCGGGTGCAGGCCGCCGGCGATGTCCTGCTGCATGTGGCCGACCACGGCCTGGTTCACCAGGCGTTGACCGCCACGGCCAAGGCCCGCATCGGTTCTCAGTCTGGCTCCGTGGAGCTCTTCGCTCCCGATGCCGTGCAACTGCAGCCGGGGTCTCTCGTCTCGGCCACCGGGACCGGTGTCGGTCCCCAGGTGACCGTCGGCCTGACCCGCAAGACCTTCGGCCCCTCCGCCGCCCTCATCCAGTCGCAGGGGCAGATCGTCGCCGACCGCGTCTCGCTGCTGGGGGGCGAGCGGGGCACCCAGTTCGAGGTCGCCCACTCGGGGCTCTTGGGCCAGACCAAAAACCCCGCAGTTCTGATTGCCGGAACCACCGGCAGCGACCGGTTGGTCATCAATCATCGCGATGCCACGTCCGGTCAAGCCTTCACCATCTCCGATCTCGTGATCGCGAGCGCTCTGGCCACCTACGCCCAGATCTCGATCGAATCGGTCCTGCTGGATCTGGGGAACTTCGCCGACACGGTGACCCTCCAGGGACTGCAGCAACTCCGCAACGTCGAGGTCCGGGGCAACGAGGGTGATGACCAGTTCCGCATGAACTTTCTGCCTGGGTCGATTGCGCAGGTGCTGCTCAACGGCGGCCTTGGCAGCAATCGCCTCACCTACGACGGCGCGGGCCGCCCGCTGTGGGCCAAGGCGGGGGTGGTGCAGTCGCTTACCTCGCAGGTCCAGCATTCGCAGATGCAGACGCTGGTGCCGCAGAACACCCCGTCGCTCAACGGCACCCCGGTGCTGATGGGGGTGAATGTCGAGGCGCTGCTGGCCGGGCTGGCTCCGACGCAGCGGTATGTGCAGGCAACTTTCCTGCAGCTGGTTCAGCGGTTGGCGACCGGTGCCGAGCTGTCCCAGTGGACCACGTCGATCAACAGGAATCCGAACGACCCGGCCCTCAAGCTGGCGCTGGTCAACTTCCTGTTCAATTCGGACGAGGGACGCACTGTTCAGTTGAGCGCCTGGTTCCAGACCTTCGTCGGACGGGCGGGGACGCCAACCGAGCTGACGTCATGGCTGGCCCAATACCGGGCCGTGAAGGATCCGGTGCTGATGCAGCAGCGGTTCCTGACGAGTACCCCGGTCACCCAGTACGTGCAGGCCCTCACGACCACCGGTACAGCCGATGAGCGGTATGTGGAAGGGATGTGGCGGCTGATGATCGACCCGGGGCACCGGATGTCGGCGGCCGAGAAGCAGTCGTGGATCGCCCTGCGGAATCGCCTGGGCCGAACCGGGTTCCTGGCGAATCTGCAGAAGCAGACTGCCTACCTGCAATCGCAGCAGGAGGCGTTCACCGAACTGCTGGTCAACGGCAATTCGCAGTTCATCAACCTCCTGGCGGGGGCCCCCACCTTCACTTCGAATGTCGACATGTGGAAGTGGCTGCTGGCTCGACGCAAGGTGTGAGCCCCGGCAGGTCGAACAAGAAAACAGTCGGGCAGTCGGGACGGAGCCGACGGGATGATCATTGCCAGAGCGAGGATCGCCGACGACCAGAACCGCGACCGCAGCCCCCGGAACGATCCCGCTGACTCTCATGACGAGCTGAGGGAGGTCGGTGGCTCGACCCGGCCGGAGGACCATTCCCCGGCCGGGAGCATGGGATAACGCAGACCGTTACAGAATGCCCGGCTGCTTCACGTCGATCCCCTTGAGCTGCATCTTGAGCTGCTCGACGTTCGGGCTGACTTCGAAGGCGGTCGCCCGGCTGATGTATTCGTTGGTGACGAAGTAATACAGGCTGTCGTTGAAGAGCTGCATCCCCTCTTCCTTGCCGATGCGGATCGCGTCGAACAGCTTCTCGTCACGCTCTTCGAGAATCAGCTTCTTGATCGTCGGATTCATGATCATGATCTCGACGATCGGTACCCGCTTGGGAGTGTCGCGAATCGTCGGCAGCAGTTTCTGCGCCACCACCGCCTTCAGATTAAAGCCCATGTTGCTGCGGAGGGCAGGGTGCATTTCGCGGGGAAACAGGTCGAGAATACGGCCGATCGTCGACGGGGCGCTAGAGGCGTGGATTGTTCCGAACACGAGGTGGCCCGTTTCGGCCGCATGCATGGCCGTTTCGAACGTCTCCATGTCACGCATCTCGCCCACCAGCATGATGTCGGGGTCCTGCCGCACCGCATGCTTCATCGCGATCTTGAAGTCCTTCACATCCACGCCGATCTCACGCTGGTTGATGAGCGCCTTGTCTTCGGTGTAGACGAACTCAATCGGGTCCTCAATCGTCAGGATGTGCACCCGCTCGTGCTGATTCACATAGTTCAGCATCGAGGCGATCGTCGTACTCTTGCCCGACCCCGTCACCCCCGCCAGCAGCACCATCCCCTGGTCGTAGTGGCACAGCGACTCCATCGCGGGAGGCAGGTACAGCCCCTCGAAGTTGGGAATCGACCGCTCGACCTTTCGCGACACCATCCCCACCTTCCCCATCTGGATGAAGAGGTTCACACGAAATCGCCACGGCTCCTTCACACCCTGCTCATTCTCCATCAGCACGACGTGGGCGAAGTCGGCGCCCCCTTCGTCGTGGAAGATCTGCGTGTTCCGCTCGTCCATCATCGGATAGCAGAGCCGGGTCATGTCGTCATCGGTCAGCATCGGCATGTCGAATTCGCGGATCGTCCCGCGGACACGCAGGGCGGGGGGCTTGCCCACCTTCAGGTGCAGGTCCGAGCCCCCCATTTTGATGAGCGCCCGGAACAGCTTGTTCACCTCCAGGTCATCCCGGATTTTCCGGACGCCGCCAATGGAACCCCCGGACGAAGACTTGGCTGGAGCGTGCGACGACATGAATGACCTGGCCTGGCAGAAAGGGAAGACGAGAGCCGTGGTGACGATTGTCACGGTCGAAGGAACCCGGGCGACGAGAAACGACCCCGGGAAAACCATCATAATCGCCCCCCGGCCATTTGGCAGTGAAGTCGGGGGGGCGCAGTTCCCCCTCGCCGCTACGACCCCTGCCACCGGCCGTCCGGTTTGACTCCCGCCGCTCGGCAGACGAAAATCGGAGTCGAACCGGTACTCTGCAAATGTTCCGGTCCGGTCTTCCGGCGTTGCGCTGTGTTCCCATCGCAATTTCCGCTGCCTGTGGTGCACTCTTCTTTCCCTCCCCGAGGCTGCCATGAACCATCACTTCTCCCGCCGGACTTTTTTGCGTGGCTTGGGTGTGACCATGGCTTTGCCGTGGATGGAATCACTGCGGGTCTGGGGAGATGAGACCACCGGGGCCTCCAGCGAGGCCCCCACTCGGTTGGCAGTCCTCTTCTCGGGGAATGGCTTCCACAGCCGCGAATGGTGGGCGAAGGGGCAGGGGAAGGAGATGCAGCTTGGCCAGGTGCTGGCCCCCCTGCACGAGCACCGCGAGAAGGTGCTCTTCATTCGCGGCCTGTTCAATTCCGAGGCACTGAAGGGGAACATCCATAGCTCGCAGACCGGCAATCTGCTGTCGGGAGCCCCGCTGGCGGCGGGGGGTGAGATCCGCTCGGGAACCAGTATCGACCAGTTGATGGCCCAGCGGTACGGCGGTTCGACCAAGGTCCCCAGTCTGGTGCTGGGGTGCGAGAAGTCGAACCCGTCGGTCCACAAGAACTACTCGATGATCTACAGCTCGCACATCTCGTGGAGTTCCCCCACCACCCCCACCCCGCTCGAGCTGTATCCGTCACTCGCCTTCGACCGGCTGTTCAAGGACGAGGTACAGAAGGGGGACAAGAGCGTGCTCGACGCGGTGCTGGAAGACGCCACCGACGTCCGCCGGACCATCAGCGTGGCCGACCAGCGGAAGCTTGACGAATACCTCGAATCTGTCCGTGAGGTCGAACGGCGGATCGAACAGGCGGGAAAACGGGGCGAGCTGCAGGGCTGGAAGCCGACGCTCGACAAGCCAAACATCGCCCGCCCGGCCGATGGTATCCCGCAAGACATCGCCGAGCACATGAAGCTGATGTGCGACATTCTGGTGCTCGGATTCCAGACCGACACCACCCGGGTCACCACCCTCAAGCTGAACAACGACCACAGCTCGCTGCGGTTCCCGAACCTGGGGGTGGACTACATGATCCATCACCTGCTGTCGCACTCCGACACGGCCGACTGGCTGAAGGTGAACCAGTTCTTCCTCCAGCAACTGGGGTATATCGCCAGCAAACTCGACGCGATTCAGGAAGGGGAGCGCACGGCACTCGACAATTCGATGATCATGTACTGCTCGAGCATGCTCACCGGCGGTCACGATGCCACGAACCTGCCGGTGGTGATTGTCGGCCGTGCGGGGGGCAAGCTCGAAACGGGACGCGTGCTCGACTACCTCGACAAACCCAACCGCAAGATGTGCAGCCTGTACCTGTCGATGCTCGACAAGGTGGGCATTCATCTCGACAAGTTCGGCGATTCGACCGAGCGGCTGGCCGAGGTATAACGGCCCTTGCCCGAGACCACTGTTCCGCCTGTCACTGCACTCCCGTCGTGGTCGGCCTACCGGCCCCTCTGGCGGGGGATCGCGTGGGCCTACCTGGTCTGGGGCCTGGGGCTATGGGTCTTTCCTCCTCCTGACATCTGGGTCTGGCGCTACGCGGGTCCGGGAGTGCAGGCCCAGGGGAGGCTTGAGACGGGGCCGCTGCCGGGGGATGCCGCTGCGGTGCGCATCACGCAGATTTCGGGCGATCGGAATGGCGTGACGATTGCCGACCTGCAGCCCGTGGGGACCGCCATTCCCGGGAATGAGCCATATCACGTGGACAATCGCCTGTCGTTGCGGAACCCGCCGTTGACGGGAGATGGCGTCGGCTATCGCCTGACCGACGGTTCGTACGCGAATTTCTTCTTCCAGACGCACACCAACCCCCACGATTTCCGCGAGTATTTTTCGCAACCCCCCTTCGTCGATGGCAGCCTGGGGCCGGAAGATGCCGAGACCCGGGTGACCTTCGAAGTGAGCCGTCTGGCGGTGACGCCACTCTGGTGGGGTCTGTGGCCAGCGGCGTTGGCGGTGCTGGGAGTTCTGATGCGACGCTGGTGGTTGGGGAGGGGGTCTCGCGGGCAGGGGGCCTCTGGGGGTCACTCGTTGGACGGGCCCGGAAGGACGCGGAACCACCAGTCGGTCTGAGTAAGCGCGGACGACGGTCGGATGTTCGCGAAACGCTCAATCGCTTCGAGGGCGACTCGCAAGATGTCGGGGGGAAGGCACGGCGGTCTCGGCCCATTCCCACAGAATTTCGGTGGTGTCCCGCGTGTCGACACCCAGTTCGCGGGCGATGCGTCGGGCTTTTTTGTCGTCGGCCAACACGGTCCAACCCCTGCATCGGTCGATGGCCATGCCCATCGACTCGCCGTCATCCCCCAGTTGCGAGGCCAGATCGACAGACAGTGCGGCTTCCTCAGCCGACTCGCAGTCACACCGCTGCAACAGACCGGCGGCGAGGGCCGGTTACAGATCGAGAGGGACCACGGCCAGCCGCTGGGGACTTTCGGGGGCCGACTGACACTCGTAGGTCATTATCCAGCGCTCTCCGGATCATTCGGTGAGTCGCTGGCGGAGTCCCGAAGAATCCGGTTGTTCCGTCGGTTCGGCTGAGGCTGAACCGGACCTGGTTTGCCGGTCGATACTCCACGATGAGTTGCAGGAGGCCAGGTCGGCTGCAATTCAGGGGGGCTGCGATGGGGGTGGCCTTGAGATGACGCGGACGTGTGTCACCTCGCAGCGGGGGCCAATTCTCCATTCGAAGCCATCCTTCTCTCTCACAATCCTTCGAGAACTGCCGTCATAATCTGGCATCTTCATCCAATCGATGAAAATTTATGAAATAAAATGACGGTTTCTGATTGAATTCGCTGACTGATCCGCGCATACTCTCACTACATACTTCCCAGATTGCCGATTCGGCCGGTCTTGTCCCATGTTGCTCGATCAGAGACGTCAGCAGATTCTGAGTCTGATTGAGCAGTTGGGGTTTGCCTCACTGACTGAACTGGTTGATCGGACGGGGGTGAGTGAATCGACGGTCCGGCGTGATCTGGAGCAGCTTGAACGGCTGGGGCAGGTGCGGCGGACCCGGGGTGGGGCGGCGTATGTGGGGGAATCGATCTCGAACTTCGATGATCGGTCGACTCAGTCTCGGCCCGAAAAACTGGCGGTGGCCCAGGCGGCCGCCGATCTGGTGCAACCCGGCGATTCGATACTGCTGGATGGGGGAACCACCACCCTGGAGGTGGCTCGCCGGCTGATTGGCAAGCCGCTGCAGGTGGCAACCAACTCGCTGCCGGTGGTGAATCTGCTGGCGAATCAGCCGCAGATCGAATTGTTGATGATTGGTGGCTACCTCTATCCGAAAACGGGGGTGGCACTGGGTCCTTTGGCGCAGGCGGCGCTGCAGAACATCCGGGTGCGGCGGTTGATCATGAGCGTGGGAGGCATCACCCCCCGCGGTCTGTTCAACAGCAACACCCTGTTGGTCGACACCGAGCGGGCGATGCTCGATGTGGCCGACGAAGTGATTGTTGTCACCGACAGCAGCAAGCTGGGGCACTCGGCCCTGGCCCACCTGTGCGAATTGTCCCGGGTGCACCGCCTGGTGGTGGATGCCGGGATCACTGCGGAATGGAAACAGATTCTGGCTGAGGCGGGAATTGATGTGCTGATTGCCGAGGGGACACGGGTTCCCGCGGCCGTTCAGGCTTGATTCACCCCGCGCCGGCCTGCGGCTTGATCACTGCTCTCTCACGACTGACCGCGTTTCGACCGACGGACAACACCCATGGCCTCCGCAACTTCCGATCTGACCCGCACCGCAGTGGAACAGGTGGTGCGTGACGTGCTCTTGCGGCATTTCGCAGGGGGGGCTTCGGGAGTCGCAGCGAAACCCAAGCCGAACCCGCTGCTGGTGAACATCTCGGCCCGCCACGTGCACCTCTCTCCCGAGCACCTTGAGATTCTGTTCGGGAAGGGGGCCCAACTCGAGATTCAGAAAGACCTGTACCAGACGGGGTACTACGCCGCGAAACAGACGGTGGCGGTGGTCGGTCCCCGGCGGCGGATGTTGCCCGAAGTGCGGGTGTTGGGGCCGTGCCGGGGTGCAACCCAGGTCGAACTGGCCTTCACCGACGGCATTTCGCTGGGGCTCGACCTGCCGGTGCGGATCAGCGGCGACATCCAGGGAACTCCCGGTTGCGTGCTGGTGGGACCGCAAGGTGTGGTCGAGCTGCAGCAGGGGGTGATCCGGGCGATGCGGCACGTGCACATGGGCCCGGGTGACCTCGAATACTACGGCGTGAAAGATGGCGACTTCATGAACCTGCGGGTCGAGTCGCCCGGCTGCACCACGGTCTTGGAGGACCTGAGGGTGCGGTATGGCAAAGACATCAAGCTCGAAGTGCATCTCGACACCGATGAAGGGAACGCGGTGAATCTCGAGCAGGCGACCAAGGTGGAGCTGCTGAAGGCCGAGCC
>JBKDUK010000131.1:0-7534 GCA_046339535.1 Planctomycetaceae bacterium | reverse complement strand
GAATTCTGCCTCTCCACTTCAGACAGATGGCTGCGGTGAAGTCCCTCGCAAGAGGGTCAGGGTCACGCCCCTATAGCTCAATTGGTAGAGCAAGTGACTCTTAATCACTAGGTTCTAGGTTCGAGCCCTAGTGGGGGCATTAGTCACAAGTCGTTTCCCTTCCACGAGTTGTGGAAACCTGTTGTGAGTAGAACACCCCGGTGGAGTAACATCCACCGGGGTAGTACTACCCTTCTGCGGGAGACTCTCCCCGTGGTAGTTCGCAGCAGTGGGGAATTCATCGTGCCGTTCGGCACGAGGAGATCCCCCATGCGCATGCCAAAACTGAGTCATCATAAGGCCACTGGACAGGC
This sequence comes from Planctomycetaceae bacterium, assembly GCA_046339535.1. Taxonomy (GTDB): domain Bacteria; phylum Planctomycetota; class Planctomycetia; order Planctomycetales; family Planctomycetaceae; genus UBA10511. The sequence goes on along the minus strand of JBKDUK010000131.1, from coordinate 7,181 downwards.
CCGGGTTCGTCTCAACGGCAGAGACTTCTACTGCGGCAAGTTTGGCTCTGCCGAGGCCGACCTGCGATATCTCGAACTCCTGCGGCAATTCCGGGCGGGTGAACTCCCAGCAGCCCCCCCGGCAAAGTCTGCCAAGATCCCGGCGGCCGAATCGACTACCCCCGATCTCACAAAGGGTAGTCCCCGGACGGTTGAACTACTCGCGGCCCGCTATGTGACCGACCATGCCCGGGTTCACTATCGGCACCCTGATGGCCGACCGACCACAGAGCAGGAGGGACTGAAGCGGGCTCTGGCATGGCTGACCCGCTGTCCCGAGGGAAAGCTGCCCCCCGATCAGTTTGGCCCCCGGGCTCTGAAATCGATCCGGGCTGCCATGGTCGAATCTGGGCGATTGTCTCGCAAGACCGTCAATCAGCACATCGGCAGGATCAGGCGGATGTTCCGATGGGCTGCCAGCGAGGAACTGGTGAGAGTGGAAGTCTTCTCGGCACTGGAGACGGTTCAAGGGCTGCAACGGGGCCGGACAGTTGCCCCTGATCATCCCCCCCGAACTCCAGTGGCATGGGAGGATGTCGAGAAGACCCTGCCCTACCTGCCTGCTCCCATGAGGGCTCTGGTTCTGGTGCAATGGCACTGCGGCGCGCGGGGTGGCGAATTGTTGATCATGCGTCCCTGCGACATCGACCGAACCAGCGAGATCTGGGAATACACCCCGCCCACGCATAAGGGGGCATGGCGGGGCAAGGAACGGTTGATCCTGCTGGGCAAGGAAGCGCAAGCGATCCTGCGGCCCCTGCTGCAAGTCAAGGCCCCCACGGAGCACGTCTTCTCCCCGAGGGATTCGAGGGAACGGTCTGGGGTGGGCGATGTCTACGACAACAACGCCTACTCGAAGTGGGTTCGGCAGGCTGCCAAGCAGGCCGGGGCAAAGCACTGGAGTCCGCACATGCTGCGCCACGCCTACGGCACGAGAGTCCGGGCGGTTGCAGGCATCGAGCAGGCCCGGGTTCTGCTGGGCCATGCCAGTGCGGTGACCAGCGAGATCTACGCGCGGGCGGATGTCGAATCAGTCCGGGGCATCGTCGAGCAACTGGGTTAGGCGTTGTTCAGTCCGGGGTGGGGGTGGCCCTGCTGCCCTCACCCTATTGTTCATCCCGAGGGAATCGCCATGGCGAAACGCAAGACGCCCAAGCAGGCCCGCAAGGGCCGGGGCCCGCTGCCACTGCTGCCGGTAACCATTTCCGCGAGCCTATTGTGGTTGCCCCTCGAAGCACTTCGAGACCCCATTTTCTGTCCCCCCGGTAGCGAACAGCAGGCTTTCCTGCTCAATGCCCTGATCGATGCCCACAACCAGATTCATGCCCCGATCATCAGGCAGGCGGAAGCACAGCAGTCCGGCAGGCGGAAGGGGGCAAAGCAGGGGCAGGAGAAACAGCAGGAGACCGCGCTCGAGCGTGGGCGGAAGATTGCCGAGATCGTTGACAAACTCTGTCCCCCTCCGAAACCGCCGAACAAACGCCGAGACCTGAAACGTGCCTGGGCAAAAGCAGTGGAAAAGAAGCTGGCCCCCACTGCCGAGGCGGCAAGACGGCTGTACTACCGGTACTTGAAAGCGACCCGCTGATTCTTTTGTGACACCTGCTAAGCGGATGTCACAACGTGATATTTCAGATCTGATTTTTCGAAGTAGTTTCGATTCCGTGGGCATCATTTACCCTTCGGAGTCGAGTACCAATGGCAGCGAGTTTACTTCCAGTTCGGCAGGCATTGCGGCAAGCGCTGGGCGTTGATATCAGCCCCCCACCGATCGGGCGATGGGTGACGCGAGGCAGACGAGGCGCGCGGCTGGATGTCACCAAAGTGGGCAAGCGATTGTTCTGCAGCGAGGAGGCCGTGCAGCGGTTCATCATGGGCCAGCAGCAAGGCGCGGCGGCGGCTGCTCCTGCTGTCGAGCGATCCCCCGAGGAGACCGAGACCCTCAAGCGGGCGGGCCTGCTGCGCGACTGATTTCCCCTCACTATTCAAACAAAATGCCCCCGGTGGACGGCAATCCAAACCGGGGGCAATCGGAGACAAGCAAGATGAAGCGTACACGAAAAGACATCGAGACCGCGAGACTGAAACCAAGTCCCGAAAACCAGATTCTTTACAACACGCGAGGCCCTGATCATCCAGACCTGCGGGGCCTGATTGAAAGCATCCGCGAGCGTGGGATTGAAGCGCGGCTGCTGGTTTCCCGAGACCACTACATTATCTCTGGCCACAATCGACTATTGGCAGCGCAGCACCTGGGGATGCCCACTGTCCCCTGCGAGATCCTGCCAATAAGGCGAGCCGATTGCAGCACGAATGAATGGGCAAAGCTGCTGCGAGAGCACAATCACGGCAGGCACAAGACGTTTGACGAACTCACCCGCGAGAAGCTGGTGGACATCTCAAGAGATGAGGTTCTGCGAGCGGCACGAGATCAGCGAAAGCTGAGATCCGATGGCGAGACCGAGGAAATCGAGATCAGTGCAACACGCAAGCAGCGTAGCGTGATCAGTGACGATAAGCGCCCCATGGCCGATGCCGTTCGAAAGGTCCTGCGCGAACTCGGTAATGATCTCCCCATCAGCGTGAGGGGCCTGCACTATGCGCTGTTGCGGCAGCCCCCACTGCGGAACTCCCGCAAACCGAGTTATCGTTACAGGAACGACCGGCAGAGTTATCAAGACCTGAGCGATCTGCTGACCCGCATGAGGCTGGTGGGCGAGGTTCCATGGAATTGGATCATCGACGAGACCAGACCGGCAATTCACTGGCAGACCTGGGCAAACTCGGCAGAGTTCATCGGCCAGAAAAGCAAACTGCTGTTTGACGGGTACGCGCGCGACCTCATGCAAAGTCAGCGAGTTTTCTTCGCTGTCGTCTGCGAAAAACTGAGCGTCAAACGATTTCTCGAATCGACCTGTGCCGAGTTCACGATCCCGCTGATCGTAGCACGGGGCAACAGCAGTGCAGACCTCCGCCACCAACTGGCGGCCCGATATCACGCATCCCGGAAAGATGCATGTCACCTATTCATTCTGGCGGACTGCGATCCCGATGGCGACTCCATCGCGCAGACTCTGGTGAACAGTCTCGCGCATGAGTTCGACATCGACGAACTGACAGCCGACAGAGTGGCGATCACCCATCGGCAGGCGGATGAAATGGGGCTGCCTCACAACCTCGATGCGAAGCCGTCCAGTTCAAACTATGAGGGGTTCATCGAGCGGCATGGGCGCAGCGACTGCTATGAACTCGAAGCCGTTCAACCGGCGCAACTGCGGACATGGTTGGACGAGGCGATCCGGGGCCGGATTGATCTGGAAAGCTACAACGCCGAAGTCGATCAGCAGGCCGAGGAACTGCGGTTCATCGAGGCGAAAAAGCGGGCTGTACTGGAACTCGTACTGAGCGCCCCGACTAGTCTGGAAGCCGATGGGAGTTCGGCCCCATGAATGACAATCTCCTCGAAGCCCTGCGGTTGACCGACCTGGGTGTTAGCGTCATTCCCATCAGGCCCGCCAGCAAGGTTCCGGCCCTGCGATCATGGTCCCGATTCCAGCAGGCGAGGGCAGACCGCGAGACCCTCGAGCGCTGGTTCGAGCGCCCCGAGACCGGGCTGGCGGTGATCTGCGGCAACGTCTCCGATGGGTTGGTGGTTCGAGACTTTGACCAGCAGGACGCCTACGACCGCTGGGCCCGCGAGTTCCGGGGGCTGGCCGATTCACTGCCCACTGTGCGGACCGCGAGGGGCTGCCATGTCTATGCGAGAGTTCGGGGTTCATCCCGCACACGACGTTTCCCAGATGGCGAACTGCGCGGTGAGGGAGCGTACGTTGTCGGCCCTCCGAGTCAGCACAGCACCGGCACCGTATACCGCTGGCGTGGCAGTCCACCGACCGAGATCCCGTTCATCGACACCCCGGACAGGCTGCTTCTACCCCCTACTCCCCCTACACCCCACACAGACCCATGGCCTGTGTCCCATCAGCAGCCGTTGATGCTTGGGGAACTGGTGGCCAAGCACACTCCGACCGGCACGGGGCAGCGGGAGCATTGTCTATTCTCGATGGCGACGGCATTGAAAGCACAGCACCCCGACGCGAGCGAGGATCTCCTGCGGCAGACGTTCGATCTGTGGTGGCCGATGGCAAGACCCATCGTCGCCACGAAAGACGAGCAGACATCTTGGGTGGGGTTCTTGCGAGCGTGGGCCAACTGTCGTTTCCCTAATGGGGCCCGATGGCAGCAGGCTGTTCAACTGGCAGAGAGCAGGCCAGCCCCATCCCTGCCTGCCGACCTCGCGGGCGTCGAGCGCCTGAACAAGCTGGCTGCCCTGTGCGCGGCATTGCATGAGGTGAATGAGGGCCCGTTCGCTCTCCCATGTCGTAAGGCTGCCGAGTACCTGGGGACCAGCAGGAACACTGCGGCAAGGGACATCGAGGTTCTGGTGGGGGTTGGTGTTCTGGTCTGTACGAGACCGGAGTTCATCAAGGGGAAGCAGGCCCGCGAGTACATCATGCGGTCTGCGATTCAACAGGAGATCGAAGACCATGCGTTGTAGTTGGCTGGTGACCTTCCCGATCTGGTTGGCGGGTGACAGAGCCGAGGCGATTGCAGGGGCTCTGCTGGGCTCGCTCTGCGATCCGCTGGCGTGGCAGGGGGCGATGGGCTGCCCCGAGGCTCTGGGCCTTTGGGCGGGGCTGCTGTGCGCTCTGGTGATGGGCTGGCGATGGCCCCCCGGGGGTAGGGGCCATTTGATTTTCTAGGGTGGCCACAATCCGTACCGCGATCCCCACGCCTACGAAATTACGACCCGAGTTTCCTGAAAACACGAGGTGAAGATGAGCGATCAAATTGAACAGGCCCCCCCGGCAGACCTGGGGCCCGCTGGACTGGAATTGTGGAATCGGATTGTGGGCGAGTTCGATCTCGCGCCCCATGCGTTGTCTGTTCTGGAAGGGGGCTGCCGCATGGCCGACAGAGCACAGCAGGCCCGCGAGATCATCAACCGCGAGGGGCTCACGACTCTGGACAATCGGCAGAACCAAAAAGAGCACCCAGCGGTTGCGATTGAACGGGCGAGTCTCGCGGCACTGCAACGCGCACTGAAAACACTCAACGTCGATCTCGCCATGGGGGCCGAATGACCAGACCGATCAGGCAGGCTCCTCGAAGACGATCTGCCCCGGGCGGGTTGAGTGCCGAGGCGCTCGAGCACCTGCTGTGCGGCTACGTGATGTTTGATCCGAATTTCCATCTGTCGACTCTGGAAGGGCGAGCGCTCTGGAAAGAGCACGGGCCCGACCTGCTGGCAGGCTGGATCGACCGACACCCCGGCAGCAGGCCATGGGGGTGGTGGCTGCTGGCACTGGAGACGACAGGCCCCCGCCGTCAATTGCGGGAGGGGCCCCGGGCTCTGGGTGGTCCGATCTGGTTCGGCACCCCGGCACGGTTTGAGGATGTCCCTCCCGAGGCAATGTTTGAAAGCGAGTTCACCTACCTCATGCGGCACAAGCTGATGGGGGAGATCGAACAGCGGTTCATCGAGACCGCAACGGGCGCGGCCCCCGGAAGGCCGACTGGAGCAGAGCGATCATGAAAACGAAGACCCTCAAGCAATTGATCCCGAGCGGACTGGCGGGGCTGGACCTGCGGAAGCAGCAGAGTCTCGACGATGCCCGGGCGCAGTGGAACCAACTGGTGAAGCAGGCTGCCGAGGATGAACTGGACCAAGCCGAGGTTGAACTGGTGGGAACTCTGGCCGACCAACTGGGCATTGAGAACATCGAGCAGGAATTCCACAGAGACCTCGATGCCCTTCGAACTGTGCAGGCTGCCGAGGCCCAACTGGCCGACCTGCGGCGACGAACTGCCAGCGAGATCACCAAAGCACTGGCCGACCGAATCACCGAACATCAGCAGCAGGCCCGGCAACTGTCTGCCCAACTGCGAGCCCTCGAAGTGGAACGGAATGGCGTGGGGGGTCTCATGCAGGAGATCACCCAACTGAAGCAGCAGCACCCCGCATTGTTCGGAGTCTAGCACCATGGAAAGAGCGAACGAAAAACGGCAACTCTCGATGCTGCTGGCCGAGTCGATTCGACGGCAGCCCCGGCGCAGTGATCAGGAATGGCGAGACCTCGATGCGATCATCGAGACGATCCCGGACAGCGATCCCCACAAACTCGAAGTGCGGCAGGCCCGACTCGAAGCGCGACGGGAGACACTGCCATGAAGATCACCGGATGGGCGGCGGTGTTCAACAGCAGGAGCGTCGACCTGGGCGGGTTCGTCGAGATCATCGACCCGGGGGCATTCCGCGAGACCCTCACGACGGCCGATGTTCGACTGCTAGTGAACCATGATGGCAATGGGCTGCCACTGGCCCGCACGAAGTCCGGCACCCTGCGGCTGTTCGTCGACCGGAAGGGGCTGAGATTCGATGCCGAACTGCCAAGCACCGAGGCCGGACGATCCGCATGGGAAGCAGTTCGGCGCGGTGATGTCGATGGCATGAGTTTCGGGTTCTCTGTGGTCCGGGATTCATGGCAGCGATCAGGGGGGGAGGTTGTGCGCACTCTCCTCGAAGTCTCGCTGGCGGAAGTCTCGCTGGTGGGATGGCCCGCCTACCTCGCCACGAAAGCCGTGGCAGTCCCTGAGCAGCAGCCTGCCCCATCGCCTGCACAGCGAGCAACGCCACAAGCTGACCCGCTGGATCTCCAGTGGCGACGGCTGCGGCTGGCGAAAGCGAGGTGCAACTGATCGACCTGGGCCAGCAGTCACATGGCAGCCCCTTCCATTCCGGGGGGCTGCCTGTACTGCGGCAGGCGATGATTCACCGAGGCGACAGCGTGGCAGACCTCGATGCCCTTCCCACTGCCGAGGATGCCCCATGGCGCTCTGCGAAGTGATGGCATGGCCTGCGAGTCGACCGACGATGCCGAGGGGCTGGTGGGGCCGATATCGAACATCAGCAGGCTCTGCTGCCGAGATCCTGCCGAGGTGATGATCAGGCCCGATGGGAACACCCAACTACCCCGACGACTACCCGAATTACTACCCCGGAAACTACCCCGGAAATGAATCGTATTGAAACGTATCGAACAGGGTAGTATGATGAATCCCGCTGAAAAACGCGGTGTTTC
>JBKDUK010000130.1:0-25735 GCA_046339535.1 Planctomycetaceae bacterium | reverse complement strand
ACCCTGTACCGGGCACCCGCCGTAAAGATGAACTCCCATTTGGGGGAATCGGAGTGGTATTTCCGGGACCGGCTGCAGCATACCCTGAACTAGCAGCTAGACCTGCAGGTCGAAAAGCTGCGGGCGAAGCTGGCTCCCAAGTTCAAGACTCTCAAAGATCGGGAGGAGCGGGCCCGGCAGAAGCTGGAACGGCAGGAAACCGCGGCCAAGAACCAGAAGCTCAACTCGGTCTTGTCGGCCGGGGCGACGATTTTTGGGGCGTTTTTCGGGCGCAAGCTGGGAAGTGCCACCAACATCGGGAAGGCGGCGACCACCGCCAAAAACTGGAGCAAGCTGGGGACGCAGCAACAGGCGGTGGAGCAGTCGAAGGAGTCGCTGGAGTCAATCCAGGCCGTAAGGGACCAGCGGGTGCAGGATGTCGAAGAAGATAAGGCCAGGATTCAGGTGCGGGTTTCGGCCGACACCATCGAGCTGGAACCGACCGAGGTGAAACCGAAGAAGACCGACGTGGCCGTCAAGAAGGTGGAACTGGTCTGGATGCCGACCCGGGCGCGGTAGCCGGGCCCCGGGAGGGCCCCCGACCGAAAACCCCCGCGCCGTTCGGATTTGCGCCAAACACCCCGCTTGACAATCGCCGCAACTGTGTAATATTCCTTCTGCCATTCCCGGGCGGCCTCCTGCAAGGGGTTGACCGGGATTCTAGAAAGACTCGACGCCGGCACTGGGCTGGCCATGATTCGGAACGGGAACGTTCCAGAGGATGACAACGATGACCACTGCCAGCCTGACCGACCTGCTGAAACCCGTCTTGGCGGGTCTGCCGGGAGCGACCTTCGGGGTCGCCGGATCCTGTGATTTGATCGACGCCCCGCGTGGTGCCCGCCGCCGCGCCGATGACGACGAGGAAGATCTCGAAGAGGACGGCGACGAGGACGAAGAAGACGAAGATGAGGACGAGGATGACGAAGACCTCGAAGACCTCGATGAGGAAGTGGAAGATCTCGAAGACCTCGACGACGAGTTCGACGACGAAGACGAATTTGACGACGATGAAGATTTCGAGGACGACGAAGACTTCGAAGACGATGAAGATTTCGACGACGAAGACGACCTCGATGACGACGACGAGGACGAAGACGACAGCGATGAAGACGAGGACGAAGACGACGATTACTGATCGTCGATGGGCTGCCTCTCAGGGATGGCTGCGAACCAGTGTTTCGTGAGCTGTTGACGGCACTTGGTCCTGAGGGATTGGGTCCATCAAGATCTGATCCGGAAGCGAATGTGGTGAGCCGATCCCTTCGGCCGCCCGCAATTGTTTGAGTTTCACACAGCGCTCCGCCCCCTTGGCTGCGGAGCGCTGTTTTTTTGTCCCGACTCTTTTACCCGGGGCATTCGTTCTGCGTCTCGCCCCTCGGCAGTTTGCCTGCAGTCCCCCCCGGGGGGTTGATTTCGGCTGTCACTGGCCTTCAGCGGGGGGCGGCCCCGTCCCACGCCACTTCTGCGGCAGCCCGCACCCGGTCGATTTCTTCGGGTAACCAGAGTCGCTGGTCGACCAATTCGCCTGCGGCTGCAACCCGTCGGTTCACAAAGTCGTCGCGCGAACCGTACCGCTCCCGCACGGCCGGTCGGTGATCGTTCCGATCACGCGTCTCCGGGCTCCACGCCAGGGAAGCCGAAGAGCCTGTCAGGCGCGACAGCACCTGTTCGCCCCCCGTCTCGGCCCGCCGCAGGTTCCAGCCGGTGTAGATCCCCAGCGGAACCGCCACCTCCGGCAGGCGAATTCCCCCCACTTCATTGCCATCGCCATCGACGGCAGGAACAAGGGTGGGGAACGTCCCCAAGACCCGGGGAGGGACCACATCGGCAATCCGTTCGGTCGACCAACGCGGACCCCAGTCGAGCCGCAGCGGAGTGAGGGGAGCAGCGGGCAGCCGCAGACCCGTCCCCGCCGGAAACCGCCGCTGCCATTCGGCCATGGTGCAAAGTGTTCCGTCGGCGAGGCGGGGAATGCGGCTGTCGGGGGGAGGTTCGTTCCGTGTCACCCACGCATCGAGGTTGACCAGCAGCGCCCGCAAGATGCCCCGCGGATCGAGCGGGCTGGGAGGATGGGCCAGATTGCCCCGGTCGAGATTCCCGGGAACGCCGTGCTGTGCGCCACACACAAAGTAAACCCGGGCACTGAGGTCCACCGGCGCATCGCGCTCGCCAGCGACATCGGTGTGCAGCAGCGAGGCGGCCCGGCACCAGTACTCGGTCGAGGTCAGCACATAGAACATCCGGGGAACAACCCCCGCCTGGCGCGCCCGGGCCAGCAGATCACCCTCGGCACCGGTCACTGGATCACGGCTGGGGGTGGTGGTGAAGGGAAATTCTTCGGAGGGGCTCAGCAGATCTTCGTGGGGACTGGCGTGACGTGTGGTCTGGGCGAACCGCTGGTTGAACCAGCCCCGCCCTGCCCCCGAGACGTGCAGGATCAGTCCATCGAAAACCGGACCGCCGGCGGGATCGAGATTGAACCCCTGCCAGACGAAGTGATTCAGAAACCGCCCCGACTGCGAAACGCCAAATCCATACGCGCGGTCAATCTGTCCCGACAGCGGGTTGGGACGGGCGAAATGCTCACCCCGATTGTGCCGGAGGAACGACACCAGGTCACGAACTCCCGCCAGCCCCAGTCCGGTGACCCGGGGATCGCGGGCTTCGTAGACCAGCTCATAGATCTTGCCTGGCTCGAACCCGCCGTCGACCGAGAGGGAGCGGTCATCCTCGACAAATCGATCACCCACCCGGCGCCCCAACCGCCACGCGGTGCGGGGCACCTCGCGGGGAGCACTGCCCCGCTGATCGCGGACAGTCAGCACGCCGTCGGGGGCACCGCGTTGGGCCGGGGGGGCGGAACGCGAGTTCCCCCAGTTCAACGGCTGGCTGTCGACCCGCGTCTCGACGCAGATTTCACAGTGCGTTCGCCCGGTGATCGGTCCTCCTTTCGCCATCGCAATGGGGATGCCAATCTGCAGGCGGTGACCTCCGGGAATAACATCTCCATTCCAGCCACTCCAGAGCACGCTGTATCCCTGCCGCATCAGGAAGCCATTTCCCGGCTTGGCCTGCGCGATGCGATTGCTGCCGCCTCCCTGGTTGAATGACCCCAGGGCGAGCGGATTTCCGCGATTGTTCACATCGTACAGCAACCGCCGGTTGCCCCGGCTGAGATCCACCGGCTTCAGCAGGACGAAATCGGTCCAATACTCCACCAGCCCCTCACGGTTGCGCGGAGCCAGGGCGAGATCGGTGATTTCCGAATTGAGTGCCGCCTGGGGATCAGCCGTCAGATAGATCCGTCCTGAAAGCACTTCATAGGGCCCCACCGTGCCAAACGCCTGCCCCTCGGCAAACGGTTCCCGGCGATCGATCTGCACGCGACTGACCTCGGCACAGAGTGGTGCCCGCAGCCACCCCGCCCACAGCAACAGCGCCACAATCCACACGCGGTTCCCCATCGCAGTCTCCCGGTTCCCTGGGGTCTGGTCCTGGAAGGGCCTGTGGACACAACACGGGTCTGGCCGACCCTTGCCGTCACCCTCGACACAACCCCTGCAGTCCACAAAATCGCCAAAACCCCATCCTGCCACAATCTGCGACCTTGCGGGCTGGGAGGGCTCGGCAAGAGACGCGTGAACGGACCGAGAATAACTGGCAGGCAATCGGGGGAAAACTCCACCGGGTCTCGGCTGGTGGCCGAAAACTCTGCGGAGAGACTGTCGGAAGATGGTCTCCTGTCAGACTGCCGGCCTGGTTTTCCGAAGGGCCGCTACCCAACGCAACGCGACCCACGCGGCACAATGGACGTTCATTCGCTGGAACCGCGGATCCATCCCACCGCGATTGTCGCCCCGGGGGCTCGCCTGGGCCGGGGCGTGGTGGTCGGGCCGTTTGCTCTCATTGAGGATGGGGTCACGATTGCCGACGGCTGTGAGATCGGTCCCCGGGTGACCCTGTTCCCGGGAACGGAAATCGGTCCCCGGTGCCGGCTGCACTCCAACGTCGTGCTGGGGGACCGGCCGCAGGAGCTGAATTTCCGGGGTGGGGAGAGGTGGGTGAGATTTGGTTCGGACTGCATTCTCCGCGAGGGGGTGACAGTCCACCGGGGGACGGCTCCGGGAACGACCACGGCGATCGGTTCCGAGTGCCTGCTGATGGCCCACAGCCATGTGGGGCACAATGCCCGCCTGGGGAATGGGGTGATTCTGGCCAATGGAGCGCTGCTGGCCGGTTATTCGGAAGTCGGCGATCGGGCGTTCGTCAGCGGCAATTGTCTGATCCACCAGTTCACGCGGGTCGGCCGGCTGGCGATGATGGCGGGAGGTTCCGCCGCCCAGATGGATGTCCCCCCCTTCTGCATCACCCGCAGCCTCACGGTCAACACGGTGATCGGGCTGAACGTCATCGGCTTGCGACGGGCGGGTATTGGCACTGAAGAACGCCAGGCGATCAAGAACGCGTTTGATCTGATCTATCGCCGGGGGCTGGGGATTTCCCGGGCACTGGAGATCATCAGCGATGGCCCGATGAGCGATGGTGTGCGCGAACTGCACGACTTCATCCGCTCTTCCAAGCGGGGCATCTGCAAGTTCATCCGCGACCCGCGCGAGAACGACACCGAACGCCCCCCGCTGGCGGCCTAGGTGCAAATCCTCGAACCACCAGCCGCGCGGCCTCAGATCAGCTCGCGGATCGGCTGCAGGGTTTCGGCCAGGTATTGAGGCCGGCCATTCAGATCGGGAAGCGTCGTGGCCGTCACATCGATTCCCAGTCGCTGGTAGAGCGTGGCGAAGATTTCTCCGTAGGTCACCGGCCGGGCGACCGCCTCTTCGGCCAGGCGGTTGGTGGCACCGATCACCTGCCCGGTGCGCATTCCGCCCCCCGCCAGCAGAGCGAAGTTGACCCGCGGCCAATGGTCGCGGCCGGCGCCGGCGTTGATTTGCGGCGTACGGCCGAACTCTCCCCAGACGACGACCGAGACATCCTGGTCGAGGCCCCGTTCATGCAGGTCGGCCACCAGCGCCGCCAGCCCCTGATCGAGCAGGGGAATGACCTTGCGGCCATTCGTGAAATTGGCCCCATGCCAGTCGAAGTCGGCGAAGGCGATGGTCACACAGCGGGCTCCTGCTTCGACCAGCCTCCGGGCCGCCAGGAACTTCGACATGTGCGCCTGGTAGCCGAGGTTCGAATAGGGGAGGCACTGGGGATCGTCCTGCCCGTACCGCTCGCGGGTCGCCGCCGGTTCCCGCGACAGGTCGAGCGCCTCGACCAGCCGGCTCGACGAGAGAATGACCAGCGCCTGCTCGGTGAAGCGGTCGAGGCGGGTGTTGGCCCCCCAACCATCGATCTGGCGGCGGGCCGCATCCAGCTGGGCCAACAACACCCCGCGGTCGTTCAGGCGGTCGACGCTCACCCCCCGCAGCACCATGTCGTCCATGGCCTCGCCCGAGGGTTTGAAGGGGGTGTGGGCCATTCCCAACCAGCCCGGCCCGGGGAGGTTGTAGGGAAGGTGGGCCATCTTCATCGAGAGATCGACGGCGGGGGGGACGGCCGGATCCACGGGACCAGCCAGCCGCGACAAGACCGAACCGATTTCGGGCCAGCCTCCCAGCGGCTGCTGGGCGAAGCGCCGCCCGGTCACACACTGGAATGAAGAATGCCTGTCTTCCGCCCCCACCAGCGACCGCACAATGGCGAACCGATCGAGCATTCCCGCCACGCGGGGCATCAGTTCCGAAATCTGAACACCCGGAACACGGGTTTCAATGGGCTCGAACTCGCCGCGAATCTCGCGGGGGGCGGTGGGCTTCAGGTCGACCATGTCCTGATGGGGTGGTCCCCCCGTCAGGTAGATCATGATGATCGCCTTGTGCGAGCGGGCGATTCCCGCCCGCTCTTCGGCCCGCAACAGATCCGGCAGCGAGAGCCCCCCGGCTGCCAGGCCGCCAATCATCAACGCCGCCCGGCGGTTGACCCGGTCGCACTGCCGCCAGACTGTTCCGGGTATCGTCAGCATCGCGCACCTCGGAGGGAAGTTTTTGCACCCCAACCCCGGACCAACCCACCGATCGCCCCTCGGTGTGGGCCGGTCGCCCGGGGGGCTGCGAGTCTACCAGAGATCGGCCCGGGCGCACCCCAGGGCCGCCGCCAATTCGGTGGTCTTCGGATTCAACTCCAGCCCCACGTAACCCCGATAGCCGAGATCGTGTGCCTCTTTGAGAACCCGGTTGTAATGGATCTCTCCGGTTCCCGGTTCATTCCGCCCCGGGTGATCGGCCAGCTGCAGGTAGCCGATGTGACCGGCCTGAAACCCCTCCCGCAGGTGACCACACAGATCCCCTTCGGTGATGTGCATGTGATACAGGTCCCAGTTGATCTTCACCGCCGGCGAATTGACGGCGGCGATGATCTTCATGGTGGGAGCGCTGCCATAGAGGCAATGCCCCTTGTGGTCGACCCGGATATTCATCGGCTCGAGGATCAGCGTGATGCCATGCTTCTCGGCGATCGGCGCTCCGCGCTTCAATCCCTCGATCGTGTTCTGGTGCATTTGCTCCTGGGTCAACCCAGGCACGTCATCGCCAGCCACAACCGTCATCAGGGAACAGTTCAGATCTTTGGCGACCTGACAGCCCTTCTCGATCGCCTGCACGAATGCCGCGTGGTTCTTCGGTTCATTCAGCCCCGGTTTGAAACCCCAGGCGGTGAACTGGGCGATGTCGATCTTCCGCTCGGCACACAGCCGGGCAATGGCCGGAATGTCCTTCCCCTCATGGGGCCAGAATTCGACCGCGGGGAACCCCAGGTCGGCAGCCGCCCGTATCCGGTCGAGGAACGGCAGCTTGCGGAACCACATTTCGACATTTACGGCGAACTTCGTGTGGGGCGTCCGGCCGGGAGTCTTTGGGTCGAGGGGGGTCGAGGCGGGCTCATCGGCCGCGTTGAGGGTGCGGCCCGCGGCCATTCCCAGCAAGGCGGTGGAGGCAAGCAGGTCACGACGACTCAGAGGCATCTCAGGCTTCCTTCTGGCCCCGCAAGGGCCGGCGTCGGAGGGAAACGGGAAGACCAGTCCCGCCTGGGGAACAGGTCCGTGGGAACGGCCATCGGAAGCGGGGGAGAAGCACCCGGGCGGCCGTTGGTCGGGGCTCACGGACCAACAAACACAACAATCGCCGTGATGTTGTCACGCGAACCACCGGCCAGGGAGGCCGAGACGATATTCTCAGCCGCCTGCTGGGGATTGTTGATGCGTGTCAGCATTTCCCGGACTCCAGTTTCGCTCAGCCCATCGAGCGCGCCATCGGAGCAGATCAGGAAGCGGTCGCCGGGATGCATATCGACCGGGCGGACATCGTCGCTGGGATCTCCGTCCTTGATACCCAGGTATCCTTCCTTGGTTCCCAGATAGCGGTAGAGCACATTCCGGTACCGATGGGTGGCCGCCTCGGATGCCGAGATGGTGCCGGCATCGACCAGGGCCTGCGTGAGCGAGTGGTCGGTCGTCAGTTTCTGAAGTTGCCCACCGCGCAGGAGGTAGATCGGGCTGTCGCCAAGTCCCACCCCGTAAAAATGGTTCCCCACGCGGACCAGCAGGGCCAGCGTCGTTCCCATGTTGTGGCAGCCGGGATCGAGCGTGCTTTGGGAGATGATCTCGGTGTTCGCCTGGGAAACCGCGGCCTGCAGGGCGGCCGTGATCTGCGAGAGATCGCCCTTTTCGAAATCGAGCTCTTTCTCGAGGACCCGGGGAATCACCTCAACAGCGAGGGCACTCGCCCGCTCACCCGCCGATTGCCCCCCCATGCCATCGGCCACCAGAAAAAACCGCCCCAGCGGATCGACGTAGAAGCGATCCTCGTTGTTCGGGCGGAAATTCCCCACCACGCTCAGCGCACCCCAGGTGAGCTCAATCGGGGGCTTGTTTTTCGACGCCGGTCGACGATCAAAAAAACCGCCCCAACCCAGGGCCGCCGGGGGAGGACTCATGGACACACCTGGGCGACAAGATCCCGTGTCCCGAGGGTGTGGGTCGAGTGGAACAGTTCACCGACTTCGAAACCCGCGCTGCCGCCATAAAACCGGTTCTGCGCCTCGAGCGTCTGGAACAGGCGGGCTTTCGACGGGGGAAACTGCGAGGCATACGCCCGGATCGCCCGCAGCTTGATCTCGAACGTCTCGCCGATATCCACCACGAAGTGGCCGCCGCTGGGAGGCAACTCGAGCGAGGCAAATCCGAGCTGGTACCAGAGCTGCTTCCGCACGGCATGCACGGGAAGCCCGTCAAACTGCTCATCCCATTTGCTGAGCCGGGCGTAGAACACCGCCGCGTCGGTCAGTTGCACCGCCTGCTGGTGGTCGGGAGATGCCAGCGGAGTTTTGGCCGCCAGTCCAATCACGATCTGCGGACGCAGGCGTCGAATCACCTTCCCCAGAGCCAGGCGACCTTCATGCGAGTCGAACAGGCGACGGTTCGGCAGGTCGAGAGTTTCCCGTACCGGGACCCCCAGAATCCGCGCCGCCTCGGCCGCTTCCCGCAGCCGGGCTTCAGGACCGGGACTGCCCGGCGTTGGCTCTCCATCGGTCAGGTCGACAATGCCGACCCGATATCCCTGCTGCACCAACCGGGCGAGGGTCCCTCCGATCGCAATCTCCACGTCGTCGGGGTGGGCACCCACGGCCAGCACGTGCAGCGGTTCCGGAAGTTCACTCGACATGCCAGTCATCCCAACCCAAACACCACACCTGCCACGACTTGAGCCCAACTTGATCCACTCCAGATTGTATCGGTCCGGGGAGGGAAAGTCCCGTGAGACAGGCGGATTTGGCCGAACCCGGAGCCCTCTCTGGAAGTCGTGACCAAGGGCTTGGCGCGGTGCAACCTCCCCAATCGTCATCATCATCTCCCGATCCGGTCTGGTATCGTGGAGATCGGTGGGATCGCCCGGCACCGGGGATGGTCCTCCCGGCAATCCGCCCCAGCTCCACGTTTCCGCTCGCTGAATCGCCATGACTGCGCTCTTGAAGATCGATCATCTGGCGAATCAATGGGGGCTCTCCTCCGATGACTGGGAACCCCGGGGATGGCATCAGGCGAAGCTGGCCCTCGATTGTGCCACCCGTTGGCAGCACCGCCCCGAGGGACAACTGATTGGGGTCACTGCGATCAATCCGACCCCGCTGGGTGAGGGGAAGACCGTGGTCACCATTGGCCTGGCGATGGCCCTCTGTCGCCTTGGCCAGTCCGCCATGGCGACGTTGCGGCAACCCTCTCTGGCCCCCGTCTTTGGCATCAAGGGAGGAGGTGCCGGTGGGGGCCGCGCCACCCTCGAACCCGCCAGCGACATCAACCTGCATTTCACGGGCGACCTCCACGCCGTCGCGGCGGCTCACAATCTGCTGGCCGCCCTGGTCGACAATCACTCCCGAAGGGGACACACACCCCGGTTGCGTCCCGAGTCGATCACCTGGCGGCGGGTCATCGACAGCAGCGACAAGGGGCTCACCCAGATTGTCACCGGCCTGGGACACCACCCCCAGGCCCCGGTGCGTGAAACCGGGTTCGATCTGACCGCCGCGTCCGAGGTGATGGCCATCGTGGCCCTCACGCGCGACCTGGCCGACTGCCGCGAACGCCTGGCCCGCATCGTGGTCGGTCACACTCCCGACCAGCAACCCGTCACCCCCGCCGATCTGGGAATCACCGACGCCCTGCTGGCTCTGCTGCGCGACGCCCTGCGGCCGAATCTCGTGCAGACCTGCGAGGGAACCCCGGCACTGGTCCATGCCGGGCCGTTCGCCAACATCGCCCAGGGCAATTCGTCGGTGATGGCCGATCTCGCGGCCAGTCGCCTCGCCCGGTTCGTAGTCACTGAAAGCGGCTTCGGGGCCGACTGCGGAGCCGAGAAACTGCTGCACATCAAGTGCCCGATCAGTGGACTGGTCCCACGGGTCGAGGTGCTGGTCTGCACCCTGCGAGCCCTGAAGCTGCACAGCGGAGAGTTCGATGTGCGTCCCGGACAACCGCTTCCGCCCGCACTGCTGCAACCCAACGAAGCCGCACTGCGTGCCGGTCTGGCGAACCTGCAAGCCCACATCGACCTTTTGCACGCCTTTCAGTTGCCGGTGATTGTGGCGGTCAACCGGTTTCCCGAAGACACCCCCGAGGAACTCGACCTGCTGCTGCAACTGGCCCGGGACGCGGGAGCCGAGGGAGCGGCGGCGGTCGATGTCTTCGCCCAGGGGGGAGCCGGCGCCCTGGACCTCGCCCGGCAGGTGGTGGAACTCTCGGCGAGACCCAGCCGGTTTGCGCCGCTGTACGTGCCGTCCGATTCACTCGACGAAAAACTGCACCGCGTCGCGACCCGGGTCTATGGTGCCGAGGGGGTGCGGCTGGAACCTCGGGCCCAAAAGCACTTGGAACAACTGACCCAGATGGGGCACGGCGGGTTGGCGGTCTGCATCGCCAAGACACAGTACTCCCTGTCGCATGATCCCCAACTGCTGGGGAGGCCGAGGGGATTTGTCGTTCCCATCCGCGAACTGCGGCTGGCGGCGGGGGCGGGTTTCGTCTACGCCCTGGCGGGAGACATCAGCACCCTTCCGGGGTTGCCAGCCCACCCCGCCGCCCAACGGATCCGTGTGGAGGCGGACGGGACGATCCGCGGCCTTTCCTAGGACAGACCGTCGGGCGGCGCGCCAACGGGACGGTCGACCGTGGGGCGGACCCCCAGAGGGTGATGACCCTCCGCCGGGATTCTGCGGTTGGCCTCCTCCTGACGGCGGGAATGATGCTGGCTGGCCCCGATACCGACCAACCCAGCCACCATCACCGCCAGGTAAAACTGCCCGGTGATCGCCTCGACCACCGCCAGCATCCGGGCCAGCGGGGTGCGCGGATGCAGATCTCCATAACCCACCGTCGTCAGGGTGACGAAACTGAAATATTGCGCCCGATTCCAGCGCTCCATGCCGATCCGCAGGTCTGGATTCGAGATCTTCGATTCGGAGATAGCGGCGACCGCCTGCGAAGCGTCATCGGCATCCCCCGAGATCGCCCGGGGGTCGAGCATCAAGGCGACGCAATACAGTTCCGAAAACAACACCCCCACCATCAGGTAGCCGACGAACGCCCCCACCACCTCGTCGAGCGTCACCTCGATGGTCGTCACCAGCAACCGCAGAATGGCGAACACCACCAGCAGCATGTATGCCGCTGTCCCCGACCGGGCCACCAGCCGGGGAAGATGCAAACCCGCCGCGGGAAAGAGGTTCGAAACCACCACCAACAGCATCACCGGGATCCCGGCCACCAGGGCCACCAGCCGCAGCCGCCGGTCGTCGAGCAGTGACAGCAGCGCTGGCAACAGCACCAGCACGGCGGTCGATTCCACCACCAATTCCGGCAGGTCGTACCAACGGTGCAGCATCCGCAGGGTGAACACCGAGATCATCGCCGCCAGCAAGGCGGCGAATTTCCAGCGAAAGTAAGTTGCGGTCCAGGTCATGTCGGCCATTCCAGGCAGTTGTTCAAACCAGGGACCATTGCCAGTCCCCGGTTGAGCCCCCTCCGGCTTCGCCATACGGAGGCGGCCGAGCCGGAGGGTGACGGATTTTCGAAATCCGGCACCGGGTCTTATACTCGGTTTTCCCGACGGCGGCCCACCCGAGTTTCCCTTCACTGACTCCCCTCCCACTGCTGATCCATGACCAAGCACTCCTGGACCCTCACAGACGTCGCCTCCCGCACCTGGCTCGATGAGTTCTCTGTGGCCGTCAGCGGAGCGGGTCCCGCCGCCGGGCAAATCCGGAAATACACCCTGCGGGGAGGAGTCTCTGAAGGGGTGGATGTGGTCGAGATCCACAATGGCCGCCTCAGCCTGGCCCTGCTGCCCACACGCGGCATGGGGCTCTGGAAGGGGTCGTGCGAGGGACTCGCACTGGGTTGGAACTCGCCCGTCGAACACCCCGTCCATCCGGCGTTCGTCGATGTGCACGACCGCGGCGGGATCGGCTGGCTGAGCGGGTTCAACGAATGGCTCTGCCGGTGCGGACTGGAGGCCAACGGCCCTCCCGGCGACGGCGTGACCCTCCACGGCCGCGTCGCCAACCTTCCCGCCCATCAGGTCCGGGTTTCGGTCGACACCAGCGGACCTGGCACGATCGAGGTGCAGGGGGTGGTGGATGAGGCGATCCTGTTCGGTCCCCGCCTGCGGCTGACCAGCACCCTCACCACCACGCTCGGCTCGGCCACCTTCTCGATCCGTGACGAGGTCACCAACCTCGCCGGTCACGAGGCCGACCTGCAGTTGCTCTACCACACCCAATTCGGCCCCCCGTTTCTGGAAGCGGGCTCGCAGGTCGAATTGCCCGCCCGCCAGGTGGTTCCTCGCGACCCCCGCGCTGCGGACGGGGTCTCGGGCTGGAACCGCTTCCTCGGCCCCACCGCCGGATATGCCGAGCAGGTCTACTACTTTCAGCCGGAGGCCGACGCACAGGGACAAACCCACGCCCTGCTGCGGAATGCCGCCGGGTCGTGCGGCGTCAGCCTGAAGTATCGCCCCCGCGAACTCCCCTGCTTCGCGCTGTGGAAAAACACGCAAGCGGCGGCCGACGGCTACTGCACCGGGCTGGAACCGGCCACGAATTTTCCCAATCCCAAGGCGTTTGAACGGACCCAGGCACGCGTGGTGCGGCTGGCCCCCGGCGAATCGCGCGTGTTCCACCTCGAGTTCGAGATCCATGCGACCGCCGCCGGGGTGCAGGCGGCCCAACAGCAGATCGCCCGACTCCAACCCGGCACCGTTGTGATCTCGGCCACCCCTCAACCGGGCTGGTCTCCCGCGGGAAGCTGACACCGCCCCCGCTGGTTTGCCGCCCAACGCGACCTCCCACCGCGACTTCCCCACACCAGTTCCACGACGGGTCCCTTCCTCGTTCGCCCCCCACCTCCCGTGAGAGTCCTGCCATGGTCCACCCATTCACCACTCGCCGGCACTTTCTGCAAACCGCGGCCACTCTCGCCGCCACCCCCTGGCCCCTGCTGGCCGCCGAAAACCGCCGCCCGCAGGTGGCGGTGCTGTTCACGGAATTCACCTATCGTTCGCACGCCCATGTGATTCTCGAGAACTTTCTGGAACCCTACCTGTTCAACGGCAAGAAGACCGACCCGGGCTGTGATGTGGTGGCCCTGTATGGGGACCAGTTCCCCGAGAAGGAAATGGGCCGGGAGATCTCGGCCCGCTACCGCATTCCCCTCTACGACACCATTGCCCAGGCACTCTGCCGGGGGGGACAGAAGCTGGCGGTGGATGCCGTGCTGTCAATCGCCGAGCAGGGGCGTTACCCGATCAACGAACTGGGTCAGCAGGAGTATCCCCGCAAACGGTTTTTCGATGAATCGGTCGCGGTGATGAAGCAGTCGGGGCGGGTGGTGCCGTTCTTCAATGACAAGCACCTTTCGTACCGTTGGGACTGGGCCCGCGAGATGTACGAGACCGCCCGCGAACTGAAGATGCCCTTCATGGCGGGCAGTTCGGTCCCGCTGGCGACCCGTCGGCCGCCGTTTGAGCTGCCAGCCAACGCGAAGCTCACCAAGGCGGTCGCCGTGCATGGGGGCCCGCTGGAGTCTTACGACTTCCACGGCATCGAGCTGCTGCAGTCGATTGTGGAGGCTCGTGCGGGGGGTGAGACCGGCGTCTCGGCCGTCGAGTTCTTCACGGGTGAAGCGCTCGACAAGCTGCTGACCGAGGAAGGCTGGCGGCCGCTGGTCGATGCCGCCCTGATCGCCGAGCTGGGGAAGATTCCCGACACGCTGAGCGCGGTGGGGGAAGAGAATTCCGATCCGCCCCATGCCTTGCGGCTGCACTACAAAGATGGCCTGCAGGGACTGGTGGTGCGGGTGGGACGCAGCGCGACCCGCTGGAATGTCGCGGTGCAGCTGGCGGGAGAGAATCAACCCCGGGCGACGGCGTACTACGTGGGTCCCTGGCAGAACCGCAACCTCTTCAAGGCACTGTCGCACGCGATCCAGGAGTTCTGCCGTTCGGCCAGGGCCCCCTATCCCGTCGAGCGCACCCTGTTGTCGACCGGAATTCTCGAAGCGGTGCTGCGGGCCCGTCGGGATGGAAAGCGGCTGGCAACGCCCGACCTCGAAATCGCCTACGCTCCCCTCGACTTCCGGGCGATGCGCGAGATGGGAGACACGTGGAAGATCGTGACCCCCGACGTCCCCCAACCGGCCGACATCGATCTGCTGGGTCGCAACTTCCAACCGAATCGCTGACAGGTTCGCCGCCGAGAGTTCCCCAACCGTCCCACCAGGAATCGGAAATCATGGTCAAGCCCCAGGCACTTCCCCCGCAACGCGCCTCGCTGTACGAACGGCTGGGAGGTTACGACGCCATCGCCGCCACCGCCCGCAACCTGCTGCCCCGTCTGCAGGCCGATCCCCAACTGGGCCGCTTCTGGGCCCATCGCGGCACCGACGGCATCCTGCGCGAACAGCAACTGCTGATCGACTTCCTCTGCCAGAGTGCCGGGGGACCGCTGTATTACCGCGGCCGCGACATGGTCACCAGCCATCGCGGCATGCGGATCTCGGCATCGGACTGGAACATCTTCCTCGGCCATCTGCGCGACACCCTGAACGATCTGCAGGTTCCCGCCGCCGAGCAGCAGGATGTGCTGCAATTCATCGAGAGCACCCGGGGCGACATCGTCGAGGCCTGATGCGTCCCGACGATTCTCCACGGCCTGGCTCGCCGCTGCCCGGCAAGAGACTTCAGGTCTGCGGAGGGTGTCCACCAGCGGTCTGCCAGAGCACGGGGGTCCATGGAGCGCTGCGCAGGTTGACCCACGAGATCTGAGGAACACCACCGGCCAACTGGGGGAAGTATTCGTCGACCAGCCCCTGTGCGGCCGCCTCGGTCACGGAGCATCCGGCCGGCAGATCGACCGATTTGGCGAGGACCAGTTCCCGGGCGGCCACCAGCTGTGCCACCCAGGCGGCAATCGAATCGGTGGTCACCTGCCAGCTGTGCGGCAGCGGGGGTGCCGGTTGCCGCTCTCCCCAGCGCACAAAGCAACTGGCACAGATCAGGGCAGGAACCCCATCGCGCTGGGCCGCCTCGACCTGGGCGCGGTTTCTGACGGGACGCAGCCGGGGCCAGAGTTCGGTCACCAGGCCTTCATTCAGCGCCAGAGAGTCGAGCGCCAGCCAGTGGGCCCGCTCCTCTCCCAGGTGAAAGAGCCGATCCCAGCGCCGCACCAGGTCGGCTGTCTCCCCACCCCCCACGACCAGCACGAGGGGTTGTCCCTGCCACCGCTGTTCCATCGCGGCCAGGGCCGCGGGCAGTCCTTCCCAATCGAGCAGGCTCCCCCCCAGCTTGCAGACGGTGGCACGGGTCGAGAGCGCGGTCATCCAAACAATCGCGAAAGGCTGAGGGAGGTGGAATTCGCGCCCATCGACGCGACGTTGGGGGGGCGACCGGGCCGTGATGGTCCCCCCCCATTCCGCTTCATAGTAGAATCCCGGCAGAACTGTCCATGCCCCAGTCCTTGAGTGGAGGAGTGCTGTCATTTCCGCTGGTTCTGTCTCGCGGCCGACGGGGGGTGCGCCCCGCGCCTCCTCGCTGGCGCCCGCGCTGGTGCTGGCCGGCCTGGCCACCCTCGTTCTGGCCTGGGTCCTGGGAGAGATTCTCAGCCGCAGCGCACTCGCCCAGACGCTGGTCAGCCCCGGACTCTGGAATGAACTCGTCTCCCGGTGTGGCGGACAGGTTCGTCACCGCGGCAATCTCAGTCTGGGAGAGGTTCCGGTCGGCCCGCTGCTGGTGGCGGCGGCGGGCTGGGTGGTGGGGACATGGCTGCTGGGGAGCCTCGCGCTCGCCTGGCGCAACCGGCGTGGTCTCGGACAGACGCTGGGAGAATTCGGCCGCTGGGGAACTGTCTGGTGGTTGTTGCCGGGGCTCTTCGCCCTGTTGAACGTCGCGCTGGAAATGATCTGGCCCGCGGGAGAGGGGGCACCGCTGCTGTATGGCACACTCCCCTTCTGGCTGAGCGCATCGGTGGCGGGCTGGGGGGCCACCTGGCTGGCACTGTCGGCGGCAGGACCAGCCGCCCAACAGGGCCAGCCCGGGCCGGCGGGCATTCCTGGGGCCGTGTGGCTGGGAATGCTCATTTACACGGTGGTCTTCACCGGGTTGAACTGGCAGTTGTATCACGCCCTGCGGCTGCCGCATGGCGACTCGGCCATGTACGAAGAGCACCTCTGGAACCTGCTGCACGGCAAGGGCTTCCGCAGCTATCTCGACAACGGCCGGCTGTTTTTGGGAGAGCACGTCCAGATCATCCACGTGCTGCTGGTTCCGCTGTATGTGCTGTGGCCGTCGCACCTGCTGCTCGAGCTGGTGCAGTCGGCCGCGCTGGCGGCGGGGGCGATTCCGGTGTTTCGCATCACCCGCCGGGCGACCGGGCACTCGACCGCGGCCACGCTGCTGGCCCTGGCGTACCTGCTGGCCTTCCCGGTGCAGTTCCTCGACATCGCGATCGACTTCAAGACCTTCCGGCCCAATGCGTTCGAGATCCCGTTCCTGCTGTGCGCACTCGATGCGCTGGAAACACGCCGGTTCCGGGTCTGTGGTCTCTGGCTGCTGCTGACCTTGCTGTGTCAGGAAGATGCGGCGCCGGTGCTCGCGCCGCTGGGGTTGTGGATCGCCCTGCGGTGGCCCGCGGGAGCCGTTGCCCCCCCGACCACCGCCGATTCCCGAGTCCGCCTGGGGGGCCTTGGCCTGATGCTGGGGGCCACCGCCTGGCTCGTGCTGGTGGTGAAGGTGATTCTGCCGTGGTTCCGAGGCGGGGCCGATGTGCATTTCGCCCAATACTTCTCCGACCTCGGAGACAGCACCGACTCGATCGTCACCACAGTGCTGAAACATCCCGGGGCGGTCTGGCAGCGGTGGTGGCGGCCCGAGTCGGCGCTGCTCGCGCTCGGTCTGCTGGCCCCCCTGGGAGGTCTGCCGCTGCTTTCCCCCGGCCGGTTGCTGGTCGCTGCCCCCCTGTTTGGCGTGCTCTGCCTGAGCGACATCACCGACTCCCCCCTGCACCACTTCCACGCCCCGCTGATTCCCATCCTGTTCTGGAGCGCCGCCCACGGCCTCGCGAATGCCGGACGGGTGACCGCGCTCTTCGCCCGGCCTTGGCTGACGGCCAGTTCGCATCCTCAACAGGCTGCGCAGTTCTGCCTCGTCCCCACGGCCGCCTGGGCTCTGCTCTCGGCCTGGGCGTCGGGTGTCTGGATCGGAGTCTCCCCCCAGAGCCTGGCGTTTTGGGATCCGCACAGTTCCGGATACTGGCGGGAGCTCTATCTTCCCGGCGAGCGCAGCCGGCAGTTCGCGCAGGTTCTCGCGCAGATTCCCCCCACCGCCCGTGTCGCCTCCACCGATCTGGTTCATCCCCGCTTCACACACCATGAGCGGTCTTACGATTACAGCTCGTACCGACCCATCGTCCCCGACGATTGCGAGTACATCGTGATCGATGTCCGGGCTCCCGGCAGCCAGATTCGCGGCCCGCAAGACGTGCCGGAATTGCGCCAGTCTCCCACCCCCTGGCGGCTGCTTCCCGATCAGACGGGAGGCTACTTTTTGGTCTTGAAACGGGAATAACAGACAAGGTCTTTCGCACAGGGCCCTCGCGGAGCAAACCAGCGGGGGTGCGATCGCCACCGGGACCAATCGCGGCGCAAAGGCGCCCAGGCAAGATCCCGCACGTCATCACTCGTCAGGCCGTGCCCCGCCTGGCGTATCAGCCCACACCGGTCCCGGTGGTGCGCCACCGGCCGCCCAGCATCCAACTGGCCAGTACGGTCGTCAAACGCCGGGGAGACAGCCGGGTGCCGAAGGCCAGCATGTGATTGAACAGTCCGGGAATCTTCAGCCGCCGGCCACTCTGCATCGCCCGGTAGCCGGCATTCACGCATTGCCGGACCGACATCTTCCCCCAGCGAAACAGCGGGCTCTCGTGCATCGTGGCCCGGCTGGCGAACTCGGTCTCCACCGGACCGGGGGCCAGACAGGTCACCGTGATTCCCAGGCCGCGCACTTCATGGGCCAGGGCCTCCGAGAACGACAGCACAAACGATTTCGTCGCGCAGTAGACGGCGAAGCCAGGCCCCGGCTGAAAGGCCGCCGTCGAGCTGACGTTGAGAATCTTCCCGGCACGGCGCGACTGCATCCCGGGCAAGACCCGCCGGCACAGCTGCACCAGGGTGGTCATGTTGAGCTGCATCAACTCGACCAGTTCCCGCTCGGACTGGGTGATAAACGCTCCCGAGAGACCAAACCCGGCGTTGTTGATCAGCACCGCCACGTCATCCAGCCGGGGTCCCAGCGCATCGGCGATCCGCTGCACCGCCGTGGTCAGGGTCAGGTCGACCGCCAACACCTCGGCCCGAACCCCGTGCGCCTGCCGCAATTCGGCAGCCAACCGTTCCAGCCGCGAGTAACTCCGGGCGACCAGCACCACATCGTGACCATCCGCGGCAAGCCGGCGGGCGAACTCGGCGCCAATTCCAGTCGAGGCACCTGTCACCACGGCCAGGGGTCGGGAAGAGGTCGCGGCGGCAATCGGCACGGGAAAACGTCCCCAGCAGGGCAGTGAGCAGTTCAATGGAGAGCACCCCGAGCGCAATGTCTCGGGGTTTGACCCCGTTGAACTCTATCTCATGCCTCGCCAGTTGACCAATCGGGAGCGACTCACCACGGACTCGGGAATCGCCCGGCGACCACACATCCGCTGATGCCGCCACAGACCCCGCAGACCGCAAGATTTCGCCAGTCCAATTGCGACCCGACGGGTGCCCCGCCAGATCAATGACAGGGCACGTGATGAATCGTGGTGGCGGCTGCTCCCGACGATGTCTCAGCCGACCAGCTCGCGAATGGGGCGTCCGTTGGTGATCATGGGGGTCGGCCGCCCGGCGGGATCCTGGTAGGTCAACTCGCGATCGAGTCCCAGCACCTGGAACAACGTCGCCATCATGTCCTGCGGGGTGATGGGGGTCGACGCAGGGACTTCCACCTTCGGACTCGACTCGCCAATCACCTGACCGTTCTTCAATCCTCCCATGGCGAAGGCCAGGGTCGACAGAGGGGCCCAGTGATCGCGGCCGGCCGATCCATTGATGCGCGGAGTCCGGCCAAACTCACCCGAGATCACCAGCAGGATCTTCTTGTCGAGACCACGCTGCACGCAGTCGTCAACGAAGCTCGACACCGCCTGATCAATCTGCGGACAGAGCGACTGCAGCCCCTGCACAATCTGGCCATGCATGTCCCACCCACCGTGGTGCAGCGTGACAAACCCGCACCCGGCCTCGCACAGCCGGCGCGCCAGCAGCATCTGCTCCCCCACCCCGGTCCCGTACTTCGCCCGCACCCGGGGATCTTCCCGATTCAGATCGAACGCCTCCTTCGCCCGTCCCAGCACGAGGTCGAACGCCTGGGTTTCGAACGAATCGAGGCCCTGCATCAGTCCGGTGCGGTCGGCCTGACGATTGATGCGGTCCAGTCCCGACAGCAGCCCCCGCCGGTCTCCCAGCCGGTCGAGGGTGATCTGCATGTTCATATTCCGCTGTGCCTCTCCTCCCGAATCGAAGGGGCCATAGGCGGTCCCCAACCACGCCGCGCCGTCGCCATAAATGCCGTTCATTCGCACATAGGTGGGAATGCCCGTCTGGGGATGGCTGGCTCCCCGCTCCCGCGCCACAATCGAGCCCAGGCTGGGCTTGATGGGAGGCATGTTCTGGTCGGCGGGGGGATAGTCGTAGCCGGTCATCACGTAGTGCGTCCCGCCCCCATGCCCGCTGTTGGTGTGGGCGAACGAACGGACGAAGCTGAAGTGTTCCGCCAGATCGGCGATCTTGGGGAACAGTCCGCCAATGGTCACACCGGGAATGCGGGTCGCCACTTCCCCCACCGCCGACCGATACTCGGCCGGAGCGCTCATCTTGGGGTCAAAGGTCTCCACATGGGTGGCACCACCCCCCAGCCAGAGCCAGACCACAGAGGTGTCCGAGGCACCACCGTGCGGAGCCCCCTGCGCCCGCAACCGCAACAGGTCCGCCAATCCCAGGCCCCCCAGCCCCAGGGAACCGACTTTCAGAAAATTCCGGCGATTCACACCGTCGCAAGTCCGGGAGAACTCACGTCCCAGGAGATTCAACATGACCGGTTCCTCAAGTGGAGGGGAGAAAGCGGATGGCTGCCGAGGATCTCCCCGGCTGTCTCGTCAACCCTGCTGTTGTCTCGCTGATATATCAGTGATCGTCTATGCAAGCAAGCGGAACCCAGAAAAACCGTAACCCCTGCCGCCTGATTTGGGGAAATGTTCCGTGACGAGCGAACCCGGGTTGTGGACGGAGCACCAGCGCTCGGGGACGCCGAGAGGGGGCCAGGCACTGGACTGAGGGACCGACCGAGCCAGACCCGCGAGGGGGACTGGCGTGCGGGGCCCCCACTCAGATCGCGAGTCCGCGGCCCGAACGGGCGAGCTGAATACCAACAGACCATTCCAACAATATCACCCCACGGCGACAGCCTGGGCAGGCATTTTGCCGTGGGGTGTGGGCTCGATCGGCGCAGCGAATCGGGGAATGTCCCGGGAGCCATGCCGCACTGCCGGTCACTTCCGGAACAACGGCCTGCCGAGGGACCAAGCGCTACCGCTTTCGCCCCCGGCCACTGAGGGGGGGCTCTTCCTCTTCCTCTTCCTCGGGCTCGAATTCGAGCTCTTCGATTTGCAGCGCGGGTTCCACCTTGGGTCCCCGGTTTTTGCCCGGGGCGGCCGTTGACGGTTCCCCCGAACGGGACCGGGGTCGGACCGGTTCGAACGACAGTTTGAACGGCTGGGAGGTCTCTGAAGCCCGCCCCCGCGTCGGCCGGAGCGGATCGTCCGCCGAGTCCTCCTCGCTCAGCGAGGTGCGGGTCCGGGGGGGCTCGAATCCCGGGGGAAGATCACGCGGGGCGAGATTCGCCCGCGATTCGCCCCCGGCGATTTCGGGCAACACGAGGGTTACACCCTCGGGAACATCATTGATGCTCCGCAGCCGGTCACGGTTCGCTTCGTAGATTTGCCGGTAGTATTTCGACGCCCCGTAGTGTTGCTCGGCAATACTCGACAGGGTCTCTCCCGCCTGGATGGTATGGGTGCGGGAACCACTCCGGCTGCTCTTTTCCCCCGTGGGATTGGCCGCTGTGGTCGCTCCCGCCTGGGAAGGCTTGCGGGGAATCGGCTGCCAGTCGCGATTGTGGCTGGGGGCCGGCTCGGCCGGATTGGCTTTGACGAGGGCCGGCCGCAGAGGATCGGTCTCCGAATCGGCCTGGGGACTGGTTCGACCTCGCTCCGCCTCGAGGGCGGGTGCCGCACGCTCGGAATTGGTCACCTGCTCGGCTGCCTGATCCAGGGCCGCCTCCGCGTCGAACGGCCCCTTCTGCACGCGGTGCGCAATCGGTCCTCCAGACGTCTTGGCCGGGGCCTGATCCGAGACATCGTCAATCAGATTGGGATAGGGCGATCGCGTGGTGGACGCGATCTCCTGATCCATCTCGGCGACGTTTTCAATCTCGGCGAGGGGTTCCTCCCGTAAGGGGGGATCGCGGCGGAAAAACATCATTCCCACCAGCCCCACCAGGGCCAAACCGACCGCCAGTCCCGTTTTTACATCAGGGTGCATGCTCAGGTTCCTCTCCGCTCTCGTCGGGACATGGTCGACGTCCCGTCGCCGCAGTCCAGCGGTACTGCCAGACCACACCTCTACTTTGGACTCTGCCAGCCAAAGCGCGGCGGGAACCTCCTCGAAAAGCCCCCTTTCGAATCCAGTCGAATTCCCGGAATTCCGCCAATAGCGATTACAAAGACTGGACGGGCAGGTTTACGACCGGCATCCGGTCATCTGCCCAAGTGTTGTGGCTTCTCAAGCCTGAGACCCCAGACACCTGTGGCAGTGTTCTCTGTGTTCGGGAACATGCTGAATTCGACGATCAGAATGGATTGCCCCACGCGTCACACAAGGTGTGAGGATTCCGGAAGGTCATTCCCCTGCTCCCGGACGAGCGCTGGCATGGTCACTGATGTCGGTCGATAACCCAAACCCTCCAGGCCCTACAACCTGGCAGACTTATCATCGTCTAGGCCCCATGCCGGCCTGGCGGATTCGCACCAATCCCCCCCTGGTTTGGCCATTGCCGCTGACGTCTTTCGCTTCCAGCGTGAGGAACACCGGTTCTGTGAGCTCAGCGACGGAATCCTCGTCGAGAAGGATCTGGGATCTGAGGAATCGGTGATTGCCGGGCGGCTGCTGACGTTTCTGAATCACTTTGTCATTCCCCGTCGGCTGGGTTTGGTCATGGGCGAAGCCGGGATGCTGAAAATCAATCCACACACTGTGCGGATTCCCGATGCCGCCTTCGTTTCGGTGCAACGGCTTCCCTGGGGCGCGATGCCCTCCGAGGCCCTCCCCCGACGGGTTCCCAACCTGGTGGTCGAGGTCCTGAGCCGCGCCAATAACGCCGAGGAAATGCAACACAAACTGAGGGACGATTTCGAGGCGAGTGTCGACTTGGTGTGGATGGTGGAACCCCGCCAGCGAACCGTGGAAGTCTTCACCGCTTCCGACAGCAGAACGTCTCTGAAGGAGACCCAATTCCTGACGGGAGGCAGCGTTCTGCCTGGGTTCCGGCTGAAGGTGAGACAGCCTTCGCCGTCTGATTTCGGTCACTTGGGAGCGGTCTTGATTCTTGTATGACCGCGGCACCGGCTGATCGTCATTCACCCGAGTCATCCCATCCCCAGATCCTCGATCAACCGGGCGGACGGCACGACGCATTCAGGCGATACCCCGCTGGCTTCGGCCACAATCGACCTCAGACGCTGCCAGAGCTCGGCGTCGGAGATCGCTACTGGCGCACCCGGCGTGGTTGCGGCTGTCCCGTCCAAATCGCCCGGCAGCACGGCACGCAGACACGCAGACCAATCCCCCACCGTGCGGAGGTGTTCCAGTTCGCGCTCGGGAATTTCAATCCCGAAGGTCCGTTCCACTTCCAGAGTCAGCTCGACGATTTCCAAACCCATGGCGCGCTCCCGGAACGTGTCGCGAATCGTCACTCGCATGGGTCTGACATGTGGCCCCATGGTATTGTACGGGCAGAGCAACCCGAGTGTGATCAGTACGGCACGCGGTCCGCTTTCTCGCGCCACTCGTGCAGGGGACCGAGGGCTTCCTCGCGAAGGGCCTGCACGATGGGGAGAGTTCGCTCACTGGCTGGCCGGCGGAGTTCTTCGTGGAAGACCCGGTCGTCAAACCCCGCGGCCGCCGCGTCATCGCACGTCGCCGCATAAACCACCCCGTCCAACCGTGACCACAGAATCGCCGCCAGGCACATGGGGCACGGCTCGCAACTGCTGTAAAGCTCGCACCCGGCCAACGAGAAGGTCTCCAGATGCCGGCAGGCGTCCCGGATCGCCACGATCTCGGCATGCGCGGTGGGATCGTTGGTCGATGTGACCCGGTTCGAACCCCGGCCCACGATCTCCCCCTCCCGGACCACCACCGCTCCAAAGGGCCCCCCGGCATTGGTCCGCAGGTTGTCGTGCGAGAGCCGAATCGCTTCCCGAAGAAACTGGGGATTCATGATCCAATCCTGTTCCTGACTGCAAACCAACCAACCAGACAGCCGTCGCCTCGCAGGAAGCCATCCGTCAACTGCCCGATCTCATCATCTCCCGAGGACCGCGGGTTGATCTCCCGAAGGATCATCACCCCCTCCTCCCTGAGCATAGCAAACCGCCAGGCCGGACCAGTGATACGAAACGCTCGCCGCATCGCGTTGTTTGCGGCTCCGCCGGAGTGGGAGGTAGAGTCGTGGCCGGTGGTCGCGGTTGGCGATCTGAACGGAATGTGCAGTGCCGGATCCGGAGTGGGGTGCCAAACACCATGAGCGTATCCTTTCCGCCCGAGCTGGCGGGACTGATTCAGACCATCGAACGCGATCATTACGCCCGGCCCGAGTCGGTGCTGACGCCCTTGCGTCGGTTGTTGCAGCACTGCACCAACTCCGACCAGGTCGCATACACCTGCGAAAAACTCGGCTTTGCCCATCTGCGACTGGCGGAACACCGGATGGCGCGCGTCTTTTATGAACACGCCCTGCAGCTCCAGCCCGACAACTTCTACATCCTCGCGAATCTCGCTCATGCGGTGCATGAACTGGAAGACACATCGGTTGCGGTGCGATATGGCCAACAGGCGCTGCGTCTGAAAGACCAGGCGGCGATGCAGGGGGGGCCGGGAGAATTGCAGCCGCCGCACGGGGGGACCCGGCGGCTGATCTCCTTCAGTCTTTATGGCGACAATGCGAAGTACTGCGAGACCGCCGTCTTGAACTGTCTCGCGGCACAGCAGCACTTTCCGGGGTTTGTCTGCCGGTTTCATGTTGATGACACCGTGCCGGTCGCGATCCTGCGGAGACTGGAGGCGCAGGGAGCCGAGATCGTGTCCCTGAGCGCCCGACGGGCGGAACTGTTTCCGACCGCCTGGCGCTTCCTCCCCCTGGACGACCAGACCGCGGACATCGTGCTGGTGCGCGACGTCGATTCCCTGCTCGACGCACGGGAGGCCTGGTGTGTGCAGGAGTGGATCGCTTCGGGGAAGCCGTTCCACATCATCCGGGATGACTGCTGCCATACCGAATTGATCCTCGCCGGTCTGTTCGCCGCGAGGGCGGGTGTTTTGGGGCGCATTGAGGAACACCTCGCGCGGTTTATCAACGCCGCGGGAGATCGCGGGGCGGGGCGCTATTCAGACCAGTTGTTCCTGCGGCAATGCATCTGGCCGCTGGTCCGCGAGCACACAGTGACCCACGACCGGATCTACGGCTATGGAACCGATGTGCGCAGCGTGCCTGGGGAAATCCCCACCGCCTCCGGCCTGCGGAACACCTTCATGGGGGCGGCCTACGCGACCCATCAAATCCGCGTGTCCCTGGAACAGCCGCTGGCGAAGTCGGTGCACTGCCGCCTGAGAATCCTCGATGAACGGGGCGGTCTCATCTGCGAACACCGGCTGGAGCGTGTCGATGACCAGACACTGCAAATCCTGCTGCCGCCGCACTATGCCCGCCATCTCGAAAATGGAACCTGGAAGCACGAGCTGCTGACACAGGCCGATCCTGGTTGAAAGGACCTTCCGAACATCCGATTTCAACCCGCCACATGGCGGGATACCAGGTTGATTGCTCCCTCAGCCGATCTCGTGAATGCGTTCCCACAAGGGCGGCCTGAGCGGGGTTGGATGGGGTCAATACGGCGTCATCCCGCTGCCACAGTGCCAATAAAAAACCCCCCGCCGGTCGAGTGACAGGCGGGGGGCTTGATCTTCAGCGGGGTCGGGAACCGACGTTCCCGAGTCGCCTAGTACATGTCGTGGTCAGCGTGACCCTTCTTCTTCTCGTCCTTGGGCTTCTCGGCGATCAGGGCGTCGCTGGTCAGCAGCAGGGTCGCCACCGAGGCGGCGTTCTGCAGGGCCGAACGGGTCACCTTGGTCGGGTCGATGATCCCGGTCTTGACCAGGTCTTCGAACTTGCCGGTGGCGGCGTTGTAACCCATGTTGCCGCTCAACTCACCCACCTTCTCACAGATC
>JBKDUK010000129.1:0-29888 GCA_046339535.1 Planctomycetaceae bacterium | reverse complement strand
GCCGGCTCCCGCCCAGATTGAGAAAGGCAAGTCTCCAACCCCGGTCGAACCGAAAGACCGGTGGAAGAAGAAAACCTATGCTCCCGACGAGGCCCCTCTGGGTGGCGGGGCTGCCACTGAAAGTTCGGGTGAGACCGATGCGATTCGGGGAGGCGCCGCAGGGGCCGCCAGCGAATCCCCCGCCAATCCGCCGCGGGGGGGTATACCGGCTGATTCTGAGGATTCCGCACGTTCGACCTTCCGTCCCGAGACTCCCGCCCCCCGTCCCGACCCAGCTCCCGAGGCGGAACCCCGGATCCGCATCGAGCCCCGAGGCTCCCGTGGTTCGACAGTGCCAACCCCAGAGGAAACGGTCACCCCGATCCCCTCGAATGGTCCCGCCAACACCGAACCGGCGACCACCGTTCCGACGAGCCCGCAGCCCAGCCAGGGGGGGCTTTCGCTGCCGCAGGCTTCCCGACTGGACCATATGGTGGTGAATGGTGATGCCCCGGCTCGCTCCCGTACGGTGACCCGGAAGCCCGCACGCGGTGGGCAACTGGTGCGGAATGCCGAGTACTCCCGGCGGCCCTGGAACAGCGAGTCCGTTCCCGCGACGGTGGCCCGCAATCCCTGAGACCTCGCGTTCCGGCGAGCGGCCGCAGGGGTCGAACGCATGACGCGAACTGGTGGCAATCCAACGGCTCTTCCTCTGGGAAGGGCCGTTGGTGTTTTCCGCCGGGACCAACTTGGGGTTGAAGCGACCCCCTGGACATTTTCCGACTTTTCTGCCTTCCGCGGATTGGCCATGCAGAACATCGAGATCACCCATCTCTTCGAGGAGCTCGCCGATCTGCTGGAGATTCAAAACGCCAATCCCTTCCGGGTGCGGGCCTATCGGAATGCGGCCCGGACGTTGGGGGATCTCCCCGAGTCGTCGGCTGAGATTCTCGCGGATCCGAACCGGTCTCTCGACGATCTGCCTGGAATTGGCAAGGACCTGGCGGAAAAGATTGCGACCATCGTCACCACGGGGACCCTGCCGCAACTGGAGGAACTGCGGGCTGCGGTTCCGGCAGGCGTGGTCGAGATGCTGAAAGTTCCGGGGCTGGGGCCGAAGAAAGCAGCGGCGTTGTTTCAGCAATTGCAGATCACCTCACTGGCGGAGTTGAAGACCCAGTGTGAGTCGGGGGCCGTGGCCAGGCTCAAGGGATTCGGTGCCAAAACTTCGCAGGGCATTCTTGAGGGCCTGGCTCATCTGGCGCAGGCTGGCCAGCGGTTGTACCTCGCCGAGGTGGAACCTCTGGCCGAGGAGCTGCTGGCCTGTCTGCGTGGCGTGCCGGGCGTGGTGCGGGTTGAGGCCGCGGGAAGTTTCCGGCGGCGGCGCGAGACCCTGGGTGATCTCGACCTGCTGGCGATTGCCGGGAATTCGGCGGCGGTCATGCAGGCGTTGGCGACGCATCCCGCGGTGGAGAAGGTGCTGCAGCAGGGGGAGACCAAGCAACGGGTGCGTTTGAAGCTGGGCCTGGAGATGGACCTGCGGGTGGTCCCCGAGGAGTCGTATGGGGCGGCGCTGCAGTATTTCACCGGTTCCAAAGACCACAACATCGTGGTCCGGCAACGGGCCATCGAGCGCGGTCTGAAGCTGAATGAGTATGGTCTCTTCCGGGGTGAGACCCAGGTTGGGGGAGCGACCGAGAACGAAATTTACAAGGCGGTCGACCTGCCCTGGATTCCCCCCGAATTGAGGGAATCTCGCCGGGAGTTCGAGTGGGCGGCCGCCGGTGCGCTCCCCACCCTGATCGAACCGGGCGATCTGCGGGGAGACCTGCACATGCACACCACCGCCACCGATGGTGCCGCGACAATTCGCGAGATGATCGAGGCGGCCCAGGCGCGGGGCCTGACCTACATCGCCATCACCGATCATTCGCAACGGGTGTCGATGGCCAATGGGCTGGATGCAGGGCGCCTGCGCAGGCACTGGGCGGAAATCGAAGCGGTGCGGACCGATTATCCCCACATTCATGTACTCAAGGGAATTGAATGCGACATCCTCGAAGACGCCACTCTCGATCTCGACGACGAGGTGTTGGCCGAGGCGGAATGGGTGCTGGCCGTCTTGCACTACGGACTGAAGCAGCCGGCTGAGCAGATCACCCGGCGATTGATGACGGCGATCGAGAACCCGCACGTCGATGCGATCGGGCATCTGACCGGGCGTTTGATTGGCAAGCGGCCGCCTGCGGCGATGGACCTGGGTACCGTGCTGCGAGGGATGAGCCAGCATGGCAAGTGGTTGGAGATCAACGCCCACCCGGCCCGTCTGGATGCGGACGACATCACCGTGGCCCAGGCGAAAGATCTGGGGATTCCCATTGTGATCAATTCCGACTCCCACAGCGTGCAGGGGTTCGACGTGCTGAAATATGGCGTTGACCAGGCCCGGCGGGGCGGTTTGGAAGCCGGGAATGTAATGAACTCCCTGCCGTGGGGGGAGTTTCGCAAACGATTGGCGCGTCGGCGTCGGAACGACGGATGAGTTGGGGCCTGCCTTATGGAGGCTGGATGTCACCCAAGTCATGTGTGTTCACATGATCATTAGTGATTTCGGAAGCAGGCTTGGGAATCTTGCAGAGGCAGAAGCCGAGAGGTACGATCTCCGCTTCGACTTTCCCGGGCGACCTCCGGTCCGGGAACGGGTGGGTCCAGACAGACAGGTTCGGGCTTCCACCAGACGGGCCACTGTAGGTTACGTGGCCGGTTTGTGCCGCGTTTTGGCGTCGGGATGGCCCGGCGTGGAGGACGCAGAGGCACTGTCGAGACAAGAGTCGAGTCACCAGCAGAGTCACGAAGGGAAACCGAGGAAAGTAACGATGTCTGTGATGGGAAAAATCGCCGTGAAGCGGCGCGCTGAACGGGGAACCCGGGCCTGCATGCGGCTGCGTGAGCAGGCGATTGTCCCCGGCAATATCTACGGTCATAAGCAGGATACCGTGCCGGTCATGATGACCGCCGCCGATCTGTTGCAACAGCTGAAAGAGGGACATCGGGTGCTCGATGTCGATCTGGAAGGTCAGCACGAGACGGCGATTATCCGCGAGATTCAGTGGGACACCTTCGGCAAGCACCTGATGCATGTCGATCTGCTGCGGGTCGACCCGAATGAGAAGCTGACGGTCGAAGTGACGGTCGAGCTGAAGGGGACTGCTCCCGGGGCTCTCGGGGGCGGGATTCTCGATCACGAGATGCGGACCGTCCTCATCGAGTGCCTCGCCATTCAGATTCCCGACAGCATTCCGGTGAAGATTGGCAATCTGGAAGTGGGTCAGTCGATTCACGTCCGGGAACTCGAGATGCCTCCCAACTGCCGCTGCCTGAGCCATGCCGAAGACGTGGTGGTGCAGATCCTGGCCAAGGGAGCTCAGCCGGTGCTGACCCCGACTGAGGGGCCCGCCCAGCCCGAGTTGATCAAGAAGCCCGCCAAGGAAGGGGCTGACGAGGCCGCTGGCGACAGCAAGAAGAAGTAATTTGGGATTTCCCCTCAGGGGAGTCCTTCGCGGACTGTCGTCTCTCAACCAGAAGCCGATCGTCCCGTCATCAAGTTCTCAGCAGCCGGGTTGCCTTGTGCGTCCCGGCTGCTGTTGTTTGACGTTTTCCCGGTGATTTGCGACTGGCAACTGTGAACCCCGCCCGGGCGGATGAATTTGTGAAATCGCTCCACGTGTCGCGATGAATGCACCTGCTGGAGGCTGGGCCCGAACGGGGGTCTGTTCTGGTATGTCTCGCGCCCGGTCGGGGTGAATTCAGACTCGGTTTGTCAGTTTGTTCGAACGAGGTCGCGATGTCATGAAGGTGATCGTAGGCCTGGGAACTCCGGGAAAGAATTATGACGGGACCCTGCACAACTTCGGGTTCGACCTGCTGGCGGAATTGAATCTTCGCTGGAAGTTGACTCGGCCCAAAGAGAAATTCGAGTGGTTGCTGGCTGAGGTTCCGGTTGGATCGCAGAAGGTGGTGCTGCTGGCTCCCCAGACGTTTATGAACGCCAGCGGGCAGTCGGTGCGGCAGGTGCGCGACTTTTACCATCTGCAGCCGGCCGACTTTCTGGTGATCTGCGACGATCTGAATCTCCCGGTGGGACGTCTGCGGCTGCGTCCGGGGGGATCCTCGGGAGGACAGAAGGGGATCCAGAACATCATTCAACACTTCGGTACCGAGGAGTTTCCCCGATTGCGGATTGGGGTTGGGCGTCCCCCCGGTGACCGCAATGCGGCCGATTATGTGTTGGATCGGTTTCATAAATCCGAATTGCCGCTGGTCGATCAGGCGATTCTGGCGGCGGCCGATTGTTGCGAGTGCTGGTTGGCTGAGGGAGTCGCCGTCGCCATGAACCGGTTTAACGCCGAGCCCAAGGGCCCGGCTGCCCCACCCGATTCGTCCTCCCGCTGACCGCATGTCGGCAGCCGGCGGCGGGGTTTGGCTGCTCCTGGCCTGCGTTTCCAGGATTCCGCATGTCGGGCGGGTGGTGTTCGTCCTGGTGACACAGTGCTATTCTTTGGGTGGGTGTTGCGTGATGCGACTTGGTCCCGGTACCAAGTCAGACCGAGTGACTGTCCCCAGTAAAGGTGCAGGTGATCGTGAGCAAGTCGACCGGCCGGGCGGGGGTGTGGGTTCTGTGTTGCGGGGCGGTGCTCGGGGGGGGCGTACGCCAGTCACTCGCCGCTCCTCCGCAGAGCATGCCGCGCACGGTGGAGACCAGCGCCCATGAACTGATCACGCCACGGGCGGAACAGGCGATTGACCGGGGGCTGCAATATCTGGTGAGATCGCAGCGTCCCAATGGATCTTTTGGATCGGGGACGAACTACGAGGGACACGTCGCGGTGACCGCCCTGGCGGGAATGGCGATGTTGGCCTCGGGCAGTTCACCCGGCCGGGGGCCCTACGGCGAGTCGCTCGAGCGGGCGGTCTCTTTTGTTCTCGACAACGTCACTTCGACCGGACTGATCTCCGCCCCCGAGCATCGGAATATGAATCCGATGTATGGCCATGGGTTTGCGACGCTGTTTCTCGCGGAGGTCTATGGCATGACCAACGACGAGCGGATCCGCGACAAGCTCAAACTCGCGGTCAAGATCATCATCTCGTCCCAGAACAAAGAGGGGGGCTGGCGATATTTTCCGGTCCGGCGCGAGGCCGACGTTTCGGCGACCGTCTGCCAGATGATGGCGTTGCGGGCCGCCCGGAACGCCGGTATCGCCGTCCCGAAATCGACGGTCGATGCCTGCGTGGAGTACATCCGTCGCTGCCAGAATCCGGATGGGGGATTCGCCTACATGCTCTCGGGGGGGGGGATGGGAATGGGCAGCCTGATGCCCCGCTCCGCCGCGGGGGTGGTGGTCCTCTACAGTGCCGGGGTCTACGAAGACCCGCAGATTGAGCGGGGATTGCGGTACTTGCAGGAACAGGCGTTTCAACCCATGCAGTTCCGGCAGGAAGGCTTCTACTACTACGGCCAGTATTATGCTGCCCAGGCGATGTGGTATGCCGGGGGTGAGTATTGGCGCCGATGGTTTCCGCGAGTGCGCGATGATCTCATTTCGCAACAGCAGCCGGCGGGGAACTGGACCGACAGCACGGTCTGCCCGGAATATGCGACGGCCATGTCCTGCATCGTGCTGCAGTTGTCGAACAATTGCCTGCCCATCTTCCAGCGGTGACCTTCGTGACGCGCTTCCTGACCTGTGGGGGACGAATCCAGGCCTCTGTCGGCCCAATTGAGCGACCGGTCTGTCTGGGGCTGGCGCTGTGGTTGGTTCTGGGGGCGTGGACCGGGCTGACCAGTGGGCAGGTTGGGGGAGTCTTGCGGACGGGTCAGTTACTCACGCGTGAGGGAAAGTCGCTGGCGGGACGCCTCGAGAAGTTGACGGCGGAAGGGCTGACCTGGCAGGGGGAAGCTGCCCGCGCCTTTCCTCTGTCGGAGGTCGTGCGGTTGGAATTCGAAGAGCGGCGGGCCCGATTGAGTCGTGAATCCCCGCTGGTGATCCTGGCGAATGGCGATCTGCTGGCGGCCGAGGTGGTGCGGGCGGATGAAGAGGAGTTGGCACTCCGGTGGGACCGGCTGACGGGACTGCGCGAATTCACCATTCC
Source organism: Planctomycetaceae bacterium (assembly GCA_046339535.1). GTDB lineage: Bacteria > Planctomycetota > Planctomycetia > Planctomycetales > Planctomycetaceae > UBA10511. Next base: position 23,756 of record JBKDUK010000129.1, on the reverse strand, counting down.
CCTTGAGGCCGTGCGGGCCGTGGTGTTTCGGCAGCCGACCGAGGGAGAATTGCTGCGTGATCTGTGGCGGCGGGTGGAACAGGCCACCCCCGGAGCAGACGAAGTGGTCCTGCAGAATGGGGACACTCTTCGAGGGGAGCTGAAGGGGGTTTCGGACCGGGAGTTGCGGCTGGAAGGGGAGAATGCCCCGGGAACCCTGGCCCGACGGGGCGCGCTCGCGGTCATTTTCAATCCGGAATTGCAGGACCTGCCCCGGCTGGAAGGGCCAGGGGGACTGATCACGCTGACCGATGGCAGCCGGCTGCATGTGAGCGCATTGCGTCTGATCGACGGAGAGCTGTTGGGCTGTGAGGCCTTGTGCGGCACTCCGTTGGAATTTCCCTGCGCGGCTGTGGTGTCGGTGCAGTTTCTGGGGCAGGGCTGTCAGCCTCTGTCGGAACTTGAGCCGGTGCAATCGGAGTTCACGCCATTCCTGAACGAGGAATGGCCCTGGCGGCGGGACCGGAACTGTCTGGGACAGCCGTTGCAGTTGCGCGGGAACTGTCATGCAACCGGTCTGGGAGTGCACAGTCGCCAGCGATTGACCTATGACCTTCCCGCACGGGCCGAGGCGTTTGTGGCGACCGTGGGCATCGATGACAGCGCGCGGGGGCGAGGTGCCGTGGAGTTCGCCGTGCTCGTCGATGACCAGCCGGTCTGGAGCAGTGGCGTGGTGCGGGGGCGTGATGAGCCCCGGCTGGTCCCGCGGGTGTCTCTGAAGGGAGCACGCCGCCTGACACTTGTGGTCGATTTCGGCCCCGAAGCCAATGTGCTGGATCATGCCGACTGGTGCGATGCCGTGCTGATTGCTGCCCCTCGCTGAGCGGTCCTGACGGTTTTCTGTCTGTTGTCCAGACCCTCCGACTGCTTTCGACTGTGTCAGGGGTCTGTTATTCTCGCGAAGACCTGAGTCCCTTTTCTGGATCCCCTTCGAGACGGAGTTCCCGCATGGTTGCCCCCCGCACTGCCCACTGGAGCCGGTTGATGTGGATGGCCTGCCTGACCACGGCCCTGTGGATTGTGGGGAGTGTTGGGACTGTGGCCCTGGCTCAGGACGACGCCGACGCCCCGCCGGCAGACAAGGCGGCACAGGACACGGATGACAAAGATCCCGGGAAGAACATTCCCGAGAACCCGTTCCCCAATCGCTTCAAGGCTCCCGAGCTTGAGGGAGGGGCTGGCTGGCTCAACTGCGGAGGAGAAATCAGCCTCAAGGATCTGCGCGGCAAGGTCGTGCTGATCGATTTCTGGACCTTCTGCTGCATCAACTGCATTCACGTCTTGCCCGATCTGAAGTTTCTCGAGCAGAAATACGGCAAGGAACTCGTTGTCATCGGGGTCCACTCGGCCAAGTTCGACAATGAAAAAGAGACCGAGAATATCCGGCGCGCGATCGTGCGGTACGAGATCGAGCATCCGGTGGTCAACGACAATGAGATGACCATCTGGCGGCGGTTCGGAGTGCGCAGCTGGCCGACACTCGTGCTGATTGATCCCGAGGGCATGTACTGCGGCTACGTTTCTGGAGAAGGCCAGCGGGAACTCCTCGACAATGTCATTGCCAAGCTGATTGACCACCATCGTGCGAAGGGGACTCTGGATGAGACCCCGGTCAACTTCTCGCTCGAGCGGTCGCGCGTGGCCAGTGGTCCCCTCCGGTTCCCCGGCAAACTGTTGGCCGATGCTCCGGGGGGCCGATTGTTCATTTCAGACAGCAACCACAACCGGATTGTTGTCGCGGGCCTGGATGGCAAACTGCAGGCGACGATCGGCTCCGGGAAGATGGGCCGGGACGATGGAGACTTCCAGACCGCCACCTTCGATCATCCCCAGGGAATGGCTCTGGACGGTGACACGTTGTATGTGGCTGACACCGAGAATCACCTGCTGCGAAAGATTGATCTGAAGGCCCGCCAGGTGACGACCATCGCCGGGACCGGAGTCCAGGGCCAGGAACGATTCCGCGGTGGGCCCGGCTTGAAGCTGGCGCTCAACAGTCCGTGGGATCTGTGGCTGCATTCGGGCCGGCTGTTCATCGCCATGGCGGGGCCGCACCAGATCTGGACCTATGACCTCAAATCGGGCGACGTCCAGCCTTATGCCGGTTCCGGCCGCGAAGACATTCTCAACGGCAGCCTGCGGATCGCGGGTGAGCCCGGAGCCGATTTTGATGCCAACGAGGTTCAGCGGGTGTCGGCCTTCGCTCAGCCCTCGGGACTCGCCAGCGATGGAGAGTCTCTGTACGTGGTCGACAGCGAAGGATCGGCCATTCGCAAAGTCCCGCTGTCGGGGGAGGGAAAGGTGACCACCATCGCGGGAACCTCCGATCTGCCTGGCGGCCGCAGCCTGTTTGAGTTTGGTGACAAGGATGGCACCGGAGAAGAGGCGCGCTTCCAGCATCCGCTGGGGATCGCCTGGCACGACGGACTGCTGTACGTGGCCGACAGTTACAATCACAAGGTGAAGTCGGTCCATCCCGAAACCGGCGAGGTGCGCACCGTGTATGGGGATGGCAAGCCCGGCACTGGGGTGAAGCCCCTGCAGTTCTCCGAGCCAGCGGGTCTGGCCATCGCCAATGGGGCCCTCTATGTGGCCGACACCAACAATCACCAGATCAAGCGAATCGACCTGGCCCCCGGGGACGCTCGGGTTCTGGAAATTGTCGGCCTGACTCCCCCCAATCCCCCCCGGAAAGCGACTCCCGTGCCCGACGTAACCCCCACCGAACTGACGGTCCAGCGGCTCGCTGCCACCGATTCGCTGGTGGTCGAACTCAATGTGGAACTCCCTGAAGACTACAAGCTCAATCCCCAGTTGCCTCCCAGCTTTCGGGTCCAGACGGCCGAAGGGGTGAAGCTGGTGGCCGCCGAGGCGCTCGAGGGTAAGCAGGAGGCCGAATTTGTCGAAGGAAAAGATACGATCCGTCTCAAGATTCCCCTCGTGGCGGGAACCCGGCAGGGAGACCTGAATCTGCAGGTGACCTTTGGCTATTGCCGCGCGGGGACCGGTGGACTGTGCAAACTGAAAACCCTCGCCTGGAAGATTCCCGTGCAGGTGGATCCCCAGTCACCCCGGAAACAACTGGGGCTCTCGGCCAAGGTGGAGTGATCGCCTGTCGGAGGACCCAGGAAGGGGCACCTCGACCCCGCGCCACCGCCGGGAAGGAACCCGGGGGGCTCCGGTTGGGAGGATGGCAGTGAGTGGGTTTCCCAGCAGCCAGTTGCCGCAGGCCCGGCGGGAATTGCGGGCCTGGTATCGCCGGGTCTCCCGTCCACTGCCGTGGCGTGAGTCGCATGATCCCTATCGGGTGTGGATCAGCGAGATCATGCTGCAGCAGACGACCGTGGCGGCGGTGGTGCCGTACTTTCACCGCTTTCTCGAGCGCTTCCCCACCGTCGATGCCCTGGCCGCCGCGGAGGAGGGGGACGTCCTCAAATTGTGGGAGGGATTGGGATATTACAGTCGGGCCCGTAACCTCCGGCGGGCGGCCCAGGTGATTGTCGCGGATCACCAGGGTAAATTCCCGCAGACAGTCGAGGGATTACAGTCGCTTCCCGGTATTGGGCGCTACACGGCAGGAGCGATTGTTTCGTTTGCTCACAATCAGCCCGCCCCCATCGTCGAGGCCAACACCCTGCGGCTGTACAGCCGGCTGATGGGGCTCGAGGAAGACCCTCGTTCCGCCGCCGGGCAGAAGCGCTTGTGGGAGTTTGCCGCGCTCTGGCCCGCAGGGCAAAACCCGGGCGAGGTGAATCAGGCACTGATGGAATTGGGGGCCACCCTCTGCACGCCTCAGTCTCCCCGCTGCGGCGAGTGTCCGTTGGCGGCTGTCTGTGAGGCCCGGCGGCTGGGGCGGCAGGCCGAGATTCCACCACCCGCCCGACGTCCGGAGATCACCGGGCTGGCCGAGGTGGCCGTGGTGGTGCAACAGGGGCCGCACTATCTGCTCATGCAGCGGCTGCCGGGCGAGCGGTGGGCGGGGCTGTGGGATTTTCTCCGTTTCGATGAGCGCGAAGCGGCCGACGAGGGGCTGCCCGCCTACCTGCGCCGACGCTTCGGCATCGAGACCGACGGGCATGCCGAGTTCCTGAGGTTGACCCACGGCGTCACGCGGTACCGCATCTCCCTGCGGGGGGTGCATTGTGAGTGGCGGCGGGGAACGGCCAGCGAACAGGAGCGCCCCTTCCAGTGGGTGTCGCTCGACGCCCTGGCCGAGACGCCGTTGCCCGTCACCGGCCGCAAGCTGGCCCTCGCCCTGGCCAGGACCATGGCTGGGCCTTTGCAGCTGCGCGGAGATTCTCTGCAAAAAAAATCCCGCAAGCGGCCGCGCGGCGGATGAATTGCCGTCCTGCGCGCGGGCATGTGGGGCGGTCGCGCTCCCGTTGTTCCCGCGTTGTCATCTGCCGTCCCCCTGTGGCTCGTCGGCATGGGCTGCGGTACGATCCGGCGGGTGGGGAATGTCCCGTGTCACACGCTCTGGAGAAGTCGCTCATGGATCGTCGTCAGTGGATTGCGTCGGCCGCCGGTGGAGGGGTTGCGATGGTTTCGGGTCTGGCCTCGGCACTTATGGCCGCCGATCCTCGTCCCGAGACCATTGCCGAACAGGCCGCCCGGGGAACCCCTCCCCTGCGCATCACCGATGTGCAGTGTTTTCTGACCGCCCCGGCCAACATCAGGTTGGTGGGGGTGAAAGTGCTGACGAATGAGCCCGGGTTGTATGGGTTGGGTTGTGCGACGTTCACCCAGCGCGCGCGGGCGGTCGAGACGGCGGTCAACACCTTTCTCAAGCCGTTCCTCATCGGCAAGGATGTGACCCGCATCGAAGACACGTGGCAGTCGGTCTTCGTCAGCTCCTACTGGCGGAATGGTCCGGTGCTGGGGAATGCGCTCTCGGGTGTCGACATGGCCCTGTGGGACATCCTCGGCAAGCGGGCCAATCTTCCCGTGTATCAATTGCTGGGGGGCAAGTGCCGCGAGGCGGTCGACACCTACCGCCACGCCGCCGGCAAGACCTTCGAAGAGGTCGAGGAACAGGTGCGCAAGTATCAGGCCGAAGGTTACCGCCACATCCGCATTCAAAGCGAGGTGCCGGGGCTGTCCACCTACGGAGCGGGTGGCCGGGGAGGCGGAGCAACCGGAGGGCCCCAGACGCAGTCGGATGTCCCCCTGAACCGGCGGGTCGATACCTGGGAGCCGGCGCCGTATGTGCGGCAGGTTCCCCGGCTGTTCGAACACATCCGCAAGACGGTGGGGGATGATGTCGAGTTGCTGCACGACATTCACGAGCGGGTCCCGCCGATCCTGGCGATCCAGCTCTGTAAGGATGTCGAGAATTACCGTCCGTTCTTCATGGAAGATCCGTTTTCTCCCGAGGACGTAGGCTATTTCAAAACACTCCGCGCCCAAACCAGCACGCCCCTGGCGATGGGTGAGTTGTTCAACAATCCGAACGAATGGGTCGACCTGGTTTCGGGCCGGCTGATCGACTTCATCCGCATCCATGTCTCCCAGGTGGGCGGGTTGACCATGGCCCGCAAGGTGGCGGCGTTGTGCGAGTTCTTCGCCGTCCGCACCGCCTGGCACGGTCCGGGCGACGTCTCCCCCGTCGGGCATGCCTGTAATGTGCATCTCGACCTGGCGACCCCCAACTTCGGAATTCAGGAGGCCCGGCTGTTCAACCAGGCCGAGGAAGATGTCTTCCCGGGCTGTCCACAGCTCAAAGGAGGCTATTACTACGCCACCGACAAACCGGGATTTGGCATCGATTTCAATCCCGAACTGGCGGGCAAATTCCCCGTACAGGACGATCCCCCCTTCGACATGCGATGGGGAACTTTGCGACGTCGTGATGGAACGATCGTCAAACCGTAGGAATCATGGAACGAACCGACGGGGAATGAGGTCACCCGATAACAGACGCGGGGGTGGAGTGTAATCTCCAGCGCCGCCACCTCGCGAGAAGTGCTCCAGTATTCTTGTTGGAGGGATGTATTTAAGCAAGAGAAGGGTGGAGAATTCTTCATGTGGACTGTCGGCCAATCGGAGGCGGAATCGTTAAATGGGGGAGACTGGGGGTGTGGGGGGGAGATCTTTGTGCTCCATGCGCTGGGGCCATGCGTGTCTGCTGCGAGCCCCGTTTGAGTCCGGTTTTTTCGAATGGATGCTCAGCGGCGCACCTCCTGCCCCGCATCCACTGGCTGAAGCGTCTGGCACCACGGGGCCTGCCGACGCCCGTCCATCTTCTGGCTTTGTCCCGTTGGTCTCGACCGACATTGTTTGGGCGGAAGCGTCGGGGGGCCTGGATGTGACGACTTCCACCCTGGGAGGCTACAATTCTCCAGGTCTTTCACTCTGAAGGGTTCCCATGGACGACAGTGCGCTGCAGTTTCTCATAGATCTTCTGGATGCTCCCAGCCCCTCGGGATACGAGCAGCCGGTGCAGGCGGTGGTCCGGCGGTATGCCGGCCAATTCGCCGAGACGGTCACGACCGATTGGCATGGCAATGTGGTGGCCTGCGTGAATCCGCAGGGTTCCCCCCGCATTGTCCTCGCTGGGCATTGCGACCAGATTGGTCTGCAGGTCAAGTACATCGATGACCGGGGCTTCGTCTGGGTTGATGGCATTGGCGGCTGGGACATCCAGATGCTCATCGGTCAGAACATGGTGGTCTGGGGACGATCGGGCCCGGTGCCTGGGGTGATCGCCCGGAAAGCGATCCACCTGCTCAGCCCGGAAGACCGCAAGAAGGTCCCGGAGATGAAGGACCTCTGGATCGACCTGGGGGTGAAAGATCGCGAGCAGGCCCGCCAGCTCGTGGCGGTGGGAGACCCGGTCACGTTTGAATTGGGATTCCGCCCCTTGCAAAACAACCTGGCCGCGGCTCCCGGCATGGACAACAAGGTCGGTGCCTGGGTGGTCCTCGAGGCGTTGCGGCTGGTGGCGGCCGCGGCGCCCCAGGCGGCCGTCTATGCGGTCTCGACCGTGCAGGAGGAAATTGGCCTGCGGGGTGCCCAGACCAGTGCCTTCGCAATCGACCCGCACCTCGGGATCGCGGTGGATGTCACGCACGCCACCGATTGCCCCACGCTCGATCTGAAGCAATACGGCGAAGTTGACCTGGGAGATGGCCCCGTGCTCCCCCGGGGGCCCAATGCCAATCCCGAAGTGCATGCGCGGCTCGTCTCACTCGCCCAGCAGAACGAGATTCCCGTGCAGCTCGCGGCCTTGCCCCGGGCCGCCAGCAACGACGCCAATGCCCTGCAATTGACCCGGGGAGGAGTGGCGACCGGCATCGTCGCGATTCCCAACCGTTACATGCACAGCCCGGTCGAGGTCGTTTCGCTCACCGACCTCGAAAACGCCGCCAGGCTCATTGCCCAATTCTGCCTCAGTCTCACCCCAGAGTGCGACTTCACCCCCCGCTGAGCGAATCGGGCGGAGTCTGAAATCGCCGCAAATCCTCCGCGCCGCATGTCGCCGCGGGAGGATTCGCATGAGGGACACTCAGAAATAAGGGACTTTCACCGGGGTGGGCTGTCGCGGAGTCATCCGGCTGCCGAGACACACCCCTCGCCTCGTTCCGCGTCACCCCCGCGGCGGGCCCGCCCGCAGAGAACAGCCCCTGCTCAGAAAAAGAACACCTTCTCGGCGGTCCCCCGGAGCAGCCAGTTGCGGTCTCCCGCGGAGGTGAAGTCGAGCCTGTTCTGCACCAGATCGATCGAGCCCTGGTACGTGTTGTTCCCTTCGATCTGGTAAGGAGCGTCGCTGGCCCACATGGTCCGCTCGGGACCATAGGCGTCGAACACCCGGCGGATCATGGGGACCAGGTCCAGGTAGGGAGGCTGTTTCTTCCCCAGAGCGTAATAGGCCGAGATTTTCACATACGTGTGCTTGTGCCGGGCCAGATCGCACAGCTTCTGAACGTCGGCATCGCGCACTTCGCCGGTGGCTCCGATCCGCGCGAAGTGATCGATCACCACCCGCGTCTGGGGATACTTCTGGCACATCGCGGAGACCCCCTCGAGATCTTCGGGATTCAACAGGCAGCACATCGCCTGGCCCGTCTCGGCTCCGTGCTTCCACATCTGCTGCATCCCCTCGCTCGACAGCCACTGCTCCTTGTAGATGAAGGGGGTGATGCGGAACCCGGTGACCCGCTGTTTCAGCAGGCTGTCCATCTTTTCGCGGACTCCCGGCTGCTGATCGTCGAGCATCCCCACGACTGCGAAGGCCCCGGAATGGGCGGCGGCACAGTCGGTGAGGTAGGTATTGTTCCAGCCGTGGTAGATGTGGTGCTGGATCAGCACGACGCGCCCCACCTTGACGGGATGCGCCTGGGCCAGCAATTCCTCCGGGGTGAAACTGGCGGGCTTGAGATCGGCCTTGGTCTGTCCTTTCTCGAGGGGCCAGCGATCGGTGTCGGGCGACCAGACATGCGAATGCGCGTCGATCCAGGGGTGTTTCGCCAGATCGGGACCGGCGGCCAGGACCGGTGAGAGACCCGTTTCGGACAGGGTGCCCGCCGCCAGTGCGGCGACTCCGGTCTGCAACAGCGAACGACGGCTCAACTGGCCTGCACTGCTCATCACTTCACTCCTGGCTGGTCCTGCTGGAATTCCCTGACGCCCGATCCGCGCGATCATAGGCCCGCCCCAGCCCAGCGGGCAAGTTTCCCGTGTCGAGGTGGTTGATCCGATCGAGTCCCGCATCAGACCGCGGGAGGTGGCGGGTTGTGTCTGCGAGGGAACTCGGGGAGAATCTGCCGACCCCACCGCGCCGGGCGGTTTGCCGGGGGAAGAATCCATTCACAGGAGTGCGCGATGCGCGGCGTGTGCCTTGGCTGGGGGGGATTGGTGGTGTTGGGGCTGACGGCTCTGGCCGGGGGACAGGAGACACCAGACGGCGATCCCGCGCTGCGGCGCTGGCTGGCGAACGAGACGCGCGAGGTCGGGGCGGGCGAATCGGCCTGGGCCCTGTCTGCCGAAGAGTGGGACAGCCTGCGCACGCCTCTCCGGGAACAGTATCTCGACATGCTGGGCCTCTGGCCGCTGCCCGAACGCACCCCCCTGCAGCCCGTGGTGACCCACACCCTTCAGCGGGAGGGGTTCTCGGTGCAGAACGTCCACTTTCAGTCCAAGCCCGGACTGTACGTCACGGGAAACCTGTATCTCCCCAACCCGCTGCCCGAAGGCAAACTGCCCGCGGTGCTGTATGTCTGCGGGCATTCCGGACGCGGACGTGACGGCAACAAGACCGCGTTCCAGCATCACGGCATGTGGTTCGCCACGCACGGTTATGTCTGTCTGATCATCGACACGCTGCAACTGGGTGAGGTCGCGGGGATTCATCATGGAACCTACCAGCACAACCGCTGGTGGTGGCATTCGGCCGGCTACACCCCCGCCGGAGTCGAATGCTGGAATGGAGTGCGGGCCGTCGATTACCTCATCTCGCGGTCTGAGGTCGACCCCGAGCGTATCGGCGTCACCGGCATCAGTGGTGGAGGGGCGGCCACCTTCTGGATTGCCGCCGCCGATGAACGGGTGAAGTGCTGCGTTCCCGTGAGCGGCATGAGCGATCTGCAGAGCTACGTCACCGACCAGGTGGTCAATGGTCACTGCGACTGCATGTTTCTCTACAACAACTACCGCTGGGAATGGACCACCATCGCCGCGCTCGTGGCCCCGCGCCCCATGCTGTTCGAAAATTCGGGGCACGACACGATCTTTCCCATGCCCGCCAATGAGAGGATTCGCGGGCGACTCGAGCGGCTGTACAACCTGTACCAGAAAAAGGCGGGCGATCTGTTCGACATTGGCGTGACTCCGGGGGGACACGAAGACCATCTCGAATTGCGATTGATGGCGTATCGCTGGTTGAACAGGCATCTCAAAAACGACAACGCGGCCGTTCAGGAACCGGTCCTCGAACCGATTCCCGGAAAGGATCTGCGCGTCTTCCGTGACGATCACGATCTCCCCGCAGACAGTCGCAACGCCACAATCGACGAGAGTTTTGTTCCCGTCGCCGTACAGGCTCCCCCCGTCACGGCGGCGGAGTACGAGGACCTCTCAAACCGGCTGCTGGGGGGACTGCGCGAGCGGATCTTCCGGGACTGGGCCGACGAAATTCCCGCCGCCACACTCCGCGAACAGCGCACCAAGGGACAGGTGTTGCTGCAGACCGACGCCGATACGGTGGTGCTCGGACGGCTGAACCGGGGTGAGCGCCGCGAGGTGGACGCGCCGGCGGATCCCCCCGATCGCCTGTGGGTGGTCATTCTGGGACCCGAGGATCCGGAAGGGGAATTTCCCGCCTGGCTGAAGGGGCAGATTCCCGCCGAGGCGACGACACTCGCGATCACCCCCCGTGGCTGGGGAACGTTCGCCGGTTACGAGAAGCGCAATCCGCCGAACTATTTCGAGCGGTCCCCGGTGCTGCTGGGGCGGACTCTCGACATGCTCCGGGTGGGAGACATTCAGGCGGTCGCGCGGTGGCTGCACGAGAACGAGCCGGGAGAACGGCTGGTGGGGGTCATTGGTCGGGGTGAGGCGGGCGTGTTGGGCGCCTATGCCGCACTCTTCGACACCTGCATCGCCGATGTGAAACTGATTGATCCCCCCGTCAGTCACCGCACGGGACCGGCTCTCCTGGGAGTGTTGAAGGTTCTCGATATTCCCGAAGCGCTGGGGCTGTTGTCCCCCCGCCGGCTGACCCTGGTGGGAGCGCCCGGGAAACTTTCGACCCGGGTGCAGGCCTGGTACCAGGCCAGTGGCCAACCGGGGCGTCTGCAGTTGCAGCCCGCGCCAGAAGCAACCCCGCGCTGAGTCAGCACGTGGCGATCAGACAGCGTGACGCCCGGCACAGCCCCCCAACCAACGCGGCCCTGTCCGTCACGATCCGGACGTTGGTGGTGGAAGCGGCGCAGTGGTGATCTGCCCGGTCGGCCGATGATCGGTGTTGGGTGCCCGGCTCTTTCCGGCCGGGCGCTCCCGTTCAGAACCAGAGTTTCTTCCGGAAGAACTCGATGACATCGCCAAACAGCACGTAGCCCAGCGGCTTCTTGCCGCAGTTGATCTTGGCGATCACTTCGGCACCGATCTGCGGATCGTCGGGAAGGGGGGCGGTGGGAGTGGCGAAGATGGGCACCACGGCCCCTTCCTTCTCCGACACCATCGCGCGGCTGCCAATCGTTTCGAGATTCCCTTGCCAGGTCTTCTCGGTGGCCGTGGCGAGAATATAGGTCAGGGGGAGTTGCTGATTGCCCGACTGCGCCTGCGCTTCCAGCATGTGGCCCAGCCGGTTCTCGGCGACATCCAGTTCCAGCCGCCACTCTTTGGTCGGATCCATCACCTCCAGCAGCAGTTCGCCCCGTCGCACCGGGCGCAGCCGCAGCAGTTCCTCCACCCGGAAAGTCGCTACGACGCCGTCGATCTGTGCTTTGACCGTCAGGGCGTCCTTTTGCTTTTCGAGGGTGTTCACCTGCAATTCGACCCCCTTGATCTCGGCCAGCAACTGCTGCTCTTTGAACTGCAGTTCGTTGATCTGCTGACGGGTCATGCCGGTGCTCGATTCACTCAGTTGCGCCCGCACCGAGGCGACCTGGGTCTCCTTTTCGGCCAGGGCATTCTGTTGGGCCAGCAGCCGGGCCTGCAGTTCATCGTTCTTCAGCACCAGCAGGGTGTCCCCCGCCTTCACCGGTACGCCGGTGGCGACCTTCACCTCCAGCACGTCGCCATCCCAGGGAGCGAAGACCTCCTGCCGCACGATGGGCATCAGCCGCCCCTTCCCCTCGGCCCGGTAGTCCCATTTCACGTAGGTCAGGGCGGCGGCGGCCGCGGCGGCTGTGGCGATGCCCAGCGCCCATTGGGCCAGACGGCGCCCCCGGAACCAGGAGGTGTAACCCCCCAGGAAACGCCACAGGGGCATCAGGAAGATCCGCTCGTGCTCCTGGGCGTTCCGCATCGCGAGGGCGGTGTGCGCGGTCAGTTTGTCGAGACGGTCGTCGAGATCCCGCGGCAGGGGATTGTCGGAAATCTGCTCGACCACCAGCGCCCCCAGAGGCTTGGGGCGGGGGACCGGTTCTTTCTCGCCGCGAATTCCCGCCTCGGTGAACTTCTTCATCGCCACCGGGTCGAACAGGGGGGAAATCACCACGGCCCGGGTGCGGCTTTCGTGCAGATAGTCGGCCAGCGGTTGTTCGATCAACGGGGGCAGCGTGCGCGACTCGCCATCGAACGTGAGGCGTTCTCCCGACCGCACCACCTTGTCCGACAGGCTGGTCAGCAGCTGCACGACGTTGGAGCGCGGGTTGACCGACTGCGAGCCCGAAATCGACAGCAGCCGCAATTTGTTGCCGACCCGCTCCGCGATCGACACCCGGTCGACTCCCAGCCACCGGCGTCCATCGTTGGCCGCCACCTGGGCCACATCCTTGACCCGCAGGTGATTGTGCATCGCCAGCACGTCATCGAGCGACAATTCGGCAACCTTGGTCGCCGTGACGGCCCCCCCGATGTTGACCCCCGCCGGCAACACTTCGAGGGGAACGGGTTGCCCCCCCACAGTCAGGCGGGGGCCGGGAGGGGGAGACGCGGGGGGGGTGGCCGGTGGAACCGCAGAACCGGCCGCGGCAGGGACGACCGCGGGTTTGGGGGGGACGCGCGGTGCCAGTTCCGGATGGGACGGGACGGCCGGGGTGGCTGGTGTCGCGGAACGCCCAATCGGGCTGGGACCACCGGGAACCTCTCCCGCCGGGAAGGAAGGGAGCCGCGACAGGAAGGTCGACAGACTCTGGCAGACCTGCTCGAGCGCGGCGAGGCGCCAGCCGCGCTGCGCCGGATCGGCCGGCTCTTCTTCCAGCAATTGCACCAACCCCTGGGGCCGCTGGTTGGCCCAGACTCCCCCCAGCAGCATCGAGAACATCCGGCCGGGGCCGTCGAGCTTTTCTTCGCGGGTCGCGAAGGCCAGGGCGCAGCCCTTCTCGATCGCACTCGAGAACGGCTGCTCAAACGCGGCCTTCAGCATCGGATCGTTCATGAAGCCGGTCTGCACCAGCGACTGCTCGCGGGTCAGCACCAGCCGGCGCTGCGCGTCGATCATCCAGAGACCGCCGGCCGCCGTTCCCGTGGCCGCCACCGCCCGGGGTAACAGGGCCGAGAAAAATGCGTCGATCGTCTGGGGTTGCAGGGCCAGTGCGGCGATTTCGTTCAGCACGGCCTGGCTGGCCGCGGGGATCTCGGGAGGATTGCCGGAACCTGTCGACATGGCTGCCACTTGCGATTGAAGAGGGAATCGATGGTTGAAAGAACGGGATGGGCCACTCTCCGCAACTACATGCGGAAATGGAAGGTCAACCGCAACCAGCGCCAGATCCACTGCCAGGTGGAGCGATGCCCGACGTAGAACCGCGAATTTCCCCGCAGTCCCGAACGAAGTCGGGCCGTGTTCGTGTCGAGTTCCACGACCGCCTCGTAGGCACTGCTGGTGAGCCGCTCGCGCCCCTGGCGGTCACTCACGGTCGCCAGGTTCCCCCCGGTTTTGTTGGTCAATGAGGGAGGGGCGAATTCGGCATGACGGGGGGCGATTTTCACCACTTTCCCGGTCCAGGTTTCCCCGGGAACCTGCTCGAAACGAATCTCGACCTCTTCACCCACCTGCATGTCGCCCCGGTCCAGTTGATCCACCAGCAAAATCACCTGGAACCGGTCGTCGGGAGCGAGGCACAGCACATTTGTCCGGGGTTCCAGCAGCGCCCCCACGTTCCCCTGGTCGAGGGGACTGCCAAACCAGCCATGCAGTTCAATCTGCTCGACGCCGGCGGGGGGCTCTTCGACCCGCGGCATCGCCACCACCTCACCGCTGATGGGGGCGGTCAGCTTCAGCATCGCCAACTGCCGCGTGAAGTCTTCGATCTGCCGCTCCAGCGACACAATCTGCTCCCCCGCCACCTGGGCGGCCGCCGGATTGGGCTGTGCCCGGTATTTCTCCAGTTCCAGACGCTGCACCGCCAGTTGCGTCTCGAGTTCCTGCAGCTTGAGCTGCTTGTCGGGATCGGCCAGGTCCACCAGAGGGGCTCCCTGCGCGACCTGGTCGCCCGGCTTCACGTGAATCGTCTCGATGATGCCGGGGACCGAGTTCTGGACGTAGGCCACATCGTGCGGCTCCACGTAGAACGGAGCTTCGACATGCCACGGCAGGGGGATCGCCAACAGGCCGGCGACCACGGCCGCCAGCACCAGCAGCGTGGCCAGAATGCGGGGACGACTCAGCGGTTCACTGCGGGGGGCGCTCATGACTCGATACAGGTTGAAGACCAGGTTGCCGACGATCCCCGCCATGGAAAACCAGGCGAGCGCAATGCCGATGCTCTGCAGTTCATACGGCTTGAGCACCGTGTAGAGAAAGACCGTGATGCCGAACAACACCACCCAGCGGTACAGGGCACTCGCGACCGCGTACAGTACGAACCAGTGCCGGCCCCGCTGGGGCATGAACGGGTCTTCCCGCGTCTCGATTCCCAGGCAGACCCGCGCGAACGTGTTGCGGAGCAGGGTATTCGCCTTCTCCGACATGTTGGGAATCTCCAGGTAATCGCTCAGCATGTAATAGCCGTCATACCGCATCAACGGGTTCAGATTGAAGATGACCGTGGTGATGGTCGAGACGAAGAACACGTTCAGACAGAGGTGGTGGAACATCCCGGGAGCCGAGAACCACCAGGCGAACAGCGCCAGCGAGGCCAGCACCGACTCGACCCACATGCCCGCCGCCCCGATCGCGATTCGGTGCCACTTGTTGGGCAGCATCCACGAGTCGCTCACCTCGCAATACAGCGTGGGACTGAAGACCAGGAAGATCACCCCGATCTCGTGGCATTCCCCGCCGAAATACCGGCAACTGACCCCGTGCCCCAGCTCGTGCAGGATCTTGGTGAAGGCCAGCGTGAAATACAGCCACAGCAGGTTCGGCCAGCCGAAGAACTGCTGGAACTCGGGCAGCAGCCGGCGGAAGTGGTCGAACTGGATCGACAGGAGCAGCCACGAGGCGGCAATCAGCACCACCTGGATGAAGACCGCCGTGGGATGAAACAGCCAGCCCACCACCGGCAGCAGCATCTTGAGAGTGCGCTCGGGATCCCAGCCGGGAAACCGCAGGCTGAGGATGTTCGAGAGCACCCCCAGCATCTTCTGCTTCGCCACCTTCCAGCGGCGGTTGATGAAAACATCCCCCTGCCCGGGACGGTTGCTGGCCAGCAACCCCTTGGAATGCAGGTCCACCACCACCGACTGCAGTTCGGTCAGAGTGGGGCGGGCATAGGGGAACACCACCTGCAGATCTTCACGAACCTCTTCCAGGCTGCGGTTCCCGTCGAGCAGCCCCAGCACATGATGATGTTCCGGATCCAGCCGGTAATACTTCAGCGCCACCGGATCCTTGATGACGAAATACTCCCCTCCCTGGCACTCCACACGCTGCGTAACGAGATCGGCCCGCCGCACCAGCGGAACGGGTCGTCTCAGCGAGGGCAGCAGTCCGCCACCAATGCTCATTCAGCTCCCTTTTCCGGTTCGGCAACCGGGATCTGCATCTCCGCCTGCAGTCCCGCCCGCAGCCAGTCCGGCGGATTGCGAACTTCGGCCCAGACCCGCACCTTGTTGTCTGCCGTGTTCACCCGCCGGTCCACGAACTTCAGCGTTCCTTCCACCTCACCCAGCAGATTCCGGTCGGCCCCATCCAGCTTCACCGACACCTCGACCCTCACCGGCAGCCCCGGCTTCAGTTGGATCGCCTGGGCCAGTGGCACAAATCCTTCGATCTTGAGGCGCGAAATGTCAAGCAACTCGATGACCGGATCCCCCTGCCGCACCGGAGCGCCGCGCGACAGGTAAACCTTGGTCACAAACCCATCGAAGGGGGCCTCGATCCGGCAGGTCTTCACCTGCACTTCCGCTTCCTGCTTCTTCAGCCCATTCACCTCGTGAATGTGCCGGGCTTTTTCGATCTCCAGTTGGGGTTTGTCCGAGGCGAGCTTCGCCCGCCGCACTTCCACCTCGGGAACTGTGTTCTTCTGCCGGCGGTTCGCCTCTTCCGCCTTTTCCCACTCAACCCGGGCCACATCATACGCCTTTTCCGAGAATCGGATATCGACGTCCGACTCGGCCTCTTTCGCGGCGATCGCCAGGGTGGCCAGGGGAACTTCGTCCTTGATCTTGGCCAGCAGCCGTCCCTCGGCCACCTGGTCTCCCTCGACCACGTCGAGACTTCCCAGAATGCCCGGCCGTTCGGCCGAGAGGATCACTTCGTGGATCAGCTTCACCGAGCAGTTGGGAACCGAGACTTTCCCCGGCACCTGCGCGACCGTCGCCCGGCGGCGGTTGACGGCTGCCTGCAGGCGGTGGTTCAGCGCAGGAACGATCGCCGTGGTCAGCAGCAGGGCCGCCCCCAGGGTCAGCAATGTCCAGCGATTGCTCATGGCACTCGACTCCTCGACCCCCCCCCCAGAGCCACTTTGCCCGGGGTGGGGCCGCGTTGGTTGATCTTCAGAATTGTGACGCACGCACACGAAATCCGCCAATGTCCGCCCGGGAAATTCCCGGTTCTCCGCCGCTACACCGGGGGGGCCCCGGCAGCGTTTTCCCAGTCGCCTTGCCAGGCAGTGGCTGTCACTCGGTTCCCGCCGTCACCGGCTCCGCGGGAAGCTCCAGCAACTCGGGGGGCTCATCCGCGGGGGGCAGGCTGTCGGCCGGGGGGACCTCCGGAGGCAGTACCGGACTCATGCCGGGTTGGGCACCCCAGTCACCCGGGGTGCCGGCGGGAGTCAGCGGCTGCACTTCGATCTGCATCCCGGGGCCCGAACCCAGCGGCCGGGCGTACGGCTCGGGTTCGGTGGTCACCGGATCAATCCGGGGAGCCTCAAACGCGTAGGCCCGGGCGATCGAACGCCGCATCAGGTCACGCTGGGCCTCAGGAGCCCAGGGGCCCTCGGCGAGGTAAATGTTGTTGTATTCCAGCAGGGTTCCCTGCCGGTACTGCAGTTCGCACAGCGACTTGTTCAGCTCCGTCACGCTGCGGTAGTAAGACACCTCCGCAATCGCCAGCCGGTTCTGGGCCTGCAGCAGCAGGTCGAGCGACTTCCGGTCCAGGTCGTAGTCGGCCTGCACCGCTTCGAGATTGTCGAGGGCCGCCTCGCGGCGGTTGTAGTTCGTCTCGGCGTTCTGGTACCAGTAGTCGACCGCCTGGAAGGTGCCAGCCAATTCGAGGCTGATCTCCTGCTCCTGGGAGGCCATCACCGTCTGGGCCTTCGCCAGCCGCAGTTCCTGGTGTCGCACCTGCGACAACGCGCTCCTCAGCCCCAGCGGGACCGAGAACTGCATCCCCACCTGCCAGGCGGTCTGGTCCCCCTGGAACTGGGTGCGGTAGGCGCTCTGCAGATCGGAACCCGGCTTGCCCAGGGAATCGTTTTGACCAAACAGATTGTTGCCGAAACCGTTCAACTGGTAGAACGACGCGAGGTTCAACTGGGGATTGGCCAGGCTGCGGGCCGCCCGCAATTGCAGCTCGTAACTCTTCACCAGCCACCGCTGCTTGCGCACCTCGGGACGCTTGGCGAAGGCCGGCGCCAGGGAACTGTGCCAGTCGGGATCCAGTCGCGACAGGCCCGGTTCGTCGACCGGCCGGATGATCCGCCCGTCGTTCGCCGGCAGGCCGCAGATCCGCCGCAATTGCAGCTCAATCCCGTAGATTCCCTGATCACCCCCACGCGAACCGGGCCCTCCCAGAGCCGTTTCGGCCCGCGCCCGTGCTTCAAAGTACTGCTCCCGCGCCTGGGCCTCCTCGGCCCGCCCGCCCCCCACCAGCCCGGTCCGCGACTTCGCCTGCACGGTCCGCCACGTCTTCAGGGCCGACTCGCGGGCTTCCACCAGACTGTCGTAGTTCCGGTACGCCTGGTACAGGTCCCAGTACAGCGTCTCGGCGTCGAACACCATGTTCCGCACCTGCTGCTCGAAGTCGACCAGCGAGATGTCGGTATTGATCCGGGCGATCGCCACCCCCTGGTTCACCCCGGCAATCGCCTGCACGTTGGGATTGACCGGACCGGCGATGCGGGTGAACTCCGTCCCCGCTCCAGCCCACAACGGCTGCTGGTAGCTGAACTGCAGGTTGCCCGTGTAGAGCGACTTGAAGAGTTGGAACTCCTGGTTCGTCTGGTTGTAGTTCCAGTTCTGCGTGACGGCTGCCTGGGCCCCGTACGCAAAGTTCTTGGTCAACCCCGCGCTGAACTGACCCTGCTGCTGGAACAGTGTTCCCCCGGGCTCGATCCCTCCCGATTGCAGCAGGTTGTTCTGGATCGTCTCGCTGTTCCCCACCCCCAGGCTCGAGTTGAACACCGGGTCGAACGAAGACAGCGCCGCCTCCACGCCCCGGCTGCCGAACAAGACCCCCGTCTCACGAATGGCCGGGTCATAGACCGAAGTGACCGCCTCGCTGTTCGCGAGGGTTGGGTTGCCGGGCGAGAGAAACTCGTTGCGGGTGCGGGCGATCTTGTTGTTTTCCAGCGTCATCCGCAGCACTTCGGCCAGCGTCAGATCCCAGACCCCATCGTGTGACCGGTCTCCCGACGTGCGCGGATTCTGGCTGCTGATGGCCACCGGGTCGGGTTCGTAGTCGGCGTCCGCCTCTTCGATCGCCAGTTGTGTGGTGCGGTCCCCTTCCTCAGGATCCTGGGGGTCGCCCACATAGCTCAACCGGCGCTCCGCCGTGGCACAGCCTGCCACCGTCGCCGTCAACAGGGCCCCTGCGACCAGGCAGGCCACCGGAGTGAACCAGACCTTCATCAGGTTCGTGTGTGCTGCAGGAGTCAAACGGGTACCCAGCGTGAATCGGGACACTACGGCACCATCCGCACAATGCGGAAAGTCACATCACTGGGAATCATCGGCAAACTCTGCCAACTTTCTTTCATCAGAGTCATCGACAAGGGCCTTGAAGTCGGAAATGAGATTCCAGGAAAGTGACCGCCGGACGCGATTTTCGGCCTCCCCTTCAACCTTTCCCCCGCAGAGCCCCTCGGTTGGCAGACACGTTCCTCTCTAAATTCCGCAGGGGCTGCAGGATTCTTACATACCCCAGATTGCCCAGTCGCCAGGGTCTGGCCGCTGGCGGGAAGATCCGCTGTTCTCGTGTCGCGTCGGACCGCCCCCCCCTGGAAACTGCTCCCACGAAGATGCAATCGATATACTCCGCAAAACCGGCCGCCGGGGGGCTCGTCCGGAATGTCGTGCCGGGGGATTTCCCCCGCGCCCTGTTTTCGCGAAGACTCGCATCCCTTGTCTCTACACAGGAGTCTGCTTCATGAGTCGCTCGAATTGGCGTCTTCTCCTCACCCCGGCCTTGCTGGTGGGGGGCTGGCTGGCCACCCTGCCGGCCGCCGCCCGGGCTGAAGTCAAATTGCCCAACATCTTCGGCAACCACATGGTTCTGCAGCAGGGGCAGAAGAACAAGGTGTGGGGGAAGGCCGATGCCGGCGAGAAGGTCAAGGTCACCATCGGCAGCCAGACCCACGAGGCGACCGCCGCCGCGGATGGCTCTTGGTCGGTCATGCTCGACCCGCTCCCCGTGGGCGGCCCCCACACCCTCGCCGTCAACAACGTCAAGTTCGATGACGTGCTGGTGGGCGAAGTCTGGATCTGCTCGGGGCAGTCGAACATGCAGTGGTCGATCAATGCCTCGAATGATCCCGATCTGGAAAAGCTGGCGGCGAAGTTCCCCAAGATCCGCATGATCAACTTCCCCCAGATTGGCACCCAGGAAGCCATCTGGAGTCACCCCGACCGCCAGTGGCAGGTCTGCACGCCCGAGAACATCGGCAACTGGTCGGCCGTTGGCTATTTCTTCGCCCGCCAGCTCCATCAGACCCTCGATGTGCCGGTCGGCATGATCAACCACGCCTGGGGGGGATCGGCCTGCGAGGCCTGGATCAACCGCAGCACCCTCGCCGCCGATGAACGTTTCAAGCCCATGATGGACCGCTGGGCTGGCATGGAGCAGACCTTTGCCGACCTCAAGGCCAAGGGGAATGACCTCAACGAAGACCAGAAGAAGCAGTTGGCCGGTCTGGGGGGCCCCATGGGTGGCAATTCCCGCCCGGGCAACATCTACAACGGCGTGCTCAAGTCGCACCTCGGTTACGGTATCCGCGGAGCCATCTGGTACCAGGGCGAATCGAACGCCAGCCGGGCCTATCAGTACCGCGACCTGTTCCCCCTTATGATCAAGAACTGGCGCGACGAATGGGGCCAGGGAGATTTCCCCTTCTACTGGGTCCAGCTGGCCGACTTCACCAATGAGCCCGCCGGCCCCGGCGAAAGCGACTGGGCCGAGCTGCGCGAAGCCCAGACCATGACCATGTCGAAGCTCCCCAAGACGGGCGAAGCGGTCATCATCGACATCGGCGAAGGGAAAGACATTCACCCCAAGAACAAGTTCGATGTCGGCCGGCGCCTCGCCCGCTGGGCGCTCGCCAAAGACTACGGGGTCAACATCCCCTACCACAGCCCCCAGTACAAGTCGATGACCAAGGAAGGGAACAAGATCGTCCTGTCGTTCGACTATGTCGACGGCGGCTGGCGCCCCTTTGACGTTCCCCAGCCCCGCGGTTTCTCGATCTGCGGCGAAGACAAGAAGTGGGTCTATGCCAACGCGACCGTCCGGCAAGACGGCCAGATTGAAGTCTCGGCCACCGAGGTTCCCAATCCCATCGCCGTCCGCTACGGCTGGGCCAACAACCCCATCGTCAACATGTTCAACGGGGCCGGCCTGCCGCTGACCCCCTTCCGGACCGACGACTTCCCCGGTGTCACCATCAACAGCAAGTGATCTGGGCGGAAACCGGGATTTGGACCGCGGCCGGATGACAGGCTGCCCGAGATCAAGCGTCGCGTGATCATCACGACCACGCGACGCTGTCTCGGGAAGAGCGTCGCATCCGAAAGAGTGGGGGGGCGTCTCCCACGTGTCGCGGGACACCCCAAAAACACAACACCCCGTCGGGAATCGATCCCGGCGGGGTGTTGCTGTTTTCCGAGCTGGAGAGGGAGATTCCAGTCGGCGTCAAACGACGTCTTCCGGAAACCAGACTCAGGCCGACTTCAGCCGCACGGTGGGCTGTTCCACCGGTTCGGCTTCGGGCAGACCGAGGCGATTGGTCTCCTGGGGCTGAGTGGCGGCCGGTTCGGGCTGCAGCTCGCGGGTCGACTGCGGTCCGACCTGGCCGGCGGCGGGCTGGCAGCCGCCGGGGCCGCAACCGCCGTCTTCACAGCCACTCTGGCAGATGGTCTCGGGGACCAGCCGGCAGGTTTCGTAGGGAATCTGCCGTTCGACCACCCGGGGGACCATCCGGCACACCGTGTAGGGAACCTGACGGGCCACCTTGCGGGCGACCCGACGGGTCACGGTGTAGGGCTCCTGATGCGTCTCGTAGTAGGGGACCTTGCGGGTCACCGTCTCGCACACCATGCGGCAGGTGCGGACCGGAATCTTGCGGACGCATTCTTCCTGAACCATGCGGCAGGTGCGGACGGGAACCTGGCGGGGCACAACTTCATCGACCCACCGGCAGGTCCGCACGGGAACCGAGCTGACCACTTCTTCCTGCACGATGCGGCAGGTGCGGACCGGCACGCGGGTGACCTGTTCTTCGGTCACCATCCGGCAGACCTGCACGGGAACCATCTCGCGGACCACTTCGGCCTGCCAGGTGGTGCTGGAGACCTGTCGTTCGACGATGTTCGGCTCGTACACCGGGCGGTAGGTCGCCACCGGGGGACCGGGAACCATCGCGACGCGCCAGCCGCAGCACGGATCGCACACCATACGGGGCAGCGACGGGCCGGGACGGCAGGTCTTCTGCATGGTCCAGCGGCCGCAGTCCTGCTGCACGGTGCGGCAGGTGGTGACCGGCCGCATCACGGTGCGGCAGCGTTCCTGCTGCACGCATTCGGAGACCTGACGGCGGACCAACCGGCGAACCTCCCGTTCGCTGGTTTCGTAGACGGGGCGATTGACGACCCGCCGGCATTCGCGAGTCGAGGTTTCCCAGACCGGCTTGCGGACGGTGTAGCTGCAATCGCGGTAGCTGGTTTCCCAGACGGGGCGATTGACCGTATAGCGTTCCTCACGCTCGGCGGTCTCGTAGACGGGACGCTGCACCTGGGTCTGCACCTCGCGTTCCATGCGGACGCAGACATTGCGGTAGCAGGTGTTTTGCTGTTCTTCCCAGACGGTGTCATAGACCGTGCGGGCGCACTGCTGTTCCTGCCGTTCGTAAACAACTTCGCTGACCGTGCGATAGCAGGTGGTTCGCTCGGCACGGTACCGCGTGATGCAGGGGGCCTGGCAGGCTGTCGGGGGACAGCAACTGAAGCACCCGCCACCGCAGTACCCGTTGGCGAGCGCTTCGCTGGAGAGGCCCAACAGGGCCACGGCCAGCGCAAGCAGGGAATGGGGTCTCATGTTGCAACTCCTGGTGAACGTCAAAGCTCGGGTCGACAAGTCTGCCACACGATCCGGGAAAGATGGGCGAAAACCGGCCGACCCAAGAAGATTTTCTCAAGTCGGAGGGGCTTCGGCCAAGGGAATCCGGGTTCGCCCCCCGAATTTTCCTCCCGTGCGGCTTTTTCGTGCTGGTTACACCAGAAGCCTATCTTGCGTTGCCGTTGCGGATGGCGCAGAGACTGCCGATCGGCTGAAGTTTTTCGAACCGCGTCGCCACGATTGCTGCAACCCATACAACCGCTTGGAGCTCGGTAACCGCTAAGGTTTCGCCAGTTTGCCAGGTGTTGCTCTCTTGTGCCGTCTGGCGTCTCTTCAATCCGGCACCGCTGTCATCGGAAAGCCCGGCCGGAGTTGACGCATCAGCTCATTTGATCCCGCGGCTCTGTTCCCGCTGGCAGACATCGGAAGCGAAATGCGGATGTCTGTCATTGGGCGCCCGAAAAAGGACCAGTGAGGGGCGCTTGAAAGAGGACCAGGTGGCCAACGTCCCGATGCGGGGCCCACCGTTTCCCTCACCGCTTTTCCCCCCACGGCGTCCCTTCCTGGATTCCACATCCCGGGAGGGCGAGGCTCCGTCCAAGCCACCGCTAGACACGCCTCGGCCCCACACCGCCCGCAGGCCCCACCCACCGGGCGGCGGGGGGGCGGACCTCCGTGTCCGCTCCGCTGGGCCGACATCGAACAAAAACCAATCCCATGGGCCGGCAGACCGCCTGGATCGGAAAACCCCATGTCGTCGGGCTCACAAGAATCGGCCACGCCGCTCCGAGGTGAACCCACCGTCCGTACGATCGATTTTCAACCTGTCGCCCCAAGGGCCCCCCGGCCCGCCGAGTCCACAGTCAATCGACCATCGCAAAAATGGGAAACCCCGCCAGCGCGGTTGATAGGGGTAGGGAGAGCCGGATGGTTACGGCTCCCCCTCCCGCCAAACCGGACTGGCAGATTGCCCGCATCCGGCTTTCCAGTTGATGGTCTTACCGGTGACAGGATTGAACGGCCTGTGCATGGGCTGCGTGCTGGTTGTAGAGCCCAAGTTCGACAAAGAACCGATTCGGCCAGCGCTTGTGGTCTTCACCACTCGCGCGACCTTTCCGACCGGATCGTTTCCGAAGAATGTTCCGGAGCCGGACGCGGATCAGACGATCGATTTGCGCAAAGG
>JBKDUK010000128.1:0-9620 GCA_046339535.1 Planctomycetaceae bacterium | reverse complement strand
GGTCAATTCATCCCACTCATCCACCCCCAGGCGGGAATTCGTGATGTGCACCCGCGCCTGAGCCATCAGGGCGGGCTCGTACACCAGCTTCCCTTCGCGGGACAGGCCCCGTTCCACCGCGAAGACCTCGCCAATCTCGGGAGGCAACACCGGCCGGGCCCCGGCACTGCTCCCCAGCGAATGCCGGCTGGCAAGGGAACCCCCTCCCCTGGTCCCCACCACCCCCGCAATCTTCCGCGGCGCCATCAGCGTGGCGATCTGCCTGGTGGTCAACGGACCCCGCAGGTACGAGAGCACATACCGCGACTGGAACACTTCGGGATGGTCATCATGCACGTTGTTCATCAGGAACACGCGGTTCCCCAGCCCCGAGATGGTCTTTTCCAGACTGCTGCGGTCGAAGACCGCACCGGCGGCGGCCGAAGCCCCCTCCAGCCCATCCAGCACCCGCTGCTTGTCGCGATCGGTCTGCAGGCGGCCAATAAACCACGTTCCCGCGTTCGACAACCCCTTGTAGTCGAGATCGACCGGGTTCTGCGTCGCCAGCACCACCCCCAGGCCAAACGCCCGCGCCTGCTTCAAGAGCGTCAGCATCGGGGTCTTCGAGGGAGGGTTGGCCGTCGGCGGGAAGTACCCGAACACCTCATCCATATAGAGGATGGCCCGCAGGCTCGAGGTCCCCGCCTGCGACCGCATCCACGAAATCACCTCGTTCAGCAGGATGGTCACGAAGAACATCCGCTCGGCATCGTTCAGATGGGCGATCGACAGAATCGAGATCCGCGGCTTGCCCGTTTCGGTATGCAGCAGCCGGGCAATATCCAGCGGCTCCCCTTCCAGCCACGCCGAGAACCCAGGCGACGCCAGCAGATTGTTCAGGCTCATCGACAGGCCGAACCGGTCCGCCGCCGGGAAGATGCTCTCGAGGTCCATGACCCCAATGGTGGTGAACGACGGTTTCTGGATCTCGCGGATCAACTGCGGCAGGTCGAGGCTCTTCCCCGACTTCCACGCCCGCTCGAGAATCGTCGACAGCAGAATGTGCTCGCGGCTGCGCAGCGGATCCCCCTGCACCCCCAACAGCGCCAGCAAGCCCGAGACCGCCCCGGAAATCCGCTCGCGCAGGGCGTCGCTGTCTTCCAGAATGGCGTCGTCGGGAATCGAGAACGAGCGGACCACCGTCAACGGCAGACCAGCGTTGCTGCCCGGGGTGTAGATGGCAATGTCGGCCGAATCGCGGAACTTGGCGATCCGATCGGGGGTTTGGTCCCAATCCGCCAACCCCTTCCGCCAGTCGTGGGCGTTCTTCTTCGCCAGTTCCTCGACCGTCATTCCCTTGCGGGTCGCCTCGGCGGGGTCGACCCACGGGGCGAAGTCGTCGGGATCCAGATCCGGAAAGGTCAGCAGCAGATTTCCCAGGTCCCCCTTGGGGTCGATCACAATCGCCGGGATGTGATCGATCGCCGCCTCTTCCAGCAGCGTCAGGCACAACCCCGTCTTCCCCGAACCGGTCATCCCCACGCAGACTGCATGCGTGGTCAGATCTTTGGAGTCGTAGAGCAGTTCCTTCGTGTCCGCCCGCTTCTCTTCCAGGTTGTACTTGCGCCCCAGATAGAAACTGCCCAGCTTTTCGTAGTCGCCCATGGTCAACGGGAAGGAAATGAGGTGTGAAAGTTGAACCCGGGCCCCAGACCGGTGGCCGGCCGAGCCAGCCCCGGCCGCCCGTCGCGAACGGTCGGGCACCGGTCCCCTAGTGTAGCGATGTCCCCCCTGTGGGTCAGTCGGAAGAGATTCCCGACTGGGCCCACCCACAGGTGAAGTCACCTCCCAACCCCACCGTGGTCCGGGATTTCCCCCCGTCCTCCCCCCGTGAAGCGGGTCTCGCGACGACGGTCATTCTACGATATGTCGTCCTCCCCCGGTCCCTCCGAACTGTCCGATTGTTGAGCTCCATGGCGTCCCTGCGAACGATTGTTGACGACCTCGCCAATGCCGGGCACCTGGTCCGCCTGCCCGACCCGGTCGACCCCTGCCTGGAGGCGGCCGAGATCCAACGCCGGGTCTATCTCTCCGGGGGCCCGGCGGTGCTGTTCAGCAACGTCACCGGCTGTCGGTTCCCGATGGTTTCCAACCTGTTCGGCACCATCGAGCGGGCCCGGTACATCTTCCGCCACACGTACGAACCGGTCCGCCGGGCCATCGAGCTGAAGGTCGACCCCCAGCGGGGCCTGAAACAGCCTTTCCGCTACCTCTCGGCCCCCCTCACTGCCTGGCGGATGCGACCCAAACGGGTCCGCTCGGGACCAGCGCTCGACCATTCGATTCGCCTGACCGAACTCCCCCAGCTCAAGTCGTGGCCCGACGACGGCGGCCCCTTCGTGACTCTCCCCCAGGTCTACTCCGAAGATCCGTGCGCCCCCGGGTTGGGATCGTCCAACCTCGGGATGTACCGCGTGCAGTTGGCGGGAAACCAGTACGACCCCCTTCGCGAAGTGGGGCTGCATTACCAGCTTCACCGCGGCATCGGCGTGCATCACACCGCCGCCCTCCGCTCGGGCAAGCCGTTGAAGGTCAGCATCTTCGTCGGCGGGCACCCCGCGATGTCGGTCGCCGCCGTCATGCCCCTGCCCGAAGGGATGAGCGAGTTGACGTTTGCCGGGGCGTTGGCAGGGGAACGGATCCGCATGATCCCCCGCGCCGGCGGCGGAGCGATCTACGCCGCTGCCGACTTCTGCATCGCCGGTACGATCGACCTCGAACGCCGGTTGCCCGAGGGGCCGTTCGGCGACCACCTCGGCTACTACAGCCTCCAGCACGAATTCCCCGTGCTGAACGTCGAACAGGTGACCTGCCGGGAGGGGGCGATCTGGCCCTTCACCGTGGTGGGGCGGCCGCCGCAGGAAGACACCACCTTCGGCCAGTTGATCCACGAACTGACCGGGCCGGTCATTCCCACCGTGCTGCCCGGGGTGCGCGAGGTGCATGCCGTCGATGCGGCGGGGGTGCATCCGCTGCTCCTGGCCATCGGCAGCGAACGCTACATGCCGTTCCACCGCGACGACCGGCCGCGCGAGATTCTCACGCAGGCGAACGCCATTCTCGGCCAGGGGCAGATGTCGCTGGCGAAGTACCTGGTGATCGCCAACGCCTTCGATGAGGAGTCGCTCGATCTGCACGATCCCGCCCGGTTCTTCACGCACATTCTCGAACGGGTCGACTGGCGGCGGGATTTGCATTTCCAGACCTGCACGACGATCGACACGCTCGATTACAGCGGCGAGGGGTTCAACTCCGGCTCGAAGGTGGTGATGGCCGCGACGGGAAAACCGATCCGCACGCTCGCCCGCGAACTCCCCGCCGACCTGCGGCTGCCTGCTGGCTGGAAAGAACCCCGGCTCGCTTTGCCCGGTGTCGTCACCGTGCAGGCGAGTCCCGAACTCAACGGCCGCCCGGCCCGCGAGTTGGCCGCGGCGCTCGAAGCGGTTGGCGCGGGCCCGTGGGAGAATGTGCCGCTGGTGGTGGTGGTCGACGACAGTCCCTTCGCGGCCAAGACGCTCAACAACTGGCTGTGGGTCACCTTCACCCGCAGCAATCCGTCGATCGATCTCGATGGGGTAGGGGCCTTCACGGTGAACAAGCACTGGGGCTGCACGGGGCCGGTGGTGATCGACGCGCGGGTCAAGCCGCATCACGCCCCGCCGCTGCGTGAAGACCCCGAGATCACCCGCCGGGTCGACGCTTTGGCCGCGCGGGGAGGAGTGCTGTCGAAATGGCTGTGAGGCGCGACCCCCGTCGCAGAACTCCCCGGGCCCACCCTCCGGTCCCGGTTGGTCTGCCCGCGTTGCGCCCCAGTTCGTCGGGGCGCGACAACCCGGCAGAGCCGTCTGGGGTGGAACTGCGGATGACCGCCTATCACGAGGCGGGACATGCCGTGCTGGCGCTGCTGCATGGCCGGCCGGTCGAGCAGGTGACCATTCGCGGCACGCGGTTCTTCCTCGGCAAGTGCGAGATGGACCGCGGCCGGTTTGGTCCCCGGCAGGATGAACTCGAAGCGGCGATGCTGATTCTGCTGGGGGGGATGGCGGCCGAAGCGCGGCTGCGGGGCGTCTACGAGCTGAACGGGGCCGCCCAGGATCTGCGCGAACTGCGCAAGCTCTCGCTACGCCGGGCGGCGAACGAACGGCAGGCCGAACGGCTCGAACGCCGGTTGCTCAACAAGGTCGAAGCGCTGCTTGATGAAGTGGCCGTCTGGCAGGCGGTCGAAAAGATCGCCGCCGAACTGCTCGCCCGCGAAACCATCAGCGGCCGCGCCGCCCGGCACTTGTTTGATGAATGCCAGCGGGATGCGGAGTGAGGGACAGGGATTGGCTGCGCCGGGTGGCAGCAGCGTGGACCTGCATGTGCGCTCCGCGCGGCATGCAACCGAAAACCCCCGCCCCAATTTGCAGAGAACTCGCGTAGGCCGATAATCCAATCTGCTTCCAACCAGACATCGCGCGAAAAGAGACCCGAACCAACCTGCGCCCGCCTGCTATACTGCCGCTTCATCCCAACCGGCTGTCGAGTCCCTCCATGAGCCAGCGTAAGATCTTTCTCAGTTGCGTCAATCGCGAGCTGAAATCGTACCGCCTCAAGGCCGAGGTGATCATTCAGCGCCGCGGCTACCAGCCGGTCTTCGAAGAGAACTTCGAACTCGACGATCAAACGGCGCTCAACACCCTCCAAACCCGCATTGCCGAGTGCGATGCCGTCGTCTGCCTTGTCGGCCACGCCTATGGCGGTGAACTACGAAATCGCCCGGTCGACCAACCCCGCCGGTCGTTCACCCAGTGGGAGTATTTCTTCGCCCAGGAACTCACCAAGCCGATCTACCGCCTGGCCACCCACCCCGACACCCCCACCGACGACCAGACCGCCCAACCTCCTCCCGACCCCGAAGCAGCCGAACTGCGCGCACTCCAGGCAAAGTTCCGCCGGCAGGTTCTCGACGATCAGAACTTCCGCGAGTTCCGCAACGTCGATCAATTGGAGAAGGAACTCGCCCTGCTGCGGTTCGCCTGGGAGCCGGGGACCGGCTGGCACAAGCCATTCATCGTCCCCTTTCCCTCGCTGGGTTCTCTCTTCAAGGGACGCGAAGAGGTGCTGACCGAACTGCACCACCAACTGCAATCGACCGCCTCGCGCACGGCGGCGGTGACGCAGGTGGTGCATGGGTTGGGGGGCGTGGGGAAGACCCGGCTGGCGATCGAGTACGCCTACCGGTACGCGAACGACTACTGTGCGGTGCTGTTCGCCTCGGCCGACACCCCGACCCGTCTCGAATCGAGCCTGGCCACGCTCGTGGCGAAAGAGGCCCTCGATCTGCCGGAGCAGGCACCCGAAACCAAACCGGCCGAACAGGCGGCGGCCGTGATGCGGTGGCTGAAGAACCACACCGGCTGGCTGCTGATTCTCGACAACATCGACACCGATGAGGCGAGCGCCGCGGTCCGGGCCAGGTTTCACGGCCTGGCGGGGGGCGCGCTGTTGCTGACCGGGCGGATCGGGCACTACCCGGCCGACGTTCACCCCGTGCCGCTCGATGTGCTCACCACGCCGGCCGCGGCCGAGTATCTGCTACAGGCGACCGAAGGGCAGCGGCGCCCCCACGCCGAGGATCCCGGCGACGCGATGGAACTGGCCGATGAGATGGGGGGGCTGGCGCTGGCCGTGGAACAGGCGGCCGCCTTCATCCGCACCCGGCACATCCGGTTCCGCGACTATCGGGACCGCTGGCGCGCGGGGGAACGGCGGGTGCAGGGCTGGCACAATCCCCAGCTCATGAACTATCCCCGCAGTGTCTTGGTCGCCTGGGACACCACCTTCGACCAGCTCGACCCCGCCCCCCGCGCACTACTCGAGGTTCTGGCCTGGTTCGCCCCCGAGCCAATCCCGCGCGAGATCGTCGCCACCGAGACCGCACAACAGATCTTCACCACGTTGGTCTCCTCCGACCCGGCCCCCGACCTCGAAGAGGCCCTGGCCACGCTGGAGAAGTACTCGCTGGTGAAGTGGGATGAGACCCACGACCACTTCTCGCTGCATCGGTTGGTGCAGGATGTGACCCGGCAGAAGCAGTCGGATGAGCAGCAAGAGGTTCTGGTGCTGGCCGCCGCGAAGCTGTGGAATGCGTTCTTGGTGAGCGACCCGCCACCGCAGGATGTGCGGTCCTGGAACAGATGGAAGCCGGCTGCGCCGCATGTGGATTTCGTCCTTTGGTCAGCGGACCAAAGACAGATTGCCGACCCGATCAGCCGGTTGATGAATAAACTGGGATTGTTTGAAGAGGCAGTCGGACGATTCCAAAACGCGGAACGTCTTTATCGTCGTTCGCTCGCGATCGACGAGCAGAGCTTCGGACCGGACCATCCTCAGGTCGCAATCTGCCTCAACAACCTGGCCCAGTTGCTGCAGACCACGAACCGCCTGTCCGAGGCCGAGCCGCTGCTGCGCCGGGCGCTTGAGATCGATGAACAGAGCTTCGGACCGGACCATCCCGAAGTCGCGACAGACCTCAACAATCTGGCCCAGTTGCTGCAGGCCACGAACCGCCTGTCCGAGGTCGAGCCGCTGATGCGCCGGGCACTCACGATCTTCGAACAGAGCTTTGGGCCGAATCACCCCGATGTGGCGACGAGTGTCAATAACTTGGCCCAGTTGCTGGAGGACACGAACCGCCTGTCCGAGGCCGAGCCGCTGATGCGTCGAGCGCTGGCGATCGATGAACAGAGCTTCGGACCGGACCATCCCCAGGTCGCAATCTGCCTCAACAACCTGGCCCAGTTGCTGAAGGCCACGAACCGCCTGTCCGAAGCCGAGCCGCTGCTGCGTCGAGCGCTGGCGATCGACGAGCAGAGCTTCGGATCGGACCATCCCGAAGTCGCAACAGACCTCAATAACCTGGCCCAGTTGCTGAAGGCCACGAACCGCCTGTCCGAGGCCGAGCCGCTGATGCGCCGGGCGCTCGTGATTGATGAACAGAGCTTCGGATCGGACCATCCCGCTGTCGCGAGAGATCTCAACAACCTGGCCCTGTTGCTGCAGGACACGAACCGCCTGTCCGAGGCCGAGCCACTGCTGCGCCGGGCGCTGGCGATCGACGAACAGAGCTTCGGATCGGACCATCCCAACGTCGCAGTCTACCTCAACAACCTGGTCACCTTGTTGTTTGACACGAACCGCCTGTCGGAGGCCGAGCCGCTGATGCGCCGGGCGCTGGCGATCTTCGAACACAGCTTCGGTCCGAATCATCCGACTGTGGCCACGAATCTCAACAACCTCGCTTCGTTGCTGAAGGCCACGAACCGCCTGTCCGAGGCCGAGCCGCTGATGCGCAGGGCACTGGCGATCGACGAACAGAGCTTCGGACCGGACCATCCCAATGTCGCAATCCGTCTCAACAACCTGGTCACCTTGTTGTTTGCCACGAACCGCCTGTCCGAGGCCAAGCCGCTGATTCGCCGAAATGTAGAGATTCTGCTGCGTTTCACCGCGACAACCCAGCATCCGCATCCGCATCTTCGGACAGCGATTAAAAACTTCATTGCTATCTCAACGAAAATGGGGGAATCGCGAGGTTATATTCAAGAGAATTTGCTAGCGATAGCGAGTCAGGTGGGTTTGCCGGGGGCCACTTTGCGGAAGCTTATTCCAGACATAATCGAATGATAATGTGCGCGGTTCACCAACAATTCATCAAGCGACTATGTTGCTGAATACGGCGCCATAACATGCAACCGCCCCCGTATCGACGTCGCACCCGACCCACCGCGTTACCAATTCTGAACGCCGACGCTTGAGGGGTGACCGGAAACAGAACCTTTGTCGGACAAGCGATGTGCGTCGCTGCGCGACACAGCCGTCGCAGGGCCTGCGTCATCGCCATCCATCACCCCTCTTGCCCCCCGTGCATCCCGCCGGTTTCCAGGTCCCGTTTCCGGGTCTGGAAAGCGCGAAATGCCGTTACAAACGACTCGCCTGCCCAGCGGTTCGGTGTTCGAACAGCCCACGCCCAGCGGAGCGGCTCGGACGGAGCCTCGCCCTCCCGGAACGGTGAATTCAGGAACGGACGCGGTGGGGGGATTGCCTTGGATCCCCACCCCTCACGCCAGCACACCCTCAATCGGCCGGCCTTCGTCGAGGATCGGGATCGGGCGGCCCGAGTGGTCGGGGAAGGCGAGGGATTGGTCGATCTCGAGGAAGCGGTAGACCGTCGCCAGGATGTCGGCTGGCTTCAGGGGCAGGTCGACCGGGTGCTCGGCCCGGGCATTGGTCGCGCCAATCACCTGGCCACCCCGCACCGCCCCCGCCAGCAACACCGAAATCGCGTTCCCCCAGTGGTCGCGCCCCGGAATCGGAATGCCCGGCTGGCCGGTGTTGATCTTCGGCGTCCGTCCGAATTCCCCCATCACAATCACCAGCACGTCGTTGATCATTCCGCGCAGCGACAGATCCTCCAGCAGCGCCGCCACTGCCATGTCGACCGGCGGCAGCTTGTAGCCGTGCCCCTCTTTGATGTTCGAGTGGTCGTCCCAGTGCGGCATGTCGACCGTCACAAAGCTGACCCCCGCCTCGACCAGCCGGCGGGCCATCAGCGTGTAGTGGCCCCACGGGCCCCGGCCGTACCGGTCGGCCAGACGCGGGTCTTCCTTGCTCATGTCGAACGCCTCGCGCGCCCGGCCCCCCAGAATCATCGAGACCGCCTCTTGCTGGTAGCGGTCAATCGCGTCGAGCCGGCCGGTCTGGTCGACCTTGCGGTCGAGCTGGTCAAGCTGCGTCAACAGGCTCACCCGCGAGGTGGTCTGCGCGGGAGAGCTGTTCGCGAAGTTCTCGAGGCACTTGGGAGGGGTGATGGGGGCCGTGTAGCTCGCCGGCAGGTACGCCTGCTCGCGGTTCACATCAAACGGGTTGTACGCCCCGCCCAGGTACGCGGCCCCCTGGTAGCCGGGGTAGAGGTAGACGCTTTGGGCGGCGGGCAGACCGACGTATGCCGGGATCCCCGGCTGGTTCGCCCCCCGCACCTTCGCGACATACGAGCCGACCGAAGGATACTTCTGCGGCAGGTTCACCGAGGTCGAGCCGAATTTGCCGGTGAGCATCCAGTGCGCCCCGGCGAAGTGATCGCCATTGTCGTGGTGCACCGACCGCACGAAGACCATCTTGTCGGCGTGCCGGGCGTGCAGGGGGAGGATTTCCGAAACAAACATCCCCGGCACATTCGTCGCAATGGCATCCCACGGGCCGCGGTAGTCGGAGGGGGCCTCGGGCTTGGGATCGTACGTCTCGAGCTGGCTCGGCCCGCCATCCAGCCACAGCAAGATGACCGAGCGGTTGCTCTTGGGGGCGGCCCCCTGGGCCCGCAGCCGCATCAGGTCGGACAGCCCCAGCCCCGACAGTCCCAGGAAGCCCGCCTTGAGTGCCGTGCGACGGCTGTACCCCTGGCAATTGACTCCGCCCTGCCCGTGTTGAATCGTCAGCATGTCCGCGACTCCACTTCCCAACAGACCAACCACGCGGGGTTGGCCAAGCCTTGGCGATCTGCCATGTCCGTCTCCACCCCCCCCTCTCACCCACAACTGCAC
>JBKDUK010000127.1:0-3276 GCA_046339535.1 Planctomycetaceae bacterium | reverse complement strand
ATGGTGTTCGATCTGGCCGAGAGCCAGGGGTGGCCCCTGACCCCCACGATGGCGCGGGCACTGTACTGTGCGATCGCGACCGACACGGGGTGGTTCCGGTTTCCCTCGACGACCAGCGCGACGATGCGGCGGATCGCCGGGCTGATTGACTGCGGCGCGGAACCGGCAGTACTGTACGGGGCGTTGTACGAGCAGTGCTCGCTGGGCCGCACGCGGCTGGCCGGACGGTGTCTTTCACGGATGATGATCGATTGCGGGGGGCGTCTGGCGTGGACGTACATCACCCTGGTCGATTACCGCGAGACCGGTGCCGAGCCGACGGAAACCGACGATCTGGTGAACGAAGGGCTGCGTCTGGCGGGTGTCGAAGCAGCGTACATTCTGATCGAGCAGCCCAACGGCAACGTGAAGGCCAGCCTGCGGTCGCGGAGCCATCTGGATGTCTCGGCGATTGCTGAGAAATTCGGCGGAGGCGGACACCGGCAGGCCTCGGGAGCGATGGTGCCGGGACCCATGGCCGAGGCCCAGGTCAAAATCCTGACCGCGATGAAAACCCTGTTTCCCACCTGAGTCATCCCTCCCAACCGGCGTTCCCGTCGCCTCCCGCCGAGACCGCGGGACGCTGCTTCCCGAGTCACCAACTTTTCCGCAGCGAGTTCGAAACCACAGCGTGTGAGTGGAGTACCGCCGGCTTTTCTGGACCCACCGGCCCGGGGACGACCCTCGGACCGGACGCCACGGGCGTGAGAGAGGCTGGCGTTGTGATTGTCCTGCTTTTCTGATGAGTGGATCCATGGATCACCAACCCCAACCCGAGTCGGGACCGGTTCAGGATTTCCTGAATGCCCAGGAACCCCGGCGCGACTTCTTCACCCAGGCGGCCGCGGTCGTCACTGGCAGTGTCCTGGGGATTGTTCCCCTGTTCGCCGGTCTGGCGGTGTTTCTCGACCCGTTGCGCAAACGGACCCGTCGCAAAGACGAGGGGGATGCCGGCCCGGAAGTGGAAGAGGGCTTTTTGAAAGTTGCGGCTCTCGATGGCCTGCTGCAGGGAGGGGCTCCGCGCCGGTACGAGGTGATCGATGACCGGACCGACGCCTGGAACCTGTTTCCTCAAGAGGCGGTGGGGGCGGTGTACCTGGTTCGCGAAGGGGAAGAGGGAGTCCGGGCGTTCAATGTGAAGTGCCCGCACGCCGGCTGCTCGGTCGACTACAAGCCCGAGGCGTCGTGCTACCAGTGCCCCTGCCACGACAGCTCGTTCAACGCCAAGGACGGCACCGTGGCCAATCCCAACAGCCCCAGCCCCCGCGGGCTCGATGAGCTGGAGGTGAAACTGGTCGACGGAGCGGTCTGGGTGAAGTACCAGGAATTCCAGCCCGGAACCTCGCACAAGGTGCCCGAAGCATGAATGCCCTGCTCAATTGGCTCGACGATCGGACTGGCTACAAGGAATTCGTCCACGAAGCGCTCTACGAGCGCATTCCGGGGGGGGCCCGCTGGCGTTACGTCTGGGGCAGCACTCTCGTGTTCGCCTTCATGACGCAGGTGATCACCGGCGTGTTTCTCTGGATGGCCTACAGCCCCAGCTCGACCACCGCCTGGGAAAGCGTCTATTACATCACCTACGAGATGCAGTTTGGCTGGCTGCTCCGCGGGCTGCATCACTTCATGGCGCAGGCCATGGTTGTGCTGCTGGCCATTCACCTCATGCAGGTGATCATTGACGGGGCGTACAAGGCCCCCCGCGAGATCAACTTCTGGCTCGGTCTGATTCTCATGCAGATCGTGCTGGGGCTCTCGCTGACCGGGTATCTGCTGCCGTGGGACCAGAAGGGATACTGGGCGACGCAGGTCGCCACCAAGCTGATGACCCTGGTTCCCGTGATTGGCACCAAGCTGCAGCGGCTTGTGGTGGGGGGGCCCACGTATGGTCACCACACCCTGACCCGCTTCTTCGCGATGCACGCCGGTGTGTTGCCCGGGCTGCTGATCGGGTTTCTTGTGCTGCACATCGCCGCGTTTCGCCGGCATGGCATCACGGTGCCGAATCCCCTCTACCGCCGCGACAGCATGTTCTGGCCCGACCAGGTGCTCAAAGATGCCGTGGCCTGCCTGGGTGTGCTGATGGTCGTGCTGCTGCTGACGATCTTTCTGGGGGCCGAACTGGGAGCCCCCGCTGATCCGTCGCAGCCGTACAGCGCCGCCCGTCCCGAGTGGTACTTCCTGTTTTTGTTCCAGTTTCTCAAATACTTCCCGGGTGAAACCGAGATCTGGGGGGCGTTGATCATTCCCGGACTGCTGTTCGGGGTGCTGGCGCTGATGCCCTTTTTGGGGAAGTGGAAGCTGGGACATCGCTTCAACGTGGCCTACATGCTGATCATGCTGGCGGGGATTCTGCTGCTGACCGGTCAGGCGTGGATGGAAGACAATCGGGGACCGAAGGCGGCCGATTACCGGCTGGCAGTCAAGGATGCCGAGACGAAGGCGCACCGCGTCCGCGAGCTGATCGAGATCTCGGAAGGGATTTCGGAAAAGGGAGGCCGGGCCCTGCTGCGGAGCGACCCCAAGACCGCCGGTCCCGAGCTGTTCAAGACCAACTGTTCGGTCTGTCACTCGTTCAATGGCCACGACGGCACCGAGCGGCCGCTGGAAAAGGTCACCGCGGCCGATCTGGGGAATTTCGGCTCTCGCGAATGGATCAAGGGATTTATCGTGGATGCCGGGGGGCCGAAGTACTTCGGTGCCACCGTCAATGGCTCGTACAACGGGCAGCCGCTGGGTGACCGCTTCGCCAACGGGGCGATGAGCCAGTGGTCGCGGCAGCACGCCGGGAAGATGACTGGCAACGAGGTTGCCGCCGTCGACGACATTCTGCACGCCCTGGGAGACCGCGCCGATCTGGGGCCGGTCGACCAGGAACTGGCCGCCAAAGGACGCGAGGTGTACGAACTGGGTTCGCTCGACGCGAATGCCGAGGGAGCCGAGGAGCGGGCCTGCCTGCAGTGCCACGAAATGGTGCTGGACGGCGCGCCGCTGGGAAGCCAGGGGATGGCCCAGGCGCCCGAGTTGACCGCGTACGGGTCGGAGAAATGGTTGCGCGACTTCGTGCTCAACCCCGATGCGCCGCACAACTACGGCGACCGCAACGCCATGCCGTCGTACAAGGATCGCATGACGCAGGAAGAGTTCGACATCCTGCTGAAGTGGCTGCGGCGGCAATGGCTGGAGCCAAAGCCGGGCTCGGCCGCCGCCCACTGACCAACAGGCCCCGCCGGCGGC
>JBKDUK010000126.1:0-4123 GCA_046339535.1 Planctomycetaceae bacterium | reverse complement strand
AGATCCCGCGCAGATCGCCATCGAATGGTCCGAGTTCCAGTCCAAGGTGCAGCAGCTGCAGATGCCCTTCTTCTATGTGCCGGTCAACCACGATCTGTCCTACCCCAAGATGCTCGTGGAGTGGCAGAAGATATTCGGCCGCACTTACTACAGCTTCCGCTACAACGATGTGTTGTTCCTGGCCCTCAACAGCGAAGATCCTCCCAAGGGAGAGCCGTACCGCTTCAGTGCCGAGCAGCAGCAGTACGTGCGGGAGACGCTCGCCAACAACAAAGACGTCCGCTGGACCTTTGTGTTCCTGCATAAACCGGTCTGGATGAATCCCGATGCCCTGGAACCGAGTGGCTGGAACGCCATCGAACAGACCCTGTCCGACCGACCCTACACCGTTTTTGCCGGCCACATCCACCGCTACGCCCGCTTCGTGCGCCAGGGCCGCGACTACATCATGCTGGCGACCACCGGCGGCGGCTCCCAGCTCCGCGGAAAGCAGGCAGGTGAGATTGATCAATTTGTCTGGGTAACTGTCCGCGGCAACGAACCGGTCATCGCCAATGTGCTGCTGGACGGCATCGAAGACAAGGCCTTCCGCTCCGAGCCCGAACCCAAGCCCACCCCCAAGGCGCAGTAGCTTTCCTCCTTCCCTCAAGCTTCCCGTCACTCGCGTTGGGTGGTCGAACGAGACTGCTGTTTTGGAACGGACCGGTCGTTCTCTCTCCCTCCCATCCCGCCCACACCGTCGGAGTTCATCGTGCAATTGCAGGACATGACGTGGCCCATGGTGGCCCAGCTGCCCAAATCGACCCCGGTCGTCATTCCGATCGCCGCTCTGGAACAGCACGGGCATCATATGCCGGTCTTCACCGACAGCATGCTGCTGGGAGAGATTGTCCGCCGCACGGTGGCCGCTCTGGACGACCGGGTGCTGTTCACCCCCCTGATGTGGCTGGGCAATTCGCACCACCACATGGATTTCGCAGGGACGATGTCGGCCAGTCCTCGGGTCTATCTCGACCTGCTGATTGACCTGTGCGAAAACATGCTGACCCATGGTTTCCAGCGGATCCTGCTGCTCAATGGCCACGGTGGCAACATCGTTCCCGCGCAGCAGGCGACGTTTGAACTGCGTCAGAAATACCGGCATCGCTCGGACCTGCTGCTGCTCTCGTCGACCTACTGGACCCTGGGAGGCAAGCCCTGGGAGATCAACCCCGCGCTGCAGCAGCGGCGGGTGGGCCATGCCTGCGAATACGAGACCTCGATGATGCTGCGGATCGCCCCCCACCTGGTGCGAAACCACACCGCCGCCGAGGAAATGCCGTTTGGCAACTCGTTTGAACCCGCGCACCGAGCCTGGATTACCAAAGACCGCACCAGCGTGGGACACATTGGCCACCCCAGTGTGGCCACCGCCGAGAAGGGCGAAGCCATCTTCCAGGCATTCTCAAAAGATGTGATCCAGCTCATCGAGCGGATGATTCGCTGGGACGGCACCTCCTGGGAAGGCTGAGCCGGGAAAACGGAATCGGGGTCGCCGACTGGCCAGTTCCAATCCGGACCGGTCCGTCATCTTCTCCGGACCGAATTCTGCTCACTCCGGGCAGTTTTGGCCGAAGTTCTCCAAACCGCACTGCCGATAATCCGGGAACAGACCGACTGTGAGTCTCCACCCGAGTTGTTCCCGGAATCCGCAGAGCCAATGGTTGCGATCGATTCCCGCACGTCCAGTGCCAGCCCGTTCACAGCAACTGTGAGGGCGCTTCGGCCAACACCCGACCAGATCCCCGTTCCCGTCGTCGTGGAAACGGCCTCCCCCGAGGGGGGTACGGTTCGTTTGCCAACGCATGATCTGCGGGAAGGAGACCGGCTGGTCCTCAGTGTCCGCGTCGCCCAGCATCACCTGATGGACGTCATCGCCCAGGTCGTGCGAACCGAACCGCTCCCCGAAGGAAACTGCCGGGCCGGCGTCGAATTCCACCCGGCCATTCCCCGGCGGGAATTCGTGTTGCTCCGCCGGGCGACCCATCCAGCCGGCACCGGGTCCCATCGCTGACCGCGGCAGTTGACCGCCACAATCGGGCGTCAATGTCGGGCCTCCCCAGGTTCACCGGGCCAGCCGACCGCCCGCGCCTCCGGTCACTCCTGCGACACGCAGTCGACGTACATCCGCACCTGGCCATCGACCTCCCGCTCCGTCAGGCCATGGATGTCGGTCTCAAAACCCGGGAACGCAGCATTGAAGTCCCGGGCGAACTTCAGATACTGCACAATGGTCTTGTTGAACCGCTCACCGGGAATGAGCAGGGGGATCCCGGGAGGATACGGCGTCAGCAAGACGGCGGTGATCCGCCCCTCCAGGTGATCGATCTCCACCCGCTCAATCTCACGATGCGCCACCTTGGCCCAGGCGTCGGCGGGCTTCATCGCCGGGATCATGTCCGACAAGTACATCTCGGTCGTCAGCCGGGCGATGTCGTTCTTCTTGTACAGCCCGTGGATCTGGTCACACAGGTCCCGCAATCCAATCCGCTCGTAACGGGGATACCGGGCGGCGAACTCGGGCAACACCCGCCACAATGGCTGGTTGCGGTCGTAATCGTCTTTGAACTGCTGCAACTCGGTCACCAGCGTATTCCACCGCCCCTTGGTGATCCCGATTGTGAACATGATGAAGAACGAGTACAGCCCCGTCTTCTCGACGATGATCCCATGCTCGGCCAGGTACTTCGTGACGATGGCCGCCGGGATCCCGCGATCGGCGAATTCGCCGTCGATATCGAGCCCCGGAGTGATGATGGTCGCCTTGATCGGATCCAGCAAATTGAAGCCGGGGGCCAGGTTGCCAAACCCGTGCCAGCGGTCATTCGCCTTCAGCATCCACGATTCCCGCTCTTCCAGTCCCTCGGCCGAAAGATCGTCGGGGCCCCAGACCTTGAACCACCAGTCGGCTCCGAACTCTTCGTCGACCTTGCGCATCGCCCGGCGGAAGTCGAGCGCTTCCAGCAGCGATTCGCCCACCAGAGCCGTCCCTCCGGGAGGCTCCATCATCGCCGCCGCGATGTCGCATGAGGCGATGATCG
This sequence comes from Planctomycetaceae bacterium, assembly GCA_046339535.1. GTDB lineage: Bacteria > Planctomycetota > Planctomycetia > Planctomycetales > Planctomycetaceae > UBA10511. The sequence goes on along the minus strand of JBKDUK010000126.1, from coordinate 1,043 downwards.
CATACTGCGGCGAGGTCGACGTGTGCATCAGATACGCCTCGTTGAACACATCCTTGTCGAGATGCCGTTCGAGGCTGTCCTGCACCAGAATCTGCGACGCCTGAGACAGCCCCGCCAGCAGTTTGTGGGTCGACTGGGTCGAGAACATCATCGACTCGCGGCAGCGGGGGCGGTCGGCCCCAATCGCGTGGTAATCTCCATAAAAATCATGGAACGCCGCATGCGGCAGCCAGGCCTCATCGAAGTGCAGCGTGTCGATCTTGCCGTCCAGCAACTCCTTGATCGTCTCGACGTTGTACAGAATGCCGTCGTAGGTGCTCTGGGTGATCGTCAGAATCCTTGGGGTCTCATCGACCCGGTCGCGCGTGAAGGGATTCGCGGCGATCTTGCGGCGGATGTTCTCGGGGCGGAATTCCTCGAGAGGAATCGGTCCGATAATGCCGAAGTGATTCCGGGTCGGCATCAGGAACACCGGAATCGCCCCGGTCATGATGATCGCATGCAGCACCGATTTGTGGCAGTTCCGGTCGACCACCACGATGTCGTCGGGAGCCACGTTCGAGTTCCACACGATCTTGTTGGAGGTCGACGTGCCGTTCGTGACGAAGAACAGGTGGTCGCTGTTGAAGATGCGGGCGGCATTCCGTTCCGAGGCCGCCACCGGCCCGGTGTGATCCAGCAGTTGCCCCAGCTCATCCACGGCGTTGCAGACGTCGGCCCGCAGCATGTTCTCGCCGAAGAACTGGTGGAACATCTGCCCAACCGGGCTCTTGAGAAACGCCACCCCCCCCGAGTGCCCCGGGCAGTGCCACGAGTAAGAACCATCCTGGTCGTAGTGCATCAGCGCCCGGAAGAACGGCGGGGCGAGCGAGTCGTGATAGCCCCGCGCCTCGCGGGCAATGTACCGCGCCACGAACTCGGGCGTATCTTCAAACATGTGAATGAAGCCATGCAGCTCCTTCAACACGTCGATGGGAATATGCCGCGAGGTACGCGTTTCGCCATACAAAAAGATCGGAATCTCGGCGTTCCGGCGGCGGATC
>JBKDUK010000125.1:0-6648 GCA_046339535.1 Planctomycetaceae bacterium | reverse complement strand
AACGTCGGCATTCCCCTCGGGGCATTTGTCTGCGTGACCGGGGTCAGCGGCTCGGGCAAGAGTTCACTGGTGAACGACATTCTCTTCGAGGCGCTCAACCGCGATCTGAATGGCGGCGAGGGGAACCCGGGAAAGTTCGACAAGCTGGTGGGGCTCGAGCATCTCGACAAGGCGATCGACATCGACCAGTCGCCGATCGGACGGACCCCCCGCTCCAACCCGGCCACCTACGTCAAGCTCTTCGACCTGATCCGCGACCTGTATGCCGACCTGCCCGAATCGCGCCTGCGCGGCTGGGCCCCCGGACGGTTCAGTTTCAACGTCGAGATGGGGCGGTGCGAGGCCTGTGACGGCAACGGATCGAACCGGCTCGAAATGGACTTCCTGGCGGATGTGTGGATCACCTGCCCCGTCTGTAACGGAGCCCGCTTCAAGCATGAGACGCTCGATGTGCGGTTCAAGGGAAAGAACATCGCCGAAGTGCTCGAGATGGATGTGCAGCAGGCACTCAAGCATTTCGAGAACGTCGCCCCCATCGCGAAACTGCTGCAGACGCTGCACGATGTGGGGCTCGACTACCTCAAGCTCGGCCAACCCTCGCCCACCCTCTCGGGAGGTGAGGCACAGCGCGTGAAGCTGGCCCGCGAACTGGGGAAACGCTCGACCGGGCGGACCATCTACCTGCTCGACGAGCCGACCACCGGCCTGCACTTCGCCGACGTGAAGAAGCTGCTGGAAGTGCTGCATGGTCTGGTCGACCTGGGGAACACCGTGCTGGTGGTCGAGCACAATCTCGACGTCATCAAGACCGCCGACTGGGTGATCGACATGGGGCCCGAGGGAGGGGCCGGCGGGGGCTGCGTGCTGGCGGCGGGCATTCCCGAGACGATTGCCGGGTGCGAGACCTCACATACCGGGCGGGCGCTGCGCAAGGTGCTGCAGAGCGATGCCGAGCGGGCGAACCCCAAAGCCCGCGCCGCCAAGGCCCGCCCGCTGCCCGCCACCCAGGGCCGCCGTCCCGCTCCCTTCGATGTCTCGCGACCGCTCGTGGTGCAGGGGGCCAGCCAGCACAATCTGCAGAATGTTGACATCGAGCTCCCCCGGCACCAGATGAGCGTCTTCTGCGGCCCCAGCGGCTCGGGAAAGAGTTCGCTGGCGATGGACACGCTGTATGCCGAGGGACAGCGGCGGTATGTCGAGTCGCTCTCGGCCTACGCCCGGCAGTTCCTGGGGCCGATGCCCAAGCCGCGGGTCGAGCATGTGAGTGGGCTCTCTCCCGCGATCGCCATCGAGCAGAAGACGGTGGGAAACACCCCGCGCTCGACGGTGGGCACAGTCACCGAGATCTACGACTATCTGCGCATCCTGTTCGCCCGGTTGGGACAGCCGTACTGTCCCCAGTGCGATCTGCCGGTCGCGACGCAGACCACCGACCAGGTGATCGAGCAGCTGCTGGCCCGTCCCGCGCAGAGCCGGTTGCTGATTCTCGCCCCCCAGGAAGTGGCGGTGGGGGACTCGTACGATCGCCTGTGGGACCGCCTGCGCGGGCAGGGGTGGCGTCGCGTGCGGGTGAATGGCGAGACCACGACGATTGACGAGGTTCCCGACCTCGACCGCCGCAGCCGGCATCAGGTCGAGATCGTGGTGGACCGGATCACGCTCGGGCCCTCCGCCCGGAAGCGGCTGGCCGAATCGGTCGAGAAGGCGCTCGATCTCGGGCGGGGGGTTCTCAAGACCGCGCTCATCGACGACCAGCGCGAGGAGACCGACTGGCAGATCGATACCTACAGTCTGCATCGTGCCTGTCATCGTTGTGGACAGAGCTACGAGGCGCTCTCTCCCAACAACTTCTCGTTCAATAGCATGCTGGGGTGGTGCAGCACCTGCGAGGGACTGGGAACGCAGCAGGGGACCGATCTCTCGGCCCTCGTGGGGGAGCCCCACCACACGCTGTCCGAAGGGGTGGTGACCGCCTGGCCCGATCCACGGAAAAACCGCCTGTTTTCCCGGCTGCTGGCCGCCGTCGCGCAGACGATGCATGTGCCGGTGGATGTGCCGTTCGAACGGCTCGACGCCCGGCACAAACGCATTATTCTCTTCGGCACGGGAGACCGCTGGATCGAGGTCCCCGCCGACCCGCAACGGTTCGAGCCGGGGTTTGCCGTGCAGTACAAGGGGCTCTACCCCGTGCTCGACGACCTCAGCCGCATTTCCTTCCAGTTCGCCCAGCGTCTCTCGCAGCACGTGGGGGAAGTCCCCTGCCCGGGGTGCCAGGGAAGCCGGTTGCGGGCCGACGCGGCCGCGGTGCGGTTCTCCGACCGGACTTTGCAGGAAGTGGTCGAACTCCCCCTGGGCGAATGCCTCGAATTCCTCAAGGGAATCAAGCTGAAGCCCTCCGAGAAGAAAATCGCGGGAGATCTGCTGCGCGAGGTGATGGGGCGGCTTGGCTTTTTGGTCGATGTGGGTCTGCATTACCTCACCCTGTCGCGCACAATGCCCACACTCTCGGGGGGGGAAAGCCAGCGGATCCGGCTGGCCGGGCAGGTGGGGCGCTCGCTGACCGGGGTGCTCTACGTGCTCGATGAGCCGACAATTGGGCTACACCCCCGCGACAACGGCCGCCTCTTGAAGGCGCTGCGGCAACTGCGCGATCTGGGGAACACCGTGGTGCTGGTCGAGCATGACCGCGAGGTGCTCGACGCGGCCGACCGGCTGTACGATTTCGGCCCGGGGGCTGGCCGGTTTGGCGGAACCATCGTGGGTCAGGGAGCGCCCCGTGAACTCAAGAAGTCGACCACCTCGCTCACCGGGAAATTTCTCTCGGGACGCGAGCAGATCGCCATTCCCACCGCACGCCGGCTGGGGGTGGGAAATCGTCCCGGCGAATCGGAGACCCCCGGCGGAGGCTGGCTCGAGCTGCTCGGCTGCACCCACCACAACCTGCACGACATCGACCTGCGGATTCCCTTGGGAACACTCACCTGCATCACGGGGGTCTCGGGGTCGGGCAAAAGCTCGCTGATTGAAGACACCCTCGCCCGGGTGGTGGCCCGCCGGCTGCACGGGGCCCGGGAGACCCCCGGCAAGCACCGTGAGCTGAAGGGGCTGCAGAAGGTCAACAAGGTGATCACCGTCGACCAGCAGCCCCTGGGAACGACCCCCGCGTCGAACCCCGCCACCTACACCGGGGTCTTCGATCTGATCCGCGAACTGTTCGCCCGCTTGCCCGAGGCGAAGCTGCGCGGGTTCCGGCCCGGCCGCTTCAGCTTCAACCGGCCGGGGGGCCGCTGCGAGGCGTGTGAGGGGAACGGGCAAAAGAAGATCGAAATGCACTTCCTGCCCGATGTGTGGGTGACGTGCGACGACTGCCGGGGGAGGCGGTTCAACGCCGAGACGCTGGCGGTCACCTACCACGGGAACTCGATTGCCGACGTGCTGGAAATGTCGATTGGCCAGGCGGCCGAACTGTTCGCGAACATCCCGAAGGTGCGGGCCATTTTGTCGACGCTGTGCGCGGTGGGGCTCGACTACCTCACGCTGGGGCAGTCGGCGGCGACCCTCTCGGGAGGCGAGGCACAGCGGGTGAAGCTGGCCTCGGAACTGGCCCGCCCCCAGACGGGGCGCACGCTGTACATCCTCGACGAACCGACCACCGGGCTGCACTTCGACGACATTCGCAAGCTGTTGAAAGTGCTGCACAGCCTGGTGCAGTTGGGGAACACCGTGGTGGTCATCGAGCACAACCTCGACGTCATCAAGACGGCCGACTGGATTGTCGACATTGGTCCCGAGGCGGGGGCCGACGGGGGCTGGGTGGTGGCCGAAGGAACGCCCGAAGAGGTGGCCGACACCCCGCGCTGGCCCCGCCACACCTACACGGGAGAACTGCTGGCGCCGTTGTTGCAGCGCGATCTGCGGGCCGAGCTGGAGCTGTTCGACGCGAAAGCGGTGAGCCGGAAGAAGGCCGGGGATCTCGAGATCGAAGAGGTGGGCAAGAGCACCCGCATGCCGTGGCAGACCGACGGCCGGCGGTGGCACCTTGAAACCCGGCTGACGCACGTCGGGACCCCGTGCCGGTGGGAGGGGCCGGCGCTCGAGGCGGTGATCCGCCAGATCGAATCGCACGGGGCGTTTGCAGTCAACTGGTCCGAACGCAGCATCGTCGACGTGCGGGGTGTCGAGCCGCGCAAGCACTGGTTTCTGCACGCGATGACGGGAGACGAATGGATTCTCAAGCTGAAGTTCCGGGTCCCCGGGGCTCCCTTCCGGGAAGAGCGGCTCGACCAGGCGTTGGGGCTGCAGTCGTTCGACGACATCGATGAGGTGCCGGTCTATGGCCGGGCCGACCGGGTGCAGGTCCGGCGGCTCGAAGTCGGCTGGCAGGAGATCGAGATCTCGGTGCACTGGCTGCGCGAGATCGACACACCCGCCTTCCGCGAGTTTCTGGGGAAGGCCCTCGAGGTGTATTCGGGGAGGAAGCCGGAGGGGAAACCATCGGGGGCACAGCTCACAGCCGGCAAGTCAAAAACGGAAACAGCGGCTGTCTCCGGGGGACGGCGCGCTGTGTCCTCGGCGTCCGCAGAGGAGGAGCCGACGCGCGAGAAGCGCCCCGCCAGGGGGCGCGGCAAGACGGGCAAAACCGCGGAGGCGAAGTCGGGAGCCACCGCAACGAAGGGAGCGGCATCCCTCGCCGCCGAGACCCCCTGGCGGAAGCTGGGCCGGGGATGGCACGAGAAGCGGCGTGGTTTCCCCGAGGGGGCCCGGGTGGCGTGGCCGACCGATCTGGTCGGCCTGATTCTGGACATGGTGGAACAGGCGTTTCCCGATGCGGCCTGGACGTTCGAGGAGGCCGCGTGTGCCCGGATGAATCTCCCGGACCGGGGAACGCTGACGGTGTACACCAAGCGGCCCGAGGCGGTTGATCTCGAGTGGCGGCCGCTCGCCAGGCATGTGCGGCCTGTGCCTCCCGAGAGCCCGGGCCAATCGAATGAGATCCTGTTGGCCCGCCTGCGGAACGGTACCCTCATGCGATTCACCACCAGGCAACAGGTCTCCGATGAGATCGGGGCGCTGCTGCGGAAACTGACCGACCCCCTTTCCTGACCTCCCCCGCAGCGTCCCGACCGGTTTCTTCTGGAGTGGAAGCGATGCGCACACCCCACGCAGGATCGCAGCACGTCCATTCCAGAGACGGACCAACGGAACAAGAGAGAGGTCTCGGACCAGGGATCTCTTCCCAAAGAACGCAGCCAGCCCCGGTGCGGTCCGAAGACACCGGGGCTGGTGGCAGAGGCATGAAGCGTGGGAGGGAGACCACGCTTCCATGACACCCGGAAGACATTGCTGCCCCCCGGATGATTCCTGAAGATCGCGTGAAATGGATTACTTCGTGGCCGGGGCTTTGGGCTTGCCGGCGGCGCGGGGAGCGGGTTTCGCTTCGACCTCGCCACTGACACCCGTCACGTCACCAGCCGACTTGCCTGCGGCTCCCGCCGCCGGCTTGACCGCTCCCTTGCGGGCGGCCGCGGCGGGCTTCTTCTCGCCCCCCTGCACCGTTCCGGTCAGAATGTTCTCGACCCGGGCGTTGTCCTTGAGGTTCTCGAAGACCTTCGCGACCGACTGCTGCACCTTCTCTTCCGTCAGCTGGTCACGCAGCATCGTCTCGACGTCCGAGGTCAACTCGGTCACAACCTGCTCGGTGCGGCCTTCACACAGCACGATCATGTACTGGTTGACCCCCACCTGCACCACCGACGAAATCTCGTTTTCCTTCAGCTTGAAGACCACCTCTTCGAGCTTCTCGTTCCCGGCGTGACGCGGAATGGGGGGAATGACCCCGCCCAGCGCCCGGCTGTTCGGATCGATCGAGAACTCGGTCACGTACTTGGCGAAATCCTCGGGGTTCGCCACGACCTTGGCATGCACTTCCCGAGCCCGACGGGGATTGTCGAGCACAATCGCCCGGGCCTTCACGCGGGGACCGTAGTTCCGGTCGAACGCCAGCTTCAGTTCCTTGTCCGAAATCTCGACCGTCTCGCCCGCCAGCTTCCGCAGGGCCAGCATCGGCCAGATGATGTCGTTGTAATACTGGGCCGGGGTCACGTTCCGCTCGGCCTGCAGCATCTTCAGCCAGTTCTCTTCATCGAGCCCGAACTTCTTGGCGATGCGGTTGACCTCGGCCTTCACCTCGGCTTCCGAAACCGTGATGCCGTGCTGGTCGCACGCCTGCTGGATGATCCGGCGATTGATCAGGTTGTCGAGGATCTCGGCCCCATAGCGGGCGACGCATTCCTTGGCCAGATCGTCGTAGGTGACCTTGTCGACCGAGCCGCCGGTCTTGATGGTGGCCACGACCTTCTCGGTGCTGGCGGCGGGACGGGCGGCCGGCGCCTTGCCCGAGCCATCTTCCGAGTGCGCTCCCGTCGGCTTCATCACCTGCATGGCCAATCCAGCCATCAGCAAAACAGCCGCCGTTCCGGCGATCGCCAGGGTCCAATTCCGCTTCTGTCCCGCCTGCGGGCCGGGGCTGGGGTTCAATTCCGCCATGTTTCGATTCCCTTCCTGTGGTTCGCCCCTGCCAAGGGGCCGGATTGTTTCCCCTGGGTCGTGTGCCCATCCGTAGGCACGGGGAGCGCGGCTTATAGGGCA
>JBKDUK010000124.1:0-8185 GCA_046339535.1 Planctomycetaceae bacterium | reverse complement strand
GTGCCGGCAACTCAGAAAACTGTCGCTCGGTCGTGTCCGCGTCCTGTCGCTCGAACCATTGCAGGACCTGCGTCTCGAAGAACTGAACATCGATGAATCTTCAGTCTACGACCTTGTCCCCCTCAAAAAGATGACATCGCTGCGGGTCTTGACAATGTTCAACTGCCGTCAGATCCGCAGTCTCCTCCCACTGTCCGACATTCCCCTGGTCCATCTCATCATCGATCGCAGTGGCGTCGAGAGTCTCGATGATCTGAAAGTCGACCAACTCGAAAGCCTGCAGGCGATCCTGGCCCCGATCTCGAGCGTGCAACGGCTCAAAGATGCCAGGAAGCTGGTCTCTCTCGACATCCGGGAAACGGCCGTACGGGACCTCTCCCCCCTGTTCGAACTCCCGGTGCTGCAATCACTCAAGCTGTCGTACTCTTCCTCCGATCCCCAGGACCCTCTGCGACTACAGGTCCTTCAGTTGAAACACCTCATACCCCCGAAGGACTGACGCAACGTCCAGCCTTTCGGATCACCCCGAGTGGCGGCTTCGTTTGTTCGGAATTCCCTGTCCCCAACCAGGGACCGTGCCCGCCCGAAGTTCGCCGCTGTGGTTCTGAAGGCGATCCGTCATGAAGATTCCGACCTGCCCGGCAAGACATCCCTTCGCCCGTAGTCTCCATCTCCGCATGTTCCGCCCGCTGTCATCGCTGTTCTGCGTGTGGTCTCTCCTCAGCCTGACGCTGGGCAGCGTCATCGCGGCCGATGAATTCCCCCAGTTCGTCGTCCCCGGTCACGAGGTCGAGATGGGGGCGCTCAATGAACTGCACCGCCTGCACCATCCCGGCTCGTTCATTACCTGCACCCTCTGGGATGCCTGGCTGCCGCAGTCCAGCCTGTGGGCCTCGGCCCAGCGGCGGCCCCAGTACCGCGACGCCTTTCTGGGAAAACGGATCGATGCCGAGGGTTACGTCTCGATGCAGCAGCATCGCGGCATGGCCCACAGCGAAGGCTGGCCTTTTCCCGCCTGGCAGCAAAGCACGGGCCGGGGCTTCCACTTTGCGATCGCCGACGAAGTCTGGGCCATCCAGGCGTTTGGGTTGAAGCCGCTCGCCAACACCGACGGCTGGGAAATCGCCGGGGCCGAGGTCCGGGGGATCGACCCCGCCGTCGGCCTGCGTCTCAAAGCGACGGCCGACACCATCACCCTCGTCACCCCTCCCTTCCGCTGCGGCACCATTGTCGCCCCGTTCGCCCGACTCGAATGGGGAGCCCGGGGGGCTCGGCCGCAGACCACCGCCACCATCGAGTGGCTGCTCGAGGGGGAGGCATCGTGGCCGGCCGACCGCGCGGTTTCCATTCCGCTCCCCGGCGAGATGCAGTTCGCCAACATTCCCCTCTGGCGGCAGCCCGGTCATGCCGGTCTGCTGACCCGCTACCGCCTGCGCATCGACCACGCCCGGGGGCTCGAACTCGATCTCAAGTCGCTGCTCACCGCCATCGACACCCGGCACCCCATCACCAATTCCAACTTCCTCCAGGGCTGCCACGACTACTTCGTCTGGACCCACGATCTCGACTTCCTGCGGCGGAATATCGGACGAATGCGGCAGGCGCTCGAATTCTCCCTCCGCGAGTTCCACGTCCGCGAAGACAAGCATGTCCACGTCACGTGGGTCGGCCACGACGGCCGCAGTGGTCTGACCAAGGGGAAAAAAGGACAAAACGTCCCCCGCCCCGGTCTGGGGGTCGGAAACAACTACTGGGACCTGCTCCCCTTCGGCGGTCATGACGCCCTGGCGACCATTTCCCTGTCTGCCGCACTGAAGGCCCAACTCGCGCTCGAACAGGCGATCGCCCGGCATCCGGAATGGAATGTGCCGACGGATGTGGCGGCTCCCGATCTGGCCGCGTTGTCGACCCTGATCGCGCAGATCCGGCTCGATTTTCAAACCCGGTTCTGGAACCGCGAGACAGGCCGGTTCGTCGGCTGGATCGATGCGACCGGGCAGGCCTACGACTACGGCTTCAGCTTTGTGAACCTCGAGGCGATTCACGCGGGCCTGGCGAGTGCCGGTCAGGCCCGCGACATCTTCGCCTGGCTCGACGGACAACGCGACGTCGCGGGAGACACCTCCCGGGGCGCCGACATCTACCACTGGCGTTTCGCTCCCCGCGCCACCACGCGGCGTAACATCGATACCTATGTCTGGGCGTGGACGTCACCCGAAAGTGTCCCCTGGGGTGACCAGGTGCAGGATGGCGGAGCCGTGCTGGGGTTCAGTTACCACGACCTCATGGCCCGACTCCAGACAAATGGCCCCGAGGATGCCTGGCGCCGCCTGCGCGAGATAGCGACCTGGTTCCGCGAAGTGCAGACGGAAGGGGGCTACCGGGCCTATTATGCGAAGCCGGGCCGGGGGAAACTGCAGGGGGGCGGCACAGCCGGGGGACTGGGTCTCGATCAGGAATTCCTCGAAAGCGTGCTGGTGCCGCAGGTGCTGCTGCAGGGCTTTCTCGGGTTTCAACCGACCCCCGAAGGTTACACCGTCCATCCCCGCCTTCCCCGCGACTGGCCTTCGCTGACGATCACCGGCATCAACCTGGACGACCAGATCCTCGACCTCACCGCCCATGCCGACGGGCGGGTGGAAGTCCGCCGCCGCGATCGTCCCTGAGCAGGTTTCGACCGACTCAAGCCGTGCGACGGCCGGCCAATCGCTTCTTGGCTACTTGGGCCTGGCGGGTGGTTCTGGCTCGTTGTCAAACCGTTCGGAACCATACGCGGCCCGGGGCGGCGGGGCTTCATCACCCACTTCGCGGCGCAATCGCACCAGCTCGGCCTGAAGTTCACGCACCGTGTCGGCATACGCCGGGTCGCTGTAGAAACTGCGCGTCTCCTGCGGATCGGCCTGGCGGTCGAGCAGTTCCCACTCGTCGACATCGGGGGCGTGATAGTGCACCAGCTTGTAACGGTCGGTGATCACCCCGTAATGCGGCCGCACATGATGCGGCTCGGGATATTCGTAATAGCGGTAGTAAAGGCTGGTGCGCCAGTCGGCCGGGGTCTCCCCCCGGCACAATGGCAGCAGACTTCGTCCCTGCAGGTCGGCCGGAAGGGGGACGCCCGCCGCCTCCAGAAACGTCCCCGCGAAGTCGACCAACGACACGATCTGCGAATTCACACTGCCGGGCCGGGTGACCCCCGGCCAACGGATCAACAAGGGAGTCCGCAGAGACTCTTCGAAGATCCACCGCTTGTCGTACCAGCCGTGCTCCCCCAGGAAGAATCCCTGGTCGGACGAGCAGACCACGATCGTGTTCTCCGCCAGGCCCTGTTCATCGAGAGCCTGCAGCAGCCGGCCCACACTCTCGTCGACTCCCTTCACGCATCCCAGGTAATCGTGCATGTAGCGGTTGTACCGCCATCGCACGAGCTCGCGTCCCGAGAGCTTGGCGGCGCGGTACGCCTCGTTCCGGGGTCCGTAGTAGCGGTTCCATTCCGCGAGTTGCTCGGCATTCAGGTTGCCCGGGGTCCGCAGTTTGACATCCAGGTCGGAAAAGCTGGTGGCGATGCCCATGTCGTGATCGCGCACCGCCCGGGGGCGGTTCGCCAGATCTTCGAACAGGGTGGGTGGCTCCGGATACTGGCGGTCCTCGTCCCAGCCCAGGTGCCGCAGCGCGGGGGACCATTCGCGATGCGGCGCTTTGTGCTGGCACATCAGCAGAAAGGGCTTGCCGGGATCGCGTTGCCGCAGCCAGTCGAGTGAGAGGTCGGTCAGCACATCGGTCGTGTAACCCTGCGTCTGCACCGCCTGCCCGTTGCGGCGCATCGGCGGGTTGTAGTAAATCCCCTGGCCGGGCAGGATCTGCCAGAGATCGCCCCCGGTCGGCTCACTCACCAGGTGCCACTTTCCAATGAGGGCCGTCTGGTAACCATTCGCCTGCAACAGCTTGGGAAAGGTGGTCTGCGACCCATCGAACCGGCTGTTGCTGTTGTTGTAGAAGCCGTTCCGATGCGAGTATTTCCCCGTCAGCACCGTGGCCCGGCTGGGACCACAGATCGAGTTGGTGACCAGGCAACGGTCAAACCGGATTCCCTCGCGGGCCAGCCGGTCCATGTGCGGCGTCTGCAGCAACCGGCGCTCATCGCCATAACTGCTGATCGCCTGGCAGGTGAGATCGTCCGAAAAGATGAACACAATGTTCGGAGGACGCGCAGCCGCCTCCTTCTCCAGCCATGCTCCCAGTCCCAGCCAGAGCCCCAGGCCACACAGACACAGCAGACGCAACACGTGAGATTCCCCCGGTCAAAGCACGCTGGTGACAGCCTGTTGAAGAGACAACGACGGCCTCACTTCCGATCGTACCGCCCCCGGAAGATCGCCGCCACGGACCCAGGAAAGGGCCACGGTGTGTTGCTGACCACACGCACGCAGTCCGGCAACCGCCTGAGACGCGGTCACAAAAACTCCAGTACTCGGGTTTCCTCGAAACCCGACCCGGAATACGATGGGTCGATTGGTCCATCTGGCTCATCCTGCTCTGGCAGTTTGCCGGCCGGGGTCCCCAGGCCGGGTGGCACCTGCGGCAGGTCCCCTCCCTGGGGCAGAGACCAGTGCATCCGCAACGCTTCAGATCGACCGGCAGAGTGTTATGTCGACCAAATTGATCTGTCCTGCCTGCCAGGCGCGGCTCAAACTGACGGGAAACCAGGTCCCCACGAACGTGACTTGTCCCCGTTGCCAACAGGTCTTTTCCCCTCCCGTTGCCACCCCCGTGGCCAAGGAACCATCCCCCGCCCCGCCCAGCGCTGCCCCCGCTGCTTCTCCCCCCGATACCGACAGCGGGTCTCGGGTCGCTCCACCGGCCGAATGCACCACCGACGACACGTATGGAGTCCTCCGGCCCCCCGAACCCGAACCGACACCCGAGCCGCCCGAGACCAGACGGCTTCCCCCGGCCCCCAGACCACAGGACCTGACCCCGGCTGAATCATCCGAGCTGATCCGGCAACTGCTGGCGGGCTTCCAGGGACAGGTGGTGCAGCGCCGTCCCACCTGGGGATATCGGCTGGCGGCGTTGGGAGCCGCGGTGGGGTTGTGTCTGCTGTTGCTGGTCTACGCGGCCACCATCGTGGCAATTCCCCTCGGAGTGTGGTGGTATTTCACGCACCTGTTGCCCGATGACCGGGATGTTCCGGTGCAGCTTTTGCTGTGGGGTGGGGTGCTGCATCTCGGGATCGGAGTGGCCTTGCTGGGGTTCCTCTACGCCCTGGTACGGCCGCTGTTTCGCTGGTCTGGAAAAGTCCGGATCCCCCTGCAATTGCGCCCCGCCGAGCATCCGGTACTGCATGCCTTCGTGGCGGCCATCGCCCGACAGGTGGGGGCCCCCATCCCCCAACAGATTCATCTGCAGCCGCAGGCCAATGCCGCCGCCATCCGGCAGGGAAGAGAACTGCGCTTGTCACTGGGTGGCCCGCTGTTTCTCGCGCTCGACCTGCGATCGATGGCGGGGGTCATCGCCCATGAGTTGGGGCATTTCAGTCAGACGGGAGCCTCCTGGATTTCCTCGTTCGTGCGGCGTGTGACCAACTGGCTGCTGGAGGGAGTGGTGCACACCGAGATCGTCACCGATTCGGTGGGCGAGATTGACCCCGACAGCGGCCGGGCGGCCATGGTGCTGTCCGTCGTCATCCGCGGAACGATGTTGCTGGGACGGATGTATCTGCTGGTACTGACGGCCGCGGCGTTTTCCATGAGCCGGTTCCTGACGCGTCGCCAGGAGTTTGATGCCGACCGCTACGAGATCCAGCTCGCAGGTTCGGCCCAGTTCGCGGTGACGACCCGGCGGCTGGCGGAACTGCATGTGGCCGAAGAGCGATTTCTCAGGTTGCTGATGCGGGATCTGCCCACCGACCTCACCCCGGCGAAGTACAGCCGCGAAGTGGTGGCCCACGCCGCCGCTCTCGACGACCGCGGTCAGCGTCAGGTGGGGCGGCTCCTGGCCCCGCAGAGCGCCTCGTGGTGGGATACTCACCCCAGTCCCGCCGATCGCGTCGCCGCTGCCGCCCAACTGCATCACCCGGGCATCGTGCGGCTCACCGGCCCCGCGAGCTGCCTGTTGAACAGCGGGGCGTTCGAACGGCTCCGTTTCGGCCGTTGACACAGGGTCGTGTTTCGGACCAGTCCCGGAGCCTCTCCGCACGCCATGGCAGCACCCCGTCCCCCTGTCTCAAACCGGCGCAGACTCCCCGGGGCCCGGGCGGTACCATCCCCGACGTCATGGAGACGACCCTGCACCGCCAGCTCAAGCAGTTCTACGCCCCGGACGGCACCCCCCAGGAAGTCAAGCTGGGGGAGTTTCGGATCGATGCCGTACGCGATGGCGAACTGATCGAGATCCAGGCCGCGTCACTGGGAGCACTGCGCGACAAAACCCGCCGACTGCTGGCCAGCCATTCCGTCCGCATCGTCAAGCCGCTGGCACTCAACCGGCGGATTGTCACCGGCGAGCGCGGGAGCACTGCCGAGACCCGGGGCCGACTCAGTCCGCGTCACGAAGGCTGGCTGCACCTGTTTGACGACCTGGTGCATTTTGTGACTGTGTTCCCCCACCCCCGCCTGACGCTCGACATTCTGCTGACCGAACAGCTCGAGGTGCGGCAGCCGCATGCCAATCGCCGGCGCTGGGGCCGGAATTACCGGGTGTGCGACCGCTCGCTGACCGCCGTCATCGAGTGCCGGTCACTCTGCACCACCGCCGACCTTGTCGCCCTGCTGCCGCCGGAACTCCCTGCCGAGTTCACGACCGCCGACCTGGCCCGCACCGCCCAGATCCCGCGCTGGCTGGCCCAGCGGGCGGCGTATTGCCTGCGGCAGACGAACGCCGCCGAGGTGGCGGGAAAACAGGGGAACGCCTGGATCTATCGTCTGAAGACCGCGGCCGAGCCCACTCCCGCCCCCAGACGCCGTCGCCAATCTAAACCCCGACCAACGGCGTCAGTCCCAACGCCCCCAGAATCCGCTCGCAGGCGGTCGACCGGTTGAGCACATAGAAGTGAATTCCCGGGGCCCCGTGGCTGCGCAGGTCGAGCGATTGCTCGGCGGCAAATTCGACCCCAATTTCGAACTGGGCGTCTTTGTCGTCCTGCACTTCCGACAGCCGGCGTGACAGGTCAGCGGGCAACTCGGCACCACACAGCGACGTGATCCGCTGGATCTGCGCGAAGTTCAGGATGGGCATCACTCCGGGAACAATCGGCACCCGGATGCCCGCCTTTTCGCACCGGTCGCGGAACCGGTAGAAGGCGTCGTTTACATAGAAAAGCTGGGTGAAGATCGCGTCGGCCCCCGCGTCGACCTTCCGCTTCAGGTTCGAGATGTCGACCTCGAGCGACGGCGCCTGCGGATGCTTTTCCGGATAGCCAGCCACCCCAATCCCAAACTGGGGAAACTCCCGGTGAATCAGTTCGACCAGTTCGTTGGCGTAGCGCAGCCCGCCATCCACCTGCTGCCAGTCGGCCTGGCCTGCGGGAGCGTCACCCCGCAACGCCATGATGTTCCGCACACCATGCTGACCAGCCCAAGTCAGCCACTCCCGCAGTTCATCCACCGTCCCCCCCAGACAGGTGAAGTGCGCGGTGGCGGGAACGTCAAACCGCTGGGTGATCTGTTCGCACAGCTCCAGCGTCCGGCCCCGCGTGCTCCCCCCCGCCCCATAGGTGCACGAGATGAAGGTCGGGCGGAATGCCGCCAGCGGAGCCACGTTGGTCCACAAAGCATCATCTCCCTCGGCCGTCTTGGGCGGGAAGATCTCAAACGAAATGGCGAACTGTCCGGAACGGTAGGCTGCGGAAAGAGAGGTCTGTCGCGTCACAACTGGGCCGGGGAATCAGGAACAGGTCGGAAGGAACATCTCGCTGGGATATGGTAGTGGACTGGAGTAGGATCGCAAAAGTGCGTGGGTCGAGGTTTTGACCAGCCTGGACCGCCATCCCCCGCAGTGTGGGTCATTTCTCGCCCCCCGGAAGCCAAGGGTGCCCCCGTCGAAAGGAGTGCCCCCGGGCGGCTGGTCCCGTCTGCCGGGCCTGCCAACGGGCCTGGGGTGCCCCCCGCCCACCACAAAAAACCGGAACGAAACGATGCCGGCAAGCAGACCGGTCCCCCCCTCGAGAGCCGCGCACCTGGCGGCGCGG